>NZ_JBQGAN010000008.1:0-156062 GCF_056542865.1 Ruegeria sp. AA6
TAATGGCTGTTCTTCTTCTCGCAGAGGTTAACAATGGTGAGCTGTCGGTTGACGCCACAGCCAAGACCGTTGCCGCCGTCAAATCGCTGGGTGACATCACCGTTCTGGCCGCAGGTGGTTCTGCCGCTGCTGCTGGTGAGGCCGCTGCCAAGATCGATGGCGTATCCAAGGTTCTGGTTGCCGAAGACGCCTCGCTGGGTCATCGCCTGGCGGAATCGACCGCAGCCCTGATCGTGGGTCTGGCCGATGGGTACGAGCATATCGTTGCCCCTGCCACCACCGACGCCAAGAACGTGATGCCGCGCGTTGCAGCCCTGCTGGACGTGATGGTGATCTCGGACGCGTCCGGCGTGGTCGATGCCACCACTTTCGAGCGTCCGATCTATGCGGGTAACGCGATCCAGACCGTGAAATCGAACGACGCCAAGAAAGTCGTGACCATCCGGACCGCCAGCTTCGATGCGGCGGGCGAAGGTGGTTCGGCGGCGGTCGAGACCATCTCGGTCGGCGAAAACCCCGGCCTGTCGTCGTGGGTCGAGGACAAGGTTGCTGAAAGCGACCGTCCTGAACTAACTTCGGCTGGTGTTGTTGTTTCGGGTGGCCGTGGTGTTGGCTCGGAAGACGACTTCAAACTGATCGAAGGCCTGGCCGATAAGCTGGGAGCCGCCGTTGGTGCCTCACGCGCCGCAGTTGACTCGGGCTACGCCCCGAACGACTGGCAGGTGGGTCAGACCGGCAAGGTTGTTGCCCCTGACCTTTACGTTGCAGTCGGCATCTCGGGTGCGATCCAGCACCTGGCGGGCATGAAGGACTCCAAGGTCATCGTTGCGATCAACAAGGACGAAGAAGCGCCGATCTTCCAGGTCGCAGACTTCGGCCTGGTCGCTGACCTGTTCGGCGCCGTCCCAGAACTGACCGAGAAAATCTGAAACCACGTACTGGTCTCCCCTCCAATTGCGTGACGTCTGACACATCTCTCCAGTGCTTTCAGGAGATTGGTCAGACGGGAAACCAGAAATTTGAGAGGGCGCGCGAATGAAATTAGGCACTCCGAAGGAAGTACTGGACGGTGAGAACCGGGTCGCGATGACTCCGGACTCGGCTTTGCAGTTGCAGAAACTGGGCTATGAGTGCCTGATCGAAAAGGGCGCAGGCGCTGCTGCGGGGTTTTCGGACGCCGCTTATGAAGCCGCAGGCGTTGAGGTCATGAAGACCGCCGCCTCGCTTTGGAAGGCGGCGGATATTATTGCCAAGGTGCGTCAGCCCGATGCCACCGAACTGAAGCGTCTGACCAAGGACAAGACCCTGATTTCCTTCTTTAACCCGGCTGGGAATGAAGATGGGATGGAGGCCGCCAAATCCAAGGGCGCGACCGTGATCGCGATGGAGATGGTCCCGCGTATCTCGCGGGCGCAGAAGATGGACGCGCTGTCTTCGATGGCCAATATCGCCGGGTACCGTGCTGTGATCGAGGCAGGCAACAACTTTGGCCGTTTCTTCACCGGTCAGGTGACGGCGGCCGGTAAGGTGCCGCCTGCTAAGGTGCTGATCGTGGGTGCCGGTGTTGCTGGTCTGGCGGCGATTGGTACGTCCACGTCGCTGGGTGCGATCACCTATGCGTTCGACGTACGCCCCGAAGTGGCCGAGCAGGTCGAATCCATGGGGGCCGAATTCGTCTATCTGGACTTTGAAGAAGACCAGCAGGACGGCGCGGCCACCGGTGGTTATGCCTCAGTTCAGTCGGATGAATTCCGCGAAGCGCAGTTGGCCAAGTTCCGTGAGTTGGCGCCCGAGATTGACATCGTGATCACCACCGCGCTGATCCCGAACCGCGAAGCGCCCGAGCTGTGGACCAAGGATATGGTCGAAGCGATGAAACCGGGCTCGGTCATCGTCGATTTGGCGGCGGAGAAGGGCGGCAACTGTAAGCTGACCGTCGCGGATGAGAAGATCGTGACCGACAATGGCGTGACCATCATCGGCTATACCGATTTCCCCAGCCGGATGGCGGCGCAGGCGTCGTCTCTCTACGCGACCAACATTCGTCATATGATGGCAGACCTGACGCCCGAGAAGGACGGTCAGATCAATCACGATATGGAAGATGACGTGATCCGCGGTGCAACCGTGACCCATGAGGGTGAGATCACCTTCCCGCCGCCACCGCCCAAGGTGCAGGCGATTGCGGCGCAGAAGAAACCCGAGGTCAAGGAACTGACCCCGGAAGAGAAAAAGGCGCAGGAAATTGCGGCCTTCAAGGCACAGACCAAGCAGCAGTTCACCCTGCTGGGTATCGGTGGCGCGCTGATGTTGCTGGTGGGGCTGATCGCTCCGGCAAGCTTCATGCAGCACTTTATCGTCTTTGTGTTGGCGATTTTTGTGGGCTTCCAGGTGATCTGGGGCGTTGCGCACAGCTTACACACACCGCTTATGGCGATCACCAACGCGATCTCGTCGATCATTATCGTCGGGGCTTTGATGCAGATCGGGTCCGGGTCGTTCCTGGTTATTCTGCTGGCGGCACTGTCCGTGTTCATGGCCGGGATCAATATCTTCGGCGGCTTCCTCGTAACCCGGCGCATGCTCGCCATGTTCCAGAAATCCTAAGGAGGTCGGGCATATGATTGGCTTCACTTCTGCCGCTTATGTTGTTGCGGCTGTCCTATTCATCCTGTCGCTCGGCGGCCTTTCGAACCAGGAAAGCGCCAAACGCGCTGTCTGGTACGGTATCGTCGGTATGGCGCTGGCGGTCTTTGCCACGCTGGTCGGCCCGGGTTCCGGCCTATGGCTGCTGTCGTTGCTGCTGATCATCGGCGGCGGTCTGATCGGTCAATACGTGGCGCAGCGCGTCCAGATGACTGAGATGCCTCAGCTAGTTGCCGCAATGCACTCGCTGGTTGGCCTGGCGGCTGTGTTCGTCGGCTTCAACGCGCATTTTGAGATCGGAAACGTGGCTCAGGTCATGGCAATCAAGGACAGCGCGGGTCAGGCGGATCTGTCCGACCTTGGTGCGTTCGCCAAGTTGATTGCCAAGAAGACCCCGGCGGAACTGGCGATCCTGCATGTTGAGCTGTTTCTGGGTATCTTCATCGGTGCGATCACTTTTACCGGATCGGTTGTGGCCTATGGCAAGCTGGCGGGCAAAGTGACCTCGGCGGCGACCAAGCTGCCTGGTGGTCATATGCTGAACGCGGCGGCGGCGGGTCTCTCGCTGATCTGTTTGATCTGGTACACCAGCTCGGGCGGTTTCTTCCCGCTGTTCCTGATGACGCTGGCAGCGCTGTTCATCGGTTATCACCTGATCATGGGCATCGGCGGGGCCGACATGCCGGTGGTTGTGTCGATGCTGAACAGCTATTCGGGTTGGGCGGCTGCGGCCATCGGCTTCTCGCTAGGCAACGACCTGCTGATCGTGGTTGGTGCATTGGTGGGCTCGTCTGGTGCAATCCTGTCCTACATCATGTGTAAGGCGATGAACCGTCACTTTGTCAGCGTAATTCTGGGCGGCTTTGGTGGCCCGCAGGGCGAACAGATGGCTGTTGAGGGTGAACAGATCGCCATCGAGGCAGATGGTGTCGCGGCGGCGCTGAATGACGCCGACAGCATTGTCATCATTCCGGGGTACGGCATGGCTGTGGCGCAAGCGCAGCAGTCTGTCTCCGAACTGGTTCGCAAGCTGCGCGCTAAAGGCAAAGAGGTGCGCTTTGCGATCCACCCCGTTGCCGGTCGTCTGCCGGGCCACATGAACGTGCTGCTGGCCGAGGCGAAGGTGCCGTATGACATTGTTCTGGAGATGGACGAGATCAACGACGACTTCCCGGATACGGATGTGGCCATCGTGATTGGCTCGAACGATATCGTGAACCCAGCGGCGCAGGAAGACCCGAACAGCCCCATCGCCGGGATGCCGGTTTTGGAATGCTGGAAGGCCAAGCAGGTGTTCGTGTCGAAGCGCGGTCAGGGCACCGGCTATTCGGGTATCGAGAACCCGCTGTTCTTCAAAGAAAACACCCGGATGTTCTATGGCGACGCAAAGCAGTCGCTCGACAAGCTCATACCAATGATCGAGGGATAAGATGGCCGAGATTGAACGCGAAGCGATGGAATATGACGTGGTGATCGTGGGTGCTGGCCCTGCGGGACTGTCGGCGGCCATCCGTCTGAAACAGCTGGATGCCGACCTGAACGTCGTGGTTCTAGAGAAGGGTTCAGAAGTGGGTGCGCATATCCTGTCGGGTGCGGTGCTGGACCCTTGTGGTCTGGATGCTCTGATCCCCGATTGGAAGGAAAAGGGTGCCCCGCTGAACGTGCCAGTGCATGAAGACAATTTCTACATGCTGGGCGAGGCTGGCAAGATTCGCATCCCCAATTTCCCGATGCCGCCGCTGATGAACAACCACGGCAACTACATCGTCTCGATGGGCAATGTCTGCCGCTGGATGGCAGAGCAGGCCGAAGAGCTGGGCGTTGAAATCTTCCCCGGCATGGCCTGTTCCGAGCTGGTCTACGGTGAGAACGGTGAAGTCAAAGGCGTTGTAGCCGGTGTATTTGGTCTGGAGCCAGACGGATCCTACGGCCCCAACACCGAGCCGGGCATGGAACTGCAAGGCAAATATGTCTTCCTGTCGGAAGGCGTGCGCGGCTCACTGTCCAAGGAAGTCATCGCCAAATACGACCTGTCTGCCGGTAAAGAGCCGCAGAAATACGGCGTTGGCATGAAAGAGATCTGGGAGATTGATCCAGCCAAGCACAAAGAAGGCTCGGTCACGCACACCATGGGCTGGCCGCTGGGCAGCAATGCGGGTGGTGGGTCTTTCATATATCAACTTGAAAACAATCAGGTCTATGTCGGTTTTGTGGTCCACCTTAACTACAAGAACCCGCACCTGTACCCCTACATGGAATTCCAGCGCTTCAAGCACCACCCGATGGTGGCCGAGCTGCTGAAAGGCGGTAAGCGTGTGGCTTACGGCGCCCGTGCGATCACCGAGGGTGGCTACCAGTCGATGCCGAAACTGGTCGCACCGGGTGTTGCGCTGTTGGGTTGCTCGGCGGGCATGGTCAACGTGCCGCGCATCAAGGGCAACCACAACGCGATGCTGTCAGGCAAGGCCGCGGCCGAGGCCGCCTATGATGCCATCAAGGCCGAGCGTTCGGGTGATGAGCTGACCGCTTATGAGGCCGACGTTCGCGATGGTGCAATCGGCTCGGATCTGAAGAAGGTGCGCAACGTCAAACCGCTGTGGTCGAAATACGGCCTGACCGCCAGCCTGGTACTGGGCGGTATGGACATGTGGACCAATACGCTGGGCTTCTCGCTGCTGGGCACGCTGGGCCACGGCAAGAACGACGCGGAATCGACCGAAGATGCCAGCAAGCATCAACCCATCGACTATCCGAAACCCGATGGCACACTGTCCTTTGACCGCCTGACGAACGTATCGTTTGCGGCCACCAACCACGAGGAAAGCCAGCCTTGCCATCTGAAACTGACCGACCCGGACATCCCGGTTAAGGTCAACCTGCCCAAATTCGACGAGCCGGCACAGCGTTACTGCCCCGCAGGCGTCTATGAGATGGTTGAGGATGAAGACGGGCCGCGATTCGTGATCAACTTCCAGAACTGTGTTCACTGCAAGACCTGTGACATCAAGGATCCCAGCCAGAACATCACCTGGACTACACCGCAGGGCGGCGACGGTCCAAACTATCCAAATATGTGATCTCGAATTGAGGAAATCCAAATGAATGAACTGAACGGATATGATTTCGAAGATCTCGAAGTTGGAATGAGCGCTTCGTTTGCCAAAACGATCACAGAAGCAGACATCATCCTTTTTGCCGGCGCATCTGGCGACAATAATGCAATTCATATCAACGATGAATTTGCGCAAACCACCATGTTCAAGGGTCGTATCGCGCATGGTTTTTTAACCGCGAGCACGATATCAGCAGCGATCGCAAATCGACCACCTGGCCCAGGAACTATTTACATATCCCAACACATGAATTTTGTCGGCCCGGTACGACCCGGCGATACAGTGCATGCCGAAGTAACAATTACGAAATTAGTAGAAGACCGAAACAGAGCAGTACTAAGAACTATTTGCCGGGTCGGCGATCAAATAGTTGTTGATGGTGAAGCAACAGTGAAAACTACATCCCGGTCATTGCGAACAAAAAAGTGGCCAAAAAATTAAGTGTTAGGGTAATAATTTGTCTACCAAAGAATCGGCTTCAGTAGTTTGAGTATGCCATCGAATCTGTAGTAATGTTTTGACCGTTGGCATTTTTGGTTTCAACGATTGTAGCGCGAGCAGCACTATCCAGCTAAACGTTGGTCTATGGCTCTTTCAAATTCCTGCGTGCGGGATATGGATGATCTCAACTCAACGAAACATCGCTCTAGCGCTGAAAGCGATAGATACATTTGTGTATTCTCGGACCAAATTTAGCAAAATTAGCAATACGTTGACCAGTCGCTACATTGCTGGTCTTCTGAGAACGCACTACATTACGGCGATCACCAATCATGAAGTAACAATGGCATGCGAACTACCTCGGCAGCGCCCGTCCCTACCACCGGTGGAAGTCCCCTATCAAGGTGTTCACGGTTTGGAAGATTGAAGAACTAGACCGACAGCCGTCTTTGGCGTGGCTATTAAGGCCCGAACAACCATATTGCTCTGCTAATCTGAGACAACTGCCGTTGTTGCTCTGTGGCCGACTAGTTCATAATAAAGTCGCGATCCTGCTGGCATGATCAATCTCAACAAACTCAATTCCCGCCGGGAAAAAAGTGTAACTGTTAAGCCATTCAAGCAGTTGCTTACTCTAGGACTCGTTGTTCAAAGCCTGTGAAAAAATGCAGTTGAGTGCCTATGCGGCTTGCTCTCTTCAGATGCGGCCGATGGTCGACAAACTGGCAGCTATCGAACGCCAGATCGTGAATGACATCAAAGCAACCCACGGCGTTTTCTTGCCATGTTGTTCGAGAATTGTGCCTTCTTCTCAATAGTAATTTGCGGACTTGCCTTCGACCGACGCTGGTGCAGAGTCGATAGTAAGCGTACTGCCTCGTAGTAGTTTCTGCACCATTTACTTAGCTTCTTTCTCTTTGATCGGCTGGCCGACAGCACCATACGGAACGTTCAGAAAGTCGGCAACGGTTGCTCCGACATCCGAAAAAGCATGAACCCCCTGATAGCCTCTGAGACCACCACCCCGGATCAGGATCGGCACCTGTTCGCGCGTGTGATCCGACCCGCGCCAGGTTGGGTCATTGCCGTGGTCTGCCGTCAGGATCAGAAGGTCGTCCTTGTTCAGCTTCGAGAATACCTCGGGCATACGGGCGTCGAACGCTTCAAGCGCGGCAGCATAGCCGGGCACATCGCGCTGATGGCCGAATTCACTGTCAAAATCGACAAAATTTGCGAACAGAAAGCCGCCGTCTGCCAGATCATCCATGGCCTCAAGCGTTTTGTCCATCAATGGCATATTGCCCGATGCTTTGCGCACTTCGTCCAGTCCGCGATGGCTGTAGATATCACCGATTTTGCCCATACCGATCGTGTTCCGCCCCGCTTTGCTCACATAGTCGAGTAAAGTTTCGCTAGAGGGTTCAACAGTAAAATCTCTGCGGTTCCCCGTGCGTTTGAACCCAGTATTTATGTTGCCGATAAAGGGCCGGGCAATCACCCGCCCCACACGCATTGGCGCGGTCAGTTCGTAGACCTGCGCGCACATATCATGGAGGCGTTGCAGGCCGAAATGCTCTTCATGCGCAGCAATCTGGAATACTGAGTCCGCGGAAGTGTAACAAATCGGTTTCCCTGTTTGGATATGCTCCTCAGCAAACTCGTCGATGACCGGAATCCCCGAAGCATGCTTATTGCCCAGCAGTCCCGGAACACCCGTTACACGGACGATCTCTTGCACAAGATCATCGGGAAAACTTGGGTGTGTATCAGGAAAATGGGTCCACGGACGGGTTACTGGAACGCCGGTTATCTCCCAATGCCCAGAAGGAGTATCCTTTCCGGCCGAAGTTTCCCGCCCTACGGCCCAGGCACCACCAGACATCCCGCCCAGGTCATCGACAGCACCAGGGACCGAGGCATTGGCTGCCTCTGCAAGTCCCAAAGCGGCCAGATTCGGAAGGACCAGTGGTCCTGACCGCAAACTTTCCCGATCCCCAAGTCCCCGAGAACAGGCTTGTGCAATATGCCCAAGCGTGTTGGAACCTTTGTCTCCGAAGAAGGCCGCGTCCGGCGCGCCACCTATGCCGACAGAGTCGAGTACAAATACAAACGCGCGCGGCATGGTATTATCCTTGATCGTTTATAAGATAACGGGTCATAAACTTTGACAGCTTTGCTACCCCAATCGGTGCAATAATCTTGGTTTTCTATGGTTCAGGGATTCATCGCTCATCCCAGCCTCCATGATTGTGATGGTTGAAGCCGCTGTAACGTGCAATCCCAAGAAGCGCGCTAAGTGGGACTATTTCGTACCCTTAATTCTCGGACATTCACAAGCTAGTGGCGGCATTCCTAGAGGGTGCGATCCGCACATCCTGCTAGTAGATGGCTGGTTCTTCGTCGTCGACAAACTTTAGATTCATGTGGGAGCTTCTCCATTTTCAATCGTGGCGCTTTCGTTCACGAGATGGCCTGGCACATGCTGAGTACTAGAAGAATGTCAGGGCATTCAGTATTTCCCTTTTTTACAAACGATCTTGCGTTTATTCGAATTATTGTTAGCTTACTAATGATAACCTACCGAGGATGTCATGGGTGAGCAACCAGAAAAACTCGCAGTTCGGAATATCGACCATTTTCAGACCGGAAAAATTGAAACCCCAGTTGCTGATGGCGGTTGTGTTGGCATGACAATCATCGACGGGGTTGTGCGCAGCATGCGCAGCCGCAATACGCCACCTGCAAAAGGATTGCCGGTAGTTGTCTCGTAATTGCACGCCAACTTATCTGTGACGAAATTGGCTGCACGCGTTTAGCCCAAATCAAAAGGAGTTTTCATGTATCTGCGATTTCTAGCCAGCGCGGCTGTGCTGGCAGTAACTGCTGGAATGGTATCTGCTGAATATACGCTGACCATTCTGCACACCAACGACATTCACAGTCGGATTGAATCGATCAACGAGTGGGATTCGACCTGCGACGCCGAAGGAGAAGCCGAAGGCAAGTGCTTTGGCGGTGTCGCACGGATCAAATCTGCGGTGGACGCAAAGCGAGCAGAGCTTGCGGATAGCAACTTTGTTGTGCTGGACGCGGGTGACCCGTTTCAGGGTTCGCTGTTCTATTCTACCTATAAAGGCGCAGCCGAGGCCGAGTTCATGGAAGCCATCGGCTATGACGTCATGGCCGTGGGCAACCACGAGTTTGACGACGGCCCGGAAGGTCTTGCAGCCTTTGTAGATGCAGTGTCCTTCCCGGTAATCTCTGGCAACCTTGATTTGACGGGCGAAGCATCACTGAAAGGAAAAATCCGCAATCATGTGGTATTGAATGTCGGCGGACAGAAGATTGGCATTATCTCGGCGCTGGCGACCGACACCGTTGATACCTCCTCTCCAGGCGACGATGTGGTGTTTCAGGATGAGATCGAAAGCCTAAAAGCTGATGTCGCCGCTCTGGAAGCTGAAGAGGTGAATAAGATCATCGCACTGACCCATGTGGGTCTGGTAAAAGACCTTGATATTGCGGCGAATGTGCCGGGGATTGATGTTGTAGTTGGCGGTCATTCGCACACGTTTCTGTCCAACACCAGCGACCGCGCGCAGGGTACCTATCCGACCATGGTTGGCAAAGTGCCTGTGGTACAGGCTTATGCCTATTCCAAGTATTTGGGCGAGCTTGTCGTAACCTTTGACGACGCAGGCGAGGTGATTTCCGCGATCGGCGAGCCGATTTTGCTTGACGCGTCTTTAACACCTGACGCCGAAATGGTCGCGCGTGTTGCGGAAATGGGCGCACCGATCGAAGATCTAAAACAGCGCGTTGTCGCAGAGACCACCGAAGTCGTCGAAGGTGCGCGAGAATTCTGCCGCGCTGTTGAATGTGCGATGGGCAACCTTGTTGCTGACGCGATGCTGGACCGCGTGAAAGATCAGGGGATCTCGATTGCGATCGTCAACGGTGGCAATCTTCGGGCTTCCATTGATGCGGGCCAAGTCACAATGGGCGAAATCCTGACAGTTCTGCCGTTCCAGAGCACACTATC
Organism: Ruegeria sp. AA6; assembly: GCF_056542865.1. NCBI lineage: Bacteria > Pseudomonadati > Pseudomonadota > Alphaproteobacteria > Rhodobacterales > Roseobacteraceae > Ruegeria > Ruegeria sp. AA6. Next base: position 10,243 of record NZ_JBQGAN010000008.1, read on the forward strand.
GACCTTCTTTGTGTCCGGTCAAACCGTGATTGATGCGTTGGAAAATGGTGTGAGTCAGGTCGAAGAAGTAAAAGGTCGTTTCCCACAGGTTGCAGGTCTTCAGTACACTTGGGACGCGTCTGTTGTTGCTGGCGCAGGCCGCATTCAGGAGGTCCTGGTTATGGAAGGCGGCGACTGGGTTCCGATTGATCCGACCAAGACCTATGGCCTCGTGTCCAACAACTATGTGCGCGGCGGTGGCGATGGCTACAAAATGTTCCGGGATGCGGAAAATGCCTATGACTTCGGCCCAACAATTTCGGATGTGACTGCGGAGTATCTGGCGAAAATCGGTCCTTACACCCCATACACCGATGGGCGCATCAAACAAAAGTAAGCATTTCTATATCTGAGACTTATAGAACCCGGCAAAGAAATTTGCCGGGTTTTCATATGCTTGGGAAGAAAATGTTATCCCTGCATGGCAGACGCCACCGAAAGAGGAGAATACTGGAGTTCTGGCCTAGTTGATGTGAGCGTATGCCACAATCTCCACTTTGGCTTCCGGAGCGAGAAGGGCTGAAACCACAACCGTGGCACGGTTCGGAAGCACACCTTCAAAAAACTCTGCATAGGTTGCGCTCATTCCGGGGCCGTCATTCACGTCAACCAAATACAACATGCACTGCGTGATATCACCCATGGACCCACCGGCTGCTTCGACCGAGAATTTCACATTATTCATCATCTGACGCGTCTGCGCTTCGATTGTGTCGCCCACGATCTTTCCAGTTTCGTCAAACGCCAGATGAGACGTGTAGAACAGTTTTCCTGTCGCTGGGGCTGTCACGGCCCAGTTCAATGGCATTGGTGAATCGGCAAGGTTGGATAGTACTTTGGTCAGCATGTGGCAGTCGCCTTCAAGAGTGTCGCAATGATCTTTGATAGGTACCCACCATTCAAACTGATCTGTCTTGCCTGATCAACCTTCGGATTGTTAGCAGGATCTGTTGCAAACATTTTGCCATTGACGCTCAAGAACGCAGAGAGTGAATAGCGGCCGGTGTAATTCAGGCGAAAGTCAGTTCATGATTTCTTTCAACGGTGCGCAATATCCGAAGGATGTGATCCTATTCGCGGTGTTCTTTTATGTACGATATGGTGTTTCATACCGTGACCTGGAGGAAATCATCGGTGAGCGCGGTGTTTCGGTGGACCACACCACACTGAACCGCTGGGTGACAAGATACTCTAGCGCGATCGCCGAAGCCGCGCGTCGCCGCAAAAAATCTTGCGACCGTTCTTGGAGAACGGACGAGACCTACATCAAGGTGAAAGGGGCGTGGGCATATCTCTACCGAGCTGTCGACAAGCACGGTAAGACGCTTGATTTCATGCTTTCTCAGCGTCGAAACAAACCCGCCGCCACCAAGTTCTTTGCCCGGACACTGGAGGTCAACGGCCTTCCGAGAAAGATTGTCATCGACAAAAGCGGAGCTAACACGGCTGGCATCAAGGCCATAAACAAGATGTTGAAAGGCTTTGGTTGCCCAGTCCCAATCGAGATGGTCAGGCGGAGATACTTGAACAATGTCGTGGAACAGGACCACCGTTTCATCAAAAGACGAACCCGTCCGATGCTGGGGTTCAAAGCCTTCGCAGCAGCAGCGGCAACGCTGGACGGAATAGAAGTTGCTAACATGATCCGCAAAGGTCAAATCATGCCCGGAATCTGTCCGTTTCGCCAGTTCGCGGAACTTTCCTCATAAACCTGCTGCTACAGCGCGCGCTCTTCTTCCAACTGAAACTTCGCAACAGAACCTGCTGTACAGCGCCAAAACGCTTAAGAACCCCAAGAATTTAAAAGCCCCTTACCCGTTTGTGCGCATTATTTTAAGTTTTTGATCTTTACTTTAGCCACACAATAGAATCCCCATTATATTCGATAAGTATCCCTTATCATGTTTAATTGATTTTGCGAGGAAATGCGCGCAGAGCTGCAATCACACCAAAGAAGTCGGGGCCGCCTTGATCAACTTTTGCCGACCGAATTCAGTCTTTTTACTATCTCTCTACTTCGTTCTTCAGGAACTCCACTTACATCTGCAAAGACTGGCCACTGTTTCGCCGCATGGCGCACTTGCTCGATGATTTCAAGCACGCGTCGTTTTCGAATGCCGCACCCCTCTCCTGCTGCAACCAAATCTTCATGAGTCGGGTTCCTGCCGTTTCCATTCACACTCAGATGATGTTCGCCGCCAGGGCCGTCGGAAAAGCTCAGGTCATATGCGGGCGACAGGCGCCATGTTCCGTGATGGTCCATCAGGAAGGCGTGGTTCTTGATGTGGTCATCGCGGTTGTGGGTTAGAACGTTGAAGACCATACGCCGAAACATCTCTTCAACGTCACCCTGATGGTTGGTCATGAAATAGGTCAGTTTCAACAAGGTTTCATAGTCCACAACCGGTGCGGTGAAATCGGCGTTCAGAATACCCGCGACCGTGTGCATATGCAGCCGCCGACCCTCGGGTCGATCAAAGCGAAGGGTTGCGAACAGGTCTTCACCCGAACCGGTCGAAAGCAATCGTGTGTCCGACATGTTGATTCCGGCCGCGCGCGCCATTTCCGCATAGGCTTGTTCCTCACGCGCGGCGCTGGACGGGTCGGACGAGGATCGGAATTTTATGAGGTAATGGCTGAACCCCTCCCCTGCCCCGTTGCGATGATCCCGCAACATGCCGGTTTCTGTGTTCACCAAGGCGACAAATTTTGGCCGCGCCCCGGCCGAGCCGCCACTGCCTGCGCGAAGCCGGGACAGGTCCTCGACAGACAAGTCCTGTTCGATATGCTGGGCAGTTTTAGCGAACCAATCCAGGTCGATATCTTCCTGTTTGGTCAGTTCCTCTTCGGGATGATAGCAAAGCGCCCCCATGCCGTACTGGCCGACTATGGCCAGACGGTTTACTGGCGTCAGCTCATGAACCGCCCTGCCCCGCCGTGCCATCTCACGGTCAATCAGCAAGCGGCCCCAGCCATCAGGCAGTGAATCCGCCAGGACACCCGGCAGCCCATCAAACGGAGTATGGTCGCCAAAATGCAACCCCTGCCAGGATCGGATCGCATATGGCGAAATCGGCAACGGGTTTGCGACGAACTCCGGCGCCCATTCAATGGCGGCACGTCGCTGGTCCTTGACCCACGCCACCTGTCCAACCACACGCCGATGATCTCCAAAGTCCAGTTCGATGTTCAGACGATCAGCCATCAGCCCTGCCTTTTTCCGGCCCGCTTGCGGTCAGCCCTTGCGGACCCCAATTCCTCCAGTGACGAAGCTGCTGGCTTTGGAAACAGATCTTCGAATGCGTCCAGCGCGCCCAACGCCCCGGCAATCGCCAAAAGTGCCGCCAGTGAAATCTCGCCACTTTGTTCAAACCGTTTCAGTGTCGACAGCGGCACGCCCGATTTTTCGGCCAAAGCCTGCTGTGTCATGTTATGAGCCAGGCGCAGACCGCGGGCAGAAAAACGAATCTTGTCCTGCACCGAGCCAGGTGTCGGGGTCTCAAAGCTAAAGGTCAATATATTGCCCTTTCGCGCTAATTTTATCATCTAAAGATAATATAATGTCTTTTGACACCAAAGGAAACCTGCGAATCCTGCCCGTGTTCGCCCTCTTCCCCGCCTTAGGATGATTCCCGAACGTCTGTTTCAAAGCTTGATCCGAGACTATCACTGATGTTTCACGAGATTTTCCATGAATTCCATGGGGATTCACAATTATTTATTCCTTTCAATGCTTTGCGTCGTGTATTGTTTTGAAAAGCCGCTCCTCTACTATATATTGCAGACCCTGCGATATCTCGACATTGAAGAAGTTGTTGCCAAACCACCCCCTTCTTGCGTAAAAAACGATAAAAACAGCGTTGGCGAAAAACAGCGTTACTGAAAGAGGGCAGACGTGGCTGAACCTATCCACATCAATCAGCGTGTTCGCGAGAACGCTGAGAATCTGACTGCGGCTTTGGAAAGCCACATGATGACAGTGTTTGCGCCCGACGCGCGCAAAGAGCTTCGACTGTTCAGCGCCGGAGAAGCCGCCGGTCTGCTGGGTATCTCACCCAGCTTTCTGCGCAAACTGCACTTCGACAGCCGAATCCCTGATGTACATACCACCCCAGGTGGTCGTCGCCACTATTCCGCTGAAGACCTGCTAACCATACGCGAAGAGCTGGAGTCGACCGCAAAGACAACTGGGACTTATCTGAAAGGCCGCCAGACGGGTGACAAGGTGCAGGTTCTGTCCTTTCTCAACTTCAAGGGCGGATCGGGCAAAACGACCAGTGCAATCCACACAGCACAGCGTTTGGCCTTGAAAGGATACCGGGTTCTTACCGTCGATATTGACCCTCAGGCGTCTTTGACCACTCTGTTTGGCTATCGCCCTGAATACGACTTTCTTCAATCAGGTACGATCTACGACGCCATCCGATACGAAGACCCCCTGCTCCTCTCCAGCATCATCCAGAAAACCTTTTTCACCGGTATTGATCTGGCCCCGGCCGGTTTGATCCTGCAGGAATTCGAGCACGAGACCCCGCAGGCATTGCTGAACAACGTGCAGCCTGCGTTCTTTTCCCGGATGGCGACCGCCCTTCAGGAAGTCGAGGACAATTACGACGTGATCATCTTCGATTGCCCGCCGCAACTGGGCTATCTGACCATGTCCGCGCTGTGTGCATCGACCGGGGTGCTGATTACAGTCGTGCCCAATATGCTGGACATCGCCTCGATGTCCCAGTTCCTGCAAATGAGCGCGGAGTTGTTGGACGTGGTCGCCGAAGCGGGTGCGCCGATGGATTTCGACTTTCTGCGGTTTCTAATCAATCGCTATGAACCCAGCGACGGACCCCAGCAACAGGTTGTCGCCTTCCTGCGGCAGTTGTTCGGAAATGAGGTCATGGTTGCGCCGATGCTGAAATCCACCGCGATTTCCGATGCTGGACTAACTCAGCAGACGGTATACGAGGTCGAACGCAGCCAATTTCACCGCAACACCTATGATCGTGCGGTAGACTCATTGAATCTTGTCAATGACGAGATCGAGTCGTTGCTTCAACATGCATGGGGGCGCTGATGGCACGTAAAGGCATTCTGACAACCAACCTGAACCAATCCGGCGGGGCTGCAAAACCCGAAAAGCCCCGGATGATGCCACGCGGCGCGGTTGGCGCCTTGCAGTCTTCCTTGTCGAAACTACAGGAAAACGCGGTGCAAGAGATCGACTGCGCCCTGATCGACGATGCTGGGCTGAAAGACCGGTTGGGGATGGACAGCGAGGCACAGCGACAACTGGTCGAAAGCCTGCGCACTTATGGGCAGCAGGTTCCGATCCTATTGCGACCGCACGCCAAAGAACCGGGCCGGTTCGAAATCGTCTATGGCCGCCGCCGCCTGATGGCGCTGAAAGAGCTTGGCCAGCCGGTCAAGGCGATGGTCCGGCAACTGGACGACCACGCGCTGGTTCTGGCGCAGGGACAGGAGAACACCTCGCGTCAGGATCTGTCCTTTATCGAAAAGGCCAGCTTTGCCGCGCAGTTGAAAGAGGCTGATTACGACCGCGAGACCATCGCGGCGGCCCTGTCGATCGACCAGCCGATGGTGACGCGCATGCTCAAGGTTGGGACGGCATTCTCCTTGCCCTTCCTGCGCCAGATCGGGTCTGCGCCCAAAATTGGCCGCGACCGTTGGATGACACTGGCCGAGGCCCTGAAAGACAAAGCCGCCACCAGCCGCGCCAGCACTTTCATGAACCGCCCCGAGTTTCTGACACTGGACTCGGATCAACGGTTTGAGGCGGTCCTGAAACACGTGCAGAAGAAACCAAACGCCAGCAAACCAGCAGCAGCAGCCAAACCGCGCACTTTGCGTGACGCCGCGGGCAAGGCTCTGGCCGATGTCCGGCTGACAAATCGCGGCGTGACCCTGAACATTCCGTCGCGCACGGCAGACGGCTTTGACGCCTGGTTCGAAACAAATGCCGAGACCCTGATCACCGAACTTCACGACCGCTGGAAAAACGAACGGTCGGAAGACTAAGACCACAGAGAAGCAACCACAGGAGGCACGAGCAGACCACAAAAAAAGCCCCCCAGGACAGATGATCCCGGAAGGCCCTTTTCAATCTTAGCACCTTTGAAATAGCCCCTCCGAATCGGTCCTGTCAACTCTGCGCGCTGCGCGGGGCAGGGATTTTTTGTGTTTCGTGAAAAAAATATGAAACATGCGTCCCAAAGTGACTTTGGGCGAGGGGCAAGTTTTGCCCTGTCGTCTGTCGACAAATGGGAAGTGCTGTCCGCGCTGACCACGGCCTCAGCGGATTTCGACATCTCTCATCGTACATTGACTGTGCTGAAAGCCTTGCTGACCTTTCTGCCAGACCGGGACATTCCGACCGAGCCGGGCAGGGCGGTTGTGTTTCCCGCGAACCGCACCCTGTCCGAACGCCTGAACGGGATGCCCGAAAGCACCCTGCGCCGCCATCTGGCGCGGCTGGTGCAGCTGGGTCTTGTCAACCGTCACGACAGCCCCAACCGCAAACGATATGCCCGACGGGTAGGGCAGGGGGTCGAACTGGCTTTCGGCTTTGACCTGTCCCCGCTAAACGGTCATGCCGATCAGATTTTCCTGACCGCTGAACGCGCCACCCGCCGCGCTGAACGCATTAGAACTCTGCGTGACCGGATCGCTCTGGCACGGCAACAGCTGATTGCTCTGAATGACAGCCGCTTTACCGCGCTGATCGAAAACGCACGCCTAATCCTGCGTCGCAAGTCCTCCGAACAATCGCTGCATAAATTGACCCAGGAAATGGAAGACACAGCCGACCAAAACACAGGCAATGCTATCCACCAGCCTGAATTGCGAACCATTCAATTGAGCGGCCCTGACAATCAAAATGAGCGGCACATACAGGATTCATCTGAATCTAAATTTGACTCTGAAGAACAGACCTCGGACTCGCAAATTCCGGCTGACAAAAAAAACGATGACGCCAATCTTGATATCGTTCTCGATATATGCACCGAGTTTCAGGACTACTATCCCAAGCCGATCACGGGATGGGCAGAGTTGGTAACAGTTGCTGAGAAACTGTCGCCCATGATTGGGATTGATCCTCCGGTCTTCAACGAAGCGCGAGTCCGTATGGGAGCTGCAACCGCGGCAACAACTGTCCTTTGCATTCTTGAACGTCTGCAAGACATCCGAAGCCCTGGCGCCTACTTGCGCAAGCTGACGCAAAAAGCGCAGAAGGGCACATTTTCATGCATACCAATGCTGAAGGCCTTGGAAAACAAAGGGAAATCGGAGAATTGTCAGCTGACAACTTGAAAAATGCCGTAAAAACAATGGTGTAAGCTATTATTGAGGCAGGGAAACTGACGAAGCTCGGTTTTCAAGCGCTTTTGTGGCCACTATGAATTGGATTTCAAGAGCTTACCACTTGCACAACGGCATTCCCCACGTATCCTGCGCAAAGTTACAGAGTGATACATGTATTACAGGTTATTTACCATCATTCCAGATCGGCAAGCGCGTTTCTCGATCGCATCAGAAAATTTAAACATAAAGACTTATGACCACAGATCATTCTCAATCCTCGACAGCTGACAACACTTCGGCCGAAACAATCGAGACGATAGCCCCTTCTACCAGCCTGCAATTTGACATGGCTAAAAAGGTAAACTTCGCCTCTGCACAGAATGACATCCCCGTTCTCAAGACGCTGTCGATCACCAATATGACCGATGGCCCGCTGGATAACATCCAGATAACCCTCACCGCACAACCCGCCGTGATAAAATCGAGGACCTGGATCATCGACCGGTTGTCCCCGATGGGGAGTCTTGAACTGGGCGATCTGGCGACGCCTCTGGACGTACAGAAACTGGCCGGTCTCAATGAAACGGAAATCGGATCTCTGACCCTGACGGCTTCGACGGGCGATGGTCCGTTGTCGTCAGAAACTCTGCCTCTGGAGCTGCTGGCCCGCGATCAATGGGGCGGGCTGGGTGACATGGACCGGCTGCTGGCAGCCTTTGTATCTCCGAACGATCCCGTGGTGGCGGCGATCCTCAAGGAGGCGTCGCTGTTGCTGGAACGCAGTGGGCACGATGGCTCGCTTGAGGGATATCAATCCGGTGACCCGCAGCGCGCATGGATGATCGCTGGCGCAATCTGGTCGGCCGTGACCGGTATGGGGCTGACTTATGCCAACCCGCCTGCATCGTTCGAGGTTGAGGGGCAGAAAATCCGTGCGCCCGAACGAATTCGCAGCGAGGGGCTGGCCACGTGTCTGGACAGTTCGCTGCTATTGGCCGCTGCGTGGGAACAGGCCGGGTTGCATCCTGTTGTCCTGTTTAGTCGCGGTCACGCCTGGGCCGGGGTCTGGATCACCAATCGGGATTTTGGGCACGTGACCGAGCCGGACGTGATCACCGTGCGCAAGGCGACTCACGCGAAAGAGTTCATTCCGGTTGAAACCACCCTGTTGACCCAACGCCCGACTGCCGGATTTGAACAGGCGGTCGAAGCCGGGCGGTCCCGTGTGTCCCAGGATCGTGAGCAGGAATTCCTGATGGCTGTTGACATCACCCGCGCGCGCTCGGCCCGGATCCGTCCGCTGGCCAGCCACGTGGCGGCTGATGCCGGTGTGGCCGAGCATATTGAGGCTGCCCCCGCGAAACTACCGGACCCTATCGACTTTGGCCTGTTGCCGTCCGAAGTGATCGAACAAGTTCCCGACACGCCCAAAGGACGGATCGAACGTTGGCAGGCGAAGCTGTTGGACCTGTCGCTGCGCAACCGGCTGCTGAACTTCAAGCCAAGTAAACAGACTGTGCCTTGCCTGGTGCCTGATGTTGGCGCTTTGGAGGATGCATTGGCCGCGGACAAGGCGTTCCGCGCCTATCCGCTGATGGAGGATGATCCCATTGGCGAGCGTCAGCTGTCGCGGCAGGACAGGGACGAGATCATCGCCAGCGCAACGAAAGATGCGTTCGAACGCGGCCAGATCACGATGCCGCTGGATCGCAAGGACGCTGACAACCGCCTGCTGACCCTGTTTCGAAAAGCCAAGAGCGATCTTCAGGAGGGTGGGACAAATACTCTGTTTCTGGCGGCAGGGTTCCTGCGCTGGCAGCGAGAGGGCGAAAAGCGCAGCTATCGTGCTCCGCTGCTGCTGATCCCGATCAAGCTGGAACGCAAATCGGCGCGGTCAGACTTTAGAATCCTGCACCACGAAGACGAGGTTCGGTTCAACTCGACCTTGCTGGAATTTCTCAAGCGTGATTTCGACCTGACCCTGCCCGAGCTTGAGGGCGAATTGCCCCGCGACGACAGCGGCATCGACCTGCCGCGTATCTTTGAATGGATGCGCCAGCGGGTGCGCGAAGTGCCGGGGTTCGAGGTTGTGGAAGAGATCGCGATCTCGACCTTTTCATTCTCGAAATACCTGATGTGGAAGGATCTGGTCGAGCGCACCGATCAGTTGCGCAATAACCGGCTGGTGGCGCATCTGGTCGACAACCCTGACAAGACCTTTGAGGGAGAGGCAGGGGACGCGATCCCGGCCGAACAGATGGATCAACGACTGGCACCCAAGGATCTGGTTACACCTCTGCCCGCTGACAGCTCGCAATTGTCAGCCGTCGTTGCAGCAGCTGAGGGGCGGGATTTCGTATTGATCGGCCCGCCGGGCACCGGAAAAAGTCAGACCATCGCCAATATCATTTGCCAGTGCCTTGCCCATGGTAAAACGGTGCTGTTCGTCGCCGAAAAAGCTGCGGCTTTGGATGTTGTGCAGCGCAGGCTTGAGGCACACGGGTTGGGCGATGCGGTGCTGGAGCTGCATTCCAACAAGACCGACCGCAAGCGGGTTCTGACGCAGCTTGGCCGGGGATGGGACAGGGCCTCGGCCACCAGCGAGCAGGACTGGCTGGATGTCACCGAGAAGCTGCGGATCAAGCGCGACCAGCTCAATACCTATGTGCAGGCGGTTCACGCCAAGGGTGCGCAGGGGTTTTCGGTCTTTGACGCGATTTCATGGACGGCGGGGGCACCAAAGGGACTGAAACTGTCCTATGCGGATAAGGATGCCCATGATCAGCACAGTTTTGACCGGTTGCTTGAGATCACAGAGGAACTTGGCCGTACCTACACAGCTGTAGGCGGTGGCACACCGCTGCCATTGGTGGGAGAGGCCGAGTGGTCTCATGCCTGGGAAGACCAGATCATTGAACGGGCCAAAACCCTGAGGGCGTGTATCGACCGTGCCATGCGATCATCTTCGGATATTTCAGGCCGGCTGGCATTGACCCCGGACCGGATGCTGAAGCCGGAACGTCGCGCTCTGCTGACCGACCTGTCGCGCCGTATTGATCCCGACGCGGACGATCTGCGCATGGTGCCGCGCCTGTCAGAGCGTGACCTGCACGCCGAAGTGGATCAGTTCGAGACCGCGCTTGTTGCGTTCATGGACGCGCAGGACCAATGCAGCGCGTCCTACACCGAAGACAATGTGAAACGCCTGCCGTTGGATCAGCTGGATGCGGAATGGCGCGCGGGTGAGGCGGGGTTCTGGCCACTTTCCGCCCTGAAAAAGCGCAAGACCCGCAAGCTGCTGCAAACCTATGCCAGCTCGGGACAGGTTGAACCGGGCAGGGATTTGCCAGCGTTGGAAGAGTGCCGCAAACAGCTGGCAGTGCTGAAGGATAGCCCGGTAGCCGATACCGCCGGCGCAGACCGGTCGCTGCACAGATTGAAGGGGCGGGTGGCTCAGGCGATCTCGTTGCGAGCGACATTGGCCGGTGCGCAGTCTGAGATCAACGATACTGTTGCGTTCGGTGCCACTGTCGCTGCGTTGGAGGAAGGACCCACGGGCGAGTTGCGACAGGCAATGGAGGACTGGCAGGCGGCGGACAGCGCATTGAATGCGACAATCACCGAGTTCGCTGGGCTTGGCGGCTTGGTGGACACCGATCTGCCCTTACGCGATCTTCTGGAGGCCGTGGATCAGACACTGGCGCAACGCGGGCGGCTTGCGGACTGGACCCGCTGGGTTGCCATTCGGAACAAGGCCAAAGCCGCGGGGCTGACGCCTCTGGTCGATGCAATTGAGGCGGATCAGTTGAAAGGTGATCCCGTCGCCGAATGCCGCTGCGCATATGCCCGATGGTGGTTGCCTCTGGCTATGGATGCCTCGGACCCGCTGCGCCAGTTCGCGCATTGGGAGCATGAGGATATCGTTGCGGCCTTCCGTAAGCTGGATGACGAGGTCGCCGAACATGCTCCGCGCGAAGTCATGCGACGCATTCATCACCGCCTGCCCGCAAGGGACGGGGTGCCCAGAAAATCGGAACTGGGTGTTCTACGGCATCAGTTGGGGCTGAAACGCCCCTCGATGGCGATCCGGCCTCTGCTGGAGAATCTGGGCGACGTTCTGCCCAAACTTGCCCCTTGCGTGCTGATGTCGCCGTTGTCGATTGCGCAGTATCTTCCGGCAGGTCAGGCGACGTTCGACGTTGTGATTTTTGACGAAGCGTCGCAGATCACGACCTGGGATGCCATCGGAGCAATCGCGCGGGCGAAACAGTCGATCATTGTAGGCGATCCCAAGCAGTTGCCGCCGACCAACTTTTTTGGCCGCAGCGATGAGGCCGAGGAGGACGCCGAAGGGATGATTGGCGACATGCCTTCAATTCTGGATGAGGTGGCGACCGCAGGGATCCCGACGCGCAGGCTGGATTGGCACTATCGCAGCCGGGATGAGGCGCTGATCGCGTTCTCGAACCACTTCTACTACGATGGTGGCCTTGTCACCTTTCCTGCACCCAGCACGGGCAGCGACGCTGTGACGTTCCACAAGATTGACGGCACCTATGCGCGCGGGGCAGGGCGGACCAATGCGGATGAGGCCAAGGCGATTGTGGCGTTGATCCGCCAGCGTCTGACCGCTTGGCTGAACCACCCCGAGGAGGATCGGCGAACGCTGGGTGTGATCACCTTCAACGCGCAGCAGCAGGGGCTGATCCTGGACCTCCTGGACAAAGTGCGGCGGGATGCACCTGAACTTGAATGGTTCTTTGCAGAAGAGCGTGAAGAGCCGGTGATCGTGAAAAACCTTGAGAATATTCAAGGGGATGAGCGTGATGTGATGCTGTTTTCGATCACGTTCGCTCCGGACCTTGCAGGTAAATTGTCGATGAACTTCGGCGCGTTGAATGCGGATGGCGGCGAAAAGCGTTTGAACGTTGCCGTCACGCGGGCCCGGCGCGAATTGCATGTGTTCGCCTCGCTGACCCATGATCAGATTGATCTGTCGCGCACCCGGGCGACCGGGGTGCGTGATCTGAAAACCTTTCTGGACTATGCCGAGCGTGGCCCGGTTGCGCTGGCCGCGCGCGAGGAAGGATCGCTTGGACCGGTTGAAAACCCGTTTGAACAGGCCATTGCCGAGGCGTTCCGAGCCAAAGGGTGGGAGGTGCGGACCCAGATCGGTGTCTCGGGCTTCCGCATTGATCTTGGGATCGTAAACCCGGATCGGGCAGGGGCCTATCTGGCCGGGATCGAATGTGACGGGGCCACCTATCACAGCTCTGCCACGGCGCGGGATCGGGACAAGGTGCGGCAGGCGGTGCTGGAAGGATTGGGTTGGACGATCCTGCGCATCTGGTCGACCGACTGGTTCCGCGACCCGGCGGTGGTGGCCGACCGGTTGCATGAAAAGTTGGAAGCGCTGCTGAAAGAAGACCGCGCGGCCCGGCAGGAAGCAGAGCATGAGGCTGAGGAAGAAGACCCGCCAGAGGTGCGGGCCTTGCCTGCACCCGAGCCGCCTCAGACCGACAGCGCGCCGCCGGAGTTTGCGCCGAAAGAGGCTGATGAGCCTCAGCTCTTCGCCTCAGGGTCTCATGCGACCGAGTTGGCCAAGATTGACGGGCCGAAGGCCGACCCGGAACGTTTCTTTGATCTTGGGTACATGGGGGTTCTGCGGCAGATCGTTCACGAGGTTTTGGTCGATCAAGCCCCGATGCCCCTGCGCAATCTGGGCCGCGAGGTCGCTAACCGCCACGGGTGGCAGCGCACCGGGCGCCGGATCATGGACAGGGTGGAACACGCGCTTGGCGCGGCCGAACTGCATGATGAGTTCGGCACTCCGTTTGTCTGGCTGGCAGGCACCTATCAGGATCGAATTCCGTATCGCGGGCTGGGAAACCGCGCCATCCGCGATGTGTCCCGCACCGAGGTTGCGGCGGTTCTGGATGAAATTGGCGCGGACCTGAAGGCCTCAGAGGATCCGGTGGGGGATTTGGCCCGTCACCTTGGCCTGTCGCGGGTCAGCGGGTCGGCGCGTCAACAGATTGAGGAGATCATGCGGTGGTACGAGGACCAGACGGGCAATGAAGATTCTGCACACAGCTGACGTTCATCTGGATTCGCCGCTGAAATCTCTGGCCCTGCGCGACCCGGAATTGCGTGAACGCGTACAGACTGCCAGCCGGGCCGCTTTTGTCAGGATCGTTGACACGGCCATTGCTGAAGAAGTGACCGCCCTGTTGATTGCAGGAGACCTGTTTGACGGGGCCGAGCGCAGCGCCCGTACGGCGGCTTTTCTGGTGATACAGTTGGAGCGTCTGCGCGAATGCGGAATCCGGGTTTTCTACATCAAGGGTAACCACGATGCTGAAAACCCGGTCACGGGTGAGCTGAACCTGCCGGACAACGTTCATGTATTCGACGGGCGCGGCGGCAAGGTACAGGTGTCGCCCGAGGTTTGGATTCACGGTGTCAGTTTCGCCAGCCGCCATGCGCCTGACAGCTTGCTGCCCAAATTTCCCGGCCCTGTGGATGGGGCCGTCAACATTGCCATGTTGCACAGTTCGCTGGCCGGGGCCGAGGGGCACGATCCTTATGCCCCTTGCAGTGTCGGCGATCTGGTCTCTTCAGGATATGACTATTGGGCGCTGGGTCATGTCCATCGCCGCCAGATTCACTCTCAGACACCTTGGGTGGTGATGCCCGGAATGCCGCAGGGGCGGGATATGGGTGAAACCGGGCCAAAATCCGCGACGCTGATTAGCATCACGGACGAAATCACCATCGAGGAGGTGCCGACTTCGGTTGTTGAGTTTCTGGAAATGCCCGTCGACGTGAAGGACCTCGACACGGATGATGCCTTGCGTGATCTGCTGCGCCGCAAGTTGCGTGAAGCCGCCGACGGTTTGGCTTCAGACGATGCGGTCATCCGACTGAACCTCTCGGGGCGCACGCCGCGGCGCTGGCAGCTTTTACGCGATCAAGATGTCTGGATGGATACTGTGGCGCAATATGCCCGCGAAACCGGGGTGTTGTGGCTGGACAGGATCGTCTTTGATTTGTCTGCGAATGACGAGGCGGCAAACAGCGCGACGGATGAACTGGCCGTAATCATGAAGACCATCCGCGATCAAGCTGGGTTTGCGGAAAACTATCGCACTGAACTGGAAGATGTTCTGAAAGAAATCCCACCGCAGCGCCGGACAGAGCTGTTGCCAGATGAAGCCGAAACCAACCGTCTGGTACTGCATCTTGCCGAACGCGGTGCGCAGCGGCTGATCGCGAAGATGAAGGGGGCGTCTTCCTGATGCGTATCCAACGACTGGCTTTGGATGTTTTTGGCCATTTTTCAGGCAAGGTTCTGGACTTCGGGGCCGCTGGCCGCACATCGGATTTTCATTTGATCTACGGGCCAAACGAAGCGGGCAAAACGACGACGATGGAAGCCTATCTGCGGTTGCTTTACGGTTTCCCTAATCGTGACACCTATGGGTTCAAACATCAGCGCGCGAACCTGAAGGTGTCGGGGTTGCTGGAAATCGACGGAGACGCCCGCCTGTTCACCCGGTTGCCATCCCGCAATAGCAACTTGCGGGGTGACGCGGACGCGATACTGCCTGAGACCGCGATTGCCGCGCATTTGGGTGGGCTGTCGGCCGATGACTACCGCAGCCTGTTGTGTCTGGACGATGATACAATCGAGAAGGGTGGTGAAGAGATTGCAAATGCCCGTGGTGATATCGGCAAGCTGTTGTTCTCGGCCGCGGCAGGTGTTGCGGATCTGAATACGGTTCTGGATCAGGCGCGGGTTGAGGCAAATGCGTTGTACAAAAAACGATCCAGTTCGACACGCGTTGCCGAACTGAAACGAGAGTTGAGCGAAATCGACCGCGACATTCGGGACTTGGATGTCAGCGCCGCCGCTTGGCGCAAGCTGAAAGATGGGCTCGCGGCTGCTCAGGCCGCCGAGGAAAATGCGCGTCAGGTGCGCGATGACCTACGCGTCGAGCAATCCCAAACCGATGCTTTGCGTCGCGTGATCCCCAGATTGGCACAGCTGGACAGGCTTGTAGCCGAGATTGCGGATAAGGCGCATTATCCCGATAGGATCGACATAGATCCTGAAATGCTGGTCAAACTGCTGGCCGATCGGGGCCAAGCAGAAACGGATTTGGAGCGCCTGACAGGCAACCTGAACGAAGCCGAAAAGGAACTCGAGAATCTGCCTCCGGACGAAAGCCGTCTGAACCTGTCTCAAAAGCTGGACGACCTTGACGAGCTGCGCAGCCGTACGTTGACAGCCGCGATGGACATTCCCCGGCGCCAACGCAGGCTGGACGAGGTCGAGGCGGACATGAAACGGGTGGTGGCAGAACTTGGGGCGCCGGAGGATGCGGATGTCGGTGATTTTGTTGTGTCCGCAGCCGAAATTACGGCGCTTGAAGAACTGCGGGGCAACATGCGGGATGCAGTAACCACCCGCAATAGCAGTGCGCGCGAGTTGGAAGAGTGTGCGCTGCGCGTTGCGCAGGCAGAAAAGACTCTGCGCGAGGTACAAGAAGCCGCGCCACTTCAAAGCGGTGCGCATGAACTGCTTGTGCGTTTTGATGCCGATAGGCTGGCCCCTGCATTTGCAACGGCTTCTCAAGCCATGTTGTCCGCGGAAGCATCTGCCAGGGATGCCCTGAACGCACTTACGGTTGGCGATTGCACGTTTTCGGCGCTGCCTGCCTGCCCGGTAGATCGATCAACCGCAGAGGACCTCGCCGATCAACATGGATCGCTTACGGAAAAGATAGCGCGCCTTGATGAGAGGCTGGAAGAATACGAAGAATCTATCGCAATCAAAGCCGCCCAGATATCTGCTCTGGCTGAGGGTTCCGCTGTTGTTGGAGATGCTGAGGCGCAAGAGGCGCAGGCGCAAAGAGATGCCTTGTGGCAGGCCCATTGCACGGATTTGACAGCACAAAGTGCGGCGCTCTTTGAGCCTGCGATGACGCGGTTGGATGACATCAACGCAAGCCGTTTGGTCCATGCCGCCGAACTTGGTGCGCTTCGGAAGATGACTCAGGATCAGGCAGAAACCGAGGCGCGCAAGGAACGGGTCCTGTTGGCGCGCGAAGGATGGGCAGCGCAGGCAAAGGAATTTGAGGACCGAATAATCGATTACGCCGATAAAATCGGGTTACCCGAACTGTCACCACGTGCTATTGCGAATTGGGTTGATTTGCACGTAGCGGCGCTGGCAGCACACAGGCGGCGAAATGAGGTTGCCGAGCAACACAAGGATACGATTGAGCGCGCCGAGCGTCTACGTCAGCAACTTGCGCCGCTTCTTCCTTTGGAAGACCCGACATTTGATGCTGCGCTGGCTTCGGCCCGGGACATGGCGGATTCCGAGCGCGCGTACAAAGATGTTCTGCGCGAAACCTCGGAAAAACTGACAGAACTGCAGGGCGAGCTTGAGCGCCGCCAGAGCGGCCAGGACGATCTTGGCAGTGCCTTGGAGCGGGCAGGGGAGATTTGGCGATCCAAGGTTGGCGATTTGTTCGGCACACGGGTATCGCCTGACAGGCTTGCGGCGTCTCCGGGCGTGTTGGGCCACCTGCGCGAGTGGGATGCGACACGTCAAAGCGCTGCGCGGCAAGTGTTTGCGATGCAGGAGGATCAGCGACAGTTCGAGGCGGCGGTAGCCGAGCTGAGTACCCAATTTGCAATTGGTGAAAGCACTTCCTTGGACGCGTTTGCCCGGCTCAGGCAAATCGCTGAAAAAGCGCAAGACGATCAGAGACGATACACTGAGCTGATCGGGAAAAAAGCCGAACATACCGAACTCAGAGAAAACTGCCGTAACAAATTGGCGGACATTGACCGAACGGTGACGACACTTGGGGCCGTATTTCCAGATACGGTTGACGTCAGCACACTTGAGGCTCTTCGGAACGCTGTAGGCACGGCCAAAGACGTGATTAGGGTCCGAGCGCAGGTTGCTGAAATCGAGGAGCAAATCCTCAGCGATCTTTCAGAAGAGACACTGGATGAGGCAAGAATCGCAGCTGGGGAGCACACCTTACCTGTTCTTGAGGCCCGAGCGCAGTCTTTGGAGGGTGATCTCAAGCGGGTGGAAGACACCCTGTCAGAAACGACGGTGGCACGCGCGAATGCTGAAAAAGACCTTGGGGCGATTTCCGGCAGCGCGGAAATTGCCGAACTGGTTGAGCGTCGCGCGATACTGCACCTTCAGATCGAAGACGCCATTTTGAACTATGTCGAGCGGGATCTTGGTCTGCGCGTCGCCGAAGAGGCTATCCGCCGATACCGCGACCGCCATCGAAGTGAAATGATGGCCGCGACTGAACGCGCATTCGCTGAATTGACGAACGGGGCCTATCAAAAACTGTTGACCCAGCCGGAAGGAGCGTCGGAAATATTGTTGGCGGTTGATGGCAATGGCACGTCGAAGCAGGTTGGGGATATGTCGAAGGGAACACGGTTTCAGCTCTATCTGGCGCTCCGTGCGGCGGCATATGAGCAGATGGTCAGTCAGGGCGTTCAGTTGCCGTTTTTCTGCGATGATATATTCGAAACATTTGATGAAGACCGAACGCGTGCTGCGTGCCGTTTGATGGAGAGGATAGGGCAAAACGGTCAAGCGATCTATCTGACCCATCATCGCCACGTGGTCGAGATCGCCAAAGAAGTGTGCGAAAACCCACCAGTGATCCACAATCTGATGGATTGAGCAGCGCAGGGTGAGAGGCGTTGCGCGGATATTTCAGCCGCGCATTTGTCAATCTTCGATCAGCGAAAAATCTTCACCATCGCCCGGTTTTCTTTTGCGGTTCTTTGCTTTCTTGGTTCGTCTTGGGCCTTTGGGTACGTAGTTGTCGTTTAACGCTTTCTCGACCAACCATGTGGCAGGGTGATCAGGGAAACCTTCGCCATAGTGGCGGATAAGATCGATGTATTTGAACCCAAGCTCAGATATCTTTCCGATCTCCTCGCCGGTTGAGACGTTTTTGACCACAAGGCCGCCGCCCTTGGCCGCCAGTGCTATATCTTTATCTTTCAATGCTGCCGAAAGATCATCCCAGGAGCGTGTGTCGTCAATAGATTTGCGGATGAGTGCTTTGAGGTCGAGTTTTGGCGGACTATCAATCTCCTGTGGTTCTGGAACCGAGATATCCAATGCCTTTGCGGAAGGGTCGGCCGTTTGTCGATATGGATTTTCCCTGACACGGTCCGTCTGATCATCTTCTCGGGCTGTTGGTGTCGGCTGAGTATGCGAGGCTTCGGCATTCTCATGTCGGAAGATCAACTCTGGTAGTATGGTCTCCCAACTATCGCGCCTTTGGTAGTGAGCGTACTCTTCTCCACTATCGATCTTGCGCCAGTTGATGATGGCCCCGATCTGGCCGGACGCAAATACATGCCCGCGGGGTGGCTTCCACGATTTTGCCATACGTCCGACAACACGTTTTTGGGCGTCCAACAAAACCCAATGAGGTTGTTGAAACACAAGGGAAAGGGTGTCCCCTACATTCGCTGAGCGCACGGCGTTGTGCACTTCATGTGCATCCCTTTGGCGACCGGCGAATGACAAATCTACGATATCGAGCGCAGGCATCTGATATTTTGTTGCGGGAAACGAGGTTTCGTCGAGATCGGGTGTCATATGCCTGATCAGAACTGAATCTGAACCCGTTTTCAGAAAGGGGTGCGCTCCGGATGTCAGCACTGTGAGGCTTTGCTGTGCGCGGGTCATTGCCACATAGAATAGGCGACGAGGGGCTTCGTTATCCTCCTCTTTCGAGACCCGGGTCCAACCGCCGTTTAGAATGGCGACATGGTCAAATTCAAGGCCTTTGGCCCTGTGCGCCGTTAGCAATAGCAGTCCACGTTGTTCACCGCGTGTATCCCGGGACCAGTCTGCGATCCATTCAATGATGTCAGGTACCGGCATAGTCTTGGTGCCCAACTCCCGGGCCAGTTCCGCCACACCTTCTGCCAGCAAATCCACCCATTTGTTGCGAGGCTGAACATTCAGGACCGTGAGGATGTCCTGAATACCCAGAAGTGCGCCTTGTTTCTCGCGCAGCCCGGACACTAGGCGTTGGGTCTCCCTAAGTCGCCAAACATTTGGAAGGTCTTCGTTGGCCATATCAACGCGCAAACCCAGTGCTTCGGCATAGGTCCGAACTGCATCCAGTGATTTCCAGTCTCGGGAAATCACAGCAGCGCGGGACCAGTTCCAATTGGGGTCCAGGCGAGAAAGGCGTATCAGCTCGTCGATCGCTGCTGCAGCTTGCGGCATAGCGCCAGGTGGTACGTCCAGCAACTGCACTCGACCATGGGCAATGGAATCCTTCCCCTCCAGACGCCCGCCGCTGGGGTGAGAGAGCCGCGCCTGATTGATCTTTATCTCGTGATCCACTTTCATACGTTCAGGCGCTTTGGATATGACCTGATTGGCGGCTTCGATGATATGTGCTGTCGACCGGTAATTTTCGATCAGAAAAGATGGTCTGGCTTTATAGTCCTGTTCAAATCTGCGGATGAAATCGACAGAAGCTCCGTTGAAGGCATAGATATTCTGGTCATCGTCGCCCACTGCAAACAGGCTAAGTTTAAGCTCGATATCTTCCAGAGAACGACCTGCCACGGCGGAAATGAGCGCGTATTCCTCTGGGCCAATATCCTGGTATTCATCCACCAAAATCCAGCGAAACCCCTGAATCAGGCTCTCGCGCTGCGCCTCTGCTTCGGCTTTGGTCAGCCCTTCGGGGTTAAGCTGTCGAACCGCCTCCATAATGACATTGTCGAAGTCTTCAGTTGCGGCCTGAACACCCGCAAAACTGGCGCCAACCAGCTTCATCGCAAGCGAATGGCAAGTCGAGATCGTAACCCCCGCCGCATCATCGCCCACCAGCGCTCGCAGACGAACACGGATTTCGGCAGCGGCATGGCGATTATAGGCCAGTACCAAAATACCGCGCGGGTCTTCGCGCTTCATCCGCAATAGATAAGCGATCCTGTGCACCAAAACACGGGTCTTCCCAGATCCGGGACCGGCCAGAACCAAAACATTGGTCTGGTCCCGGTCGTCCGCGACGATGTCCTGCTGAACCTTGTTGCCCAGGTCTTCGACAATGGTGGTCCAGGACTTGCTGGTTGTCTGTCGCCTGACTTCGCGTGCCATGCCCGGCATCCAGCGCTTCATGAACTGCTCTTTGTTGAGCAGGAAGTAATCCTCCGATAGGCGTTCGGCGTCCGTGATCTTCTCCAGGCCGGTTTCCGCATAAGTCGCCATGACGTGGGTCTGAAGTGTCTGTTCGGCGTAGTGTTCTTCCAGAGGAAGGAAGTCCGATTGCGTGAACTGACCCCCTTCGGGATTGAGGAATACGGTCATGGCGGGACGGAATACGGTCAACCCTTTCCCCAGTGTCAACACGCCCTGTTCATGCATCCAAAGCAGGGAGCGTTCCAACAGTTTGGTCATATCGCGCAGACCGCTGGATTTAAGAACGGCATCCTGTGTGAGCTCCGCCAGAAGGTCCCCAACGGTAGTTTTGACCTGAAGGTCTTTGCCGCGCGCACCTTTGTCGAGTCGACCCATCAGAAACTTCAAAAGAATCCCGGCAGCTTGCCACCGAAACTCAGCGGTCTGGGCAATGACTTCCCACGATCTTATCCGCGTCACGTTAAGAGTGTTTCGGCTTATTTTGCGCAACCGGATATTGCCGGTGCCTCCATCCTGCCCCTTGCCATCCCGTGCTATGCCTCGGATCAGTTTGTCGATTACATCGGGGCGGGCATCGGCGTGGTCCTGATTGCGTAGATGCTGGCAGGTTTCCTGCAGGTTCAGCGGTATAGGAGTCTCTTTGTCCGCATCCGGTGCCAGCTCTCGCATCGACGCGATCAAATCTCGTTCCAGATTTGCGGCTTGTGTGAGGCGCCCGGAGGAAGACTGCGCCACACCGACATGGATGAAGAGCGTCACTGCAACGTCGTTGCGCGCGATGCCAAAGCTTTCGAGATTGGCCATCGCTTTGGTCAGTGCGCCGGGTGTCAAACCGCTGACGCCGCAGAGCTGATCGGTTGAGACCCCTTCATCCGCCGGGGCCAAAATCAGATGCTGCACGATGGCCAGCAATTGTTTGCGATGCGCTTGAGTGATCTCCGCATCCGCAAGCCGTTGTTTCGCCTCGTCCAGTGTGCGGATTGTTAGCGAAGAAGGGAAAATACGAACACGGTTCTCTTCTCGCGAAACAAGTGTCGCTTCTTCAAGCCAAGATACGGCTGTCTTGACTCTCGTGTCATCAGTCGCACTGTCCCGTTCGAATTCTTGATCCTTTTCGAACCGGACAATCTCACCCGCAGTGGCGACGATCTTGCCAGTTTTGCGTGTGCGCTCGTCGATCCGGCGCAGGGCTTTCAGAATGGCTCCGATTTCATGCCGTGCCAAACGCGAACCCGCGGTCAGCCTGAACTGACGTTCTACATCATCCCCCGCGTACAGAAGCACGCAATCGGCATCTTCGCGGTCGCGTCCGGCGCGCCCAGCCTCCTGAAGATAGTTTTCCAAGGACCCTGGGATGTCAGCATGCACTACCAGCCGGATGTCGGGTTTGTCGATGCCCATGCCAAAAGCGTTGGTGGCTGCAATCACCCGCAGGTCTCCGACCCGGAACCGTTCCTGGACGTCGTGTTTGTCATCGGACCCAAGTCCAGCGTGGAAATGTGCCGCGTCCATACCTTGTGATTTTAGAAACTCGGCGACGCGCTCGGTCTCTTTACGCGTTGCGCAATAGATCACGGCGCCGGATCGGCCCTCAGAAGGCAGCAGCTCTTCGATCACATTCAGGACATCGGTTAGTTTGCTGTTCTTAGTCGTAGGCCTGACATCAAATGTCAGGTTTTTCCGCGATGCTCCACCATCAAGGGACAGCAGCTCGACCCCGGCGCGAGACTGGAAATGCTCGACGATATCGGCGACGACCTCTGGTTTGGCTGTGGCCGTGAGGCAGAGGATTGGGGCAGGGTCTTGATCGCCCGAGAACTCTTTGATGAACCGTCCCAGATATCTGTAATCCGGCCTGAAATCATGACCCCATTTCGACACGCAGTGAGCCTCGTCAATAGCCCAAAGGCCAACTTCGCGCTGAGCCAGTACCGACCGGATTGATGTACTGCGCAATTGCTCGGGCGAGATGATCAAAATGCCCGCATCCCCCATGCGGACCTTGTCCAGGGCGTCTTGTCGCTCGGGCATGGACATCTGACCATTCACAGTCACGGAACAGGAAATGCCTACGCGCTCCATACCCTGAACCTGATCTGCCATCAGCGCGACCAACGGGGAAATGACCACGGTCAACGCCCCAATTTTGTCGAACCGTGACAAAGCGGGCACCTGATAACACACGGACTTCCCAGTGCCTGTTGGCAGGATGCCGAGCAGGCTTGTTCCGGACATGGCCTCATCGACAATGCGTTCCTGCAGAGGGCGACCATCTGGGTCCACAGGCTGTGGGCGGAAACTGTCGAACCCGAACCACCTGTTCAGCGCACGGACCGGGTCATTCTGTTCAGCACACCATTGACAGGCGGGATCTTTGCAGGAGGTATCCCTGAGATGTCGAACAATCAGAGATGCCTCGCGAAACTGCGCCCGAACCCATGGCGGCATAACCGAGTCCCCACCCGCTACGGTGATCCAGGATAGCGCATAAGCCATAGGCCATGCGTTTCGGGGATTGCTAAGCCGTCCCAGAGTCTGTTCGACCCGTTTACTACAAGCCCGGTCCTCCAGCATCCGACGGATGGCGGCAACGGCTTCATCCTGCGGCGGACAATTGGCTTTTCGCAGGTACTTGAAAACCGCGTCGAACCCTTCCGATTGTTCCGTTCGAGTGGTCAGGAAGTGATAGGCTACAAGCGCATCTGGTTCGCTTTCGGCAAGGTTTTGAAAGGCATCGAGCTGATTGGCCAACGCCTCAAAAACAAGCCGGGCGTCAAGTTCTGGATCATTGATATGCCCTGCAGCCAGCCGCCCGTCTTGATAGTGTTTGACCAGATGGTGGTATGGGTTGCGTGGGAAGGCCAGCGGGTTCAGCCACAGTGTATCAATTGGTGCCCGCATGATCTGGGTCAGACGTGGTCTGGCGGCAATTAGGTGTTCCATATCGTGGTGCAGGAAATTGTGACCAATCGGATGTGGGGCACCTGCGATAGCCTCTTCCAGGCGGTCGAGATCTTTCTCCAGCGCGCTGGATTCCGACTTCAAAGCAGGTTGCTCATCGTTTCGGACGGCGGCAAAGGCAAATACCTTCGCGGTTTTTGGATCCACCTCCAAATCGATGGACAGACAATTGGAAAGTAAATCGGTATGTCGACCGTTCATTTGTGATGCGCAACTATTCAAACACTGCAGTCAGAGAATACCTTTTTGAGACTATGCACAACCCGGGCGGGAAGAGTTAATCAAAGTACCTAAGCGGTGAAGATACGGTCTACGGCAATCATACCAATTCCGCATACGGTCCAGCAGGTACAAACTCCGGTCTTCGAAGGGAGAACACAGTGCACCCCGATAGTTCCTGAAAGACAGTGTCGCATGTATGGCGGGACCGCATCTGAGGTTCTGCCAACACAGCAGTACAACGTCATAGTTGCCAAAATGCAAACATATTGTGTCTGTGAGAATCTGTACTACTAAATATTGTTGATCTGCGATCTACTCCATTGGAAGCGTTTTAGAGCACGCAACAACCGAGGGTGTCAGAAAGTTATCGTGCTGAGACCTTCACGGAGGTGCAGCTCGCATGGGTCTATCGACAGGTGACAGGCTTCGAATTTTCCTACGAGAATGTACTGTTGAAATCATGTAAAAATGATAGGATTTTTGAGTATCAACCTTGTGGTGTGGCAATCCATGCTTCGTGTATTCTTACTACCTACTTCATTGAAAACTTGACGGAAAGCTGTGGCGACTGTCTATTTGAGACATGACATTCAATATCAAGTTGTAGGCGCTTAGATGACTGAAAAGTTGCCAGATTACCTGGCTCAAGGCGAAGCTGCCCGTTTGTTCCCCGTTCTCTCAACCACGTCAAAGGAAGGCCGCACAACGTCCATTGTGCTGGCCTGTATGGTTCAGATTGAAGAGCTGGGAGCTGCGCTGCTGCAATCAATAGGCCAGAAACGCGGAAAACGAGCCCAGGTTCATGCTTTCACCGAGGTTGTGTTCAAGAACCAATCCGAGGCAATCAAGGATCGGCCAGACGGATTGATTGTTCTGAAGGTTGGGTCCCGAGAGTGGAAGGCTCTTGTTGAAACCAAAGTTGGGAACAACACCCTCGATGCTGAGCAAATTGAAAGATACCGCGCTCTCGCAAAAGAGAACGGCATAGATTGTGTCATCACGATCTCCAATCAGTTTGCTACTACACCGACCGCTCACCCGGTCGAGGAAGTCAGGAAGAGTAGGTCTAAGGTTCCTGTGTATCACTGGTCATGGATGCATGTGGTCACGACCGCGGAGTTGCTGATCAGCAATGAGCAAGTCGAGGACAAGGACCAACTGCTGTTGTTGAATGAGCTTCGACGTTTCCTCAACCATGAGAGCGCTGGGGTGCAGGGCTTCCATAGGATGCCCAAGGAATGGGGCGATATTAACAAACTAGTGTCTTCAGGCGGCGTTATTCCGGCCCGGTCGCCTGAGGCGCAGATCGTAATTGACGCTTGGCATCAGGAAACACGTGATCTGTCGCTAATACTCAGCCGTTTGGTGGAAACATCTGTCAGTGAGAAACTGTCGCGAAAGCATATCAATGATCCGGCGCAGCGGAAAAAAGATGAACTGCTGTTGCTTCGCGAGCAACATCAATTGCAATGCACGTTGGATGTGCCGGACACGGCCGCTCCTATCGAGGTCACTGCAGATCTGAAGCGGCGGTGTGTCGACGTGGGGATGACCATCAGGGCTCCTGAAGATAAGAAATCGACAAAAGCTCGTCTGAATTGGCTTCTCCGCCAAATAAAGATCGATGACATGGAGGGGCTGTATATACGTCTGCTTTGGCCAGGCGCCAGCGAGCCGACACAGCACCTTGTTTCAGATCTACGGGAGAACATTGAAATCTGCCAAGAAGGTAAGGATCACCTTGTCACGCACGGCTTCCACGTTTTCCTTTCCAAACGTCTCGGTGGGCGGTTTACCCAGCAGGCCAACTTCATATCCGACCTAGAGGAAGTTGTTCCTCTGTTCTATGGCGAAGTCGGCGCAAACCTCTCTGTCTGGAAGAAGGCAGCGCCGCGGATCAAACAGGACAAACCGACCGCTGAGGATGTGTCCATTGACGCCATCGCAGAAGATGCAGAGGACTTTGAAGGCTGAGTGACCGAGCTATATCCAGACTTGCGAGACGGAGAATTGAAGGCAGATTGATTTTTCCTCTCCGAAGGACCTAAGGAGAATAAGTGCTTGGCAGACTAAAGGTGCAGCTATCGCCATCCGTTTCACCCAACCAATTCCGGGTCGGATGGAAACAGGGCGTCTGCAGCACTTTTGAGG
Organism: Ruegeria sp. AA6; assembly: GCF_056542865.1. NCBI lineage: Bacteria > Pseudomonadati > Pseudomonadota > Alphaproteobacteria > Rhodobacterales > Roseobacteraceae > Ruegeria > Ruegeria sp. AA6. The sequence goes on from NZ_JBQGAN010000008.1 coordinate 36,164, forward strand.
AAACGTCCGGTGGAGGGGAGCAACAACAAAGCGATCCTCATACTTACGGTGAGTGAAATTGACTTCCCCTGGATCAACAGACGTTCCGCAATCATTGCAGGAGTTGGGGGAATCATGTCGCGTATGAGCGAATCCACCGCCTGATCCAAGTCATCGTAGTCAACATCTCCCGGAAGAATATTTGCCGAAATAGCGTTTAGAAGAGTTTCATTGAACCTACCGTTCAGCGCGTCTTCACCCATCTGTGTCAAGCTTAGCATTGAGTTCTGTTCTACAACGAGCCCGCTTTGGATCAAAAACTCGCAGTATTCTAATGCTCGTTCTGGTTTCAAATACCGATCGTCGCCATCTTCAATTCGCTGGACCAAGAACTCGTTCCTGGATTTGATCACAGTTGGAAATTCAAACTTGAGGACCGGTTGTTCTTGCAGAAGCCTCAAGCATATGAAAACTCGCCCATAAACGGATCGCTTTGGGACTAACGGATTGTAGTCGGTCGTTATCGTCACAGGCGCTTCAGCAATCAGCGTGTGTTCCAATCCTCCATCGTATTTCTGAGGTATTTGGTTAACACTGCTAGCTCGGGAAACAAATGGAGCCCTTGCGCCGTCAAATAGTCGTTCGTATGTGAAGCCCTTACGCACTCGGTCAATCCGTTGATCCCTTTTGGATGGCGCTCGCTCCAATGTGTTCAGCAAGCTTTCTGTGAAGTCACAATTAAACGCATACCCATTTCCAGTTCCAAGCATGACAAAAGAAGTGACTGGAAATTCGTTGCTAAGCCCGAGCGATCTTCCTGCATGACAACAATCCAGACCCAGAACCAGTTTTGTAAACCCGGCATCGCGGATTTGGTTCAGCAACGTACTCAGGTTCTTGTGAGACGGGCCGCTTTCTTTTGTTTTGTATCTAAGTCTTAGTCGTAGATCGTTTTCTTGCGCGCCAACGGCGTGTCCGACGTAGTACACAAACAATAGTGTTCCATCTGTTACGCCAATTGGCTCGTCGGCTAGCTTCGCGGTTACTTCGGCGTCACTAGGATTGTACAGAACATCCGGCTCACCCGTTTCTCCTGACATTGGACGAAAGGGGTAACGACCGTTTTGTCCTAGGGCCTTTTGAAGGCGACCAACTACCCCCTGGACTCGAGAATGATTGGGAGTGGTGCCATCAGGACCCCAGTGGCCGATAATTAGCAACCTACGATCGATATCAATCATCGCGTGTGACTTCTTCGATGAATTGCTTAATAACAGCAATTGAAGCGGGGAGAACGATCTCCTTACCAAGTACTTTCAGTTTGGCGACCTTTTTTTCCGCCGGATCATCTACAGCAGATTTTCCTTTCGCTGACGCAATCTCATTTAACGCATAAACCAGAGATGAAATCCCGGCCTTGATAGCCATCGGCTCTTTGGCGACTTCAATCAAAAATTGCAGAAGCTCCAACTCTCCTTGAGCGCCGTCGGGAGCAGGTTTTTTACTTTGGCCTATGGAAGAAGCCCCGACATGCTTAGCAAAACCATCAATCTCTGCTTCTAAATCAGCTAACATGTCTTCGGTGACAACACCCTTCTCCGCAGCAATCTGGCTATCAAATTCAACTATTAATTCCATGGTTTCAAATCCTTCTCTCAATTCACAATCAATACCACTTTTGCTTGCATGCGCAATACTACTAGGTGTCTCATGGCGTGTAGCTTTCCTGATCTGTCAATCAAAAAATGTCTTGTCGGCCGCAAGTCACAGACTCAAATCTTGGTCTTTCGGATGCGTGTTCTGAGACTTAGATGTGGCGTCTTCAGTAAACGTCGGTTGATCAAAGAACTTAATCCTTGAAGGAAGTCAGTTGAGACCCGCGCGCGGCGCGCGGCTCACATTGATCCATTGACAGGGCAGGGGATCGACGCGCCTCGCGCGCTCACCCCAACCCTGACATTCTCATGATTGGCTGAGCAGCCCGCTGATGGCGGTCTGCTGTGCTTGTTTTCCCGAGCGTCGCGGGGCCGAAAAGCTCTCGTGCCTGATCCGGTCCAGGGGGAAGGCGTGAGGAGAGACCCGCGCCAGCGGCGCGGCTCGCATGTCTCTTTTTTTGTACGCCTCAAGCAGAATTCGCGAAAATCCCGGTTCCTCCCACGCGACGCGCGCGGGTCCCTCCCAAATTTGCCCGATTTCAGCCTGACCCCCAGTCCGCCGATCAGATCCGGATCTTTTCCATCGGCCCCCCTCCTTCGCCGGGAAAAACGCGGGTGGGTGCGGGTGTCGATGTCACAGCCAATGGGCGTTCGGGTGAACCCTCACTCCTTGGCCCATTGGAACAAACCGAACCACTTGCGGACAGGTCGGGCGCACATCGGCCACCGCATCACCACGAAAGAGAGGCCACCAATTGCTGCAATCGCAAAACATTCCGAGGAAACCGGTCAGGTCGATTATGCCCTCATCGCTCAGCAGAATGACGCTTTCCGCAAACGTCTGCCCGAGGGTGGAGAAGGGATCATCGTTCAGACGACCGCTATCGACAACATGGGTCCCAGCTTTGTTGCAGCGTGCCTCAACCAAATCGTCACCTATGACGGTTTCAACGAGGACAACGATCCCCATGGCACCCATGAGATGGGCTTCATGGAAATCATGGGCCGCATGGTCTGGTTCAAAATCGATCTGTACGACGAGACCTATCAGTACGGGACACCCGCGCCGACCGATTTGAGCAAGACGCGCCGCGTCCTGACCATCCTTTTCCCAAGCGATTATTGAGTTCGGTCCCGGCCATTTGGTCGGGGCTGGATGCGCAACCTGCGCAGGAAAGGAGGTGAATAGATGAACCCATACACCCTTGAGCGACAACGTCAGTTGGCTTGGAAGAACGTCAAGAAGGGCGGCCTCTCCACCAAGATCGCCCGCGCCTTCTTGAAGAAACACGCCGCCGCCTAAGCGGCCTCGCTCTACCCCGAGAGGGGTAGGTCACCCATAGCACAAAAACTCACCATCAGAAAAGGGTTACCCCTATGACCAAGCAAACCAAGATCAGTGCAACCGAGGCCCGCTTTCCGCTGGCATCGCTGACACTGTCCCCGATCAACCCGCGCCAGACCGTACCGGAGGCCGAGGTTGTCGAACTGGCCGAGTCCATCTGGACCGTTGGCCTGATCCAGAGCATCGCCGGTCTGGCCGACGACAAGGGCGGCGCTGAAATTGTGGCCGGTGGACGTCGCCTGCGCGCGCTGCAATATCTGGCGAAGAAACACGACAACCTTGCCAGCATCCGCCCCGAACTGGCGAACCCGCTGGTGATGATTGCTCGGGATGTCGAAACCGCGCAGACATGGGCCAATGCGGAGAACATCACCCGCAAGAACCTGTCACCTGCCGAAGAAATCCGCGCCTATGGCAAGATGGACAAGGCCGGTGCGCACGCCGCTGGCATCGCGCGCGCCTTTGCGGTGACAGAGGGGCATGTTTACAAGCGCTTGAAACTGGCGGGCCTGCCGGAACAGGTGATCGACGCACTTGCTGCTACGGAAATCAACCTCGGCGAAGCTGCAGCCTTCACGATCTGCGACGATGCCGACCTGATCTTGCAAGTGCTGGAACAGGCCCGGAAAGGCCACCTGTCGGAATACCAGATCAAGAACATGCTGAAACCGGATGCGGTCAGCGCATCGGATCGACGGGCAAAATATGTTGGTCTGGATGCCTACAAGGAGGCCGGTGGCCGTGTGTCTGGCGACCTCTTTGCCGACAAGACCTTGCTGGATGATGAGGCAATCCTTGACCAATGCTTCGCCGACAAGCTGGCCGTGGCCGCGCGCACGATCAGGCAGGAACAAGGTTGGAAATGGGCTGAGGTTGTCGATGCGACTTACTTTGGCGGCTATGACATCGACCAGATGAAATGCGCCCGCATCTATGCCGAGCAAGGAGACCTGACTGAGAAACAGGCTGAGCGTTATGACGAACTGGCCGAGCTTACAGAGACCGACGTGCTGGATGCGGCTGGCGAGGTTGAATTGGAGGCGTTGCAAACCATTTTGGACGGTGCCTATTCTGACGTTCAAAGGGACTGCGCCGGGATCATCCTTTATGTCAGCAATTCTGGCGATTTGAGTGTTGTCGAAGGGCTGGTAAAGCCCGAGGACAAAGAGGCGGCGGTTGCTGCGGGTGTGTTGGCCGCATCGAAGCACAAGACGTCTGATGCCGCCGAGACGTCCAGTAAGCCGCGCATGTCTCAGGCGCTGGTTGATGATCTGGCCCGCGTGGTGACAGGTGCGCGCCAACACGCAGCGGTTAACGATCCTGATCTGATCCTTGCCCTGCTGGCCTTTCAGATTTCAGGTGGGGCGAAATACGGCAATCCCATCGGTCTGAACGCAAGTGATGTGCCGAACTGGCCGACCACCGAGGTCAGTGGCTACGCATTGGATGAGCGCCTGACGACACCAACTGACTGGGACGGTGATGCCTTTGACCGCGATCTGGCAAAGGCGTTCCGCAAGTTCCGCAAGAAGGGTGACGACTACGTTCAGGCTGAGTTGAACCGACATCTGGCAGGGCTTCTCAGCGGCGGCGACAAGACACTGAAAGCCCTGATCGACAAAGAGGTCAAGACAGACATCCGCGCAGTCTGGACGCCGACATTTGACAACTTCTTTAGCCGTATCGCAGGGCCTTACCTCAACGACATCTGGCGCACCGTTCTGGGTCTCAAAGAGGGCAACTATCAGCTGAACACCTTCGAAAGCCTCAAGGTGGGCGAAAAGCGCAAGAAGCTGGATGCGCTGTTCAACGATCCGGAGACCCGTGCGGCGATGAAGCTGAGCAAAGCGGTCGAGAAGCGGATCGCCACATGGGTGCCCGAGGGCATGGCCTGAGAACCGCAGGCGGGGCGCGCAAGCGCCCTGCCACACTGATAACGTTACTGCAGGCGGTAACTGGTTGAAAGCGAACGTGGAAAACAGGTGATAGTGGCGGGTTTCAGTCAGCTTTGGCTTGAATGGAGTGGCAACGTGATATATATTAATGATAGATATCAAATGGAGGCAACAATGCCAGATACAGCGGTTGCAAAAGTGTTCATGACCGGTCGGTCTCAGGCGGTTCGGTTGCCGAAAGAATTCCGGTTCAAAACCGATGAAGTGCGGATCAGGGCCGAAGGCTCAAAGGTCATTCTTGAACCCATCGAAAACGATTGGGAGTGGTTGGACGAGTTGCACAAGCTGGGTCCGCTTGATGAGGACGCCGCGCAGTCCGCCGAGGAAGATGTGGCACCGCAAGACCGCCCGGAACTGGATGTGTTCAGGTGAAATTCCTGCTCGACACCAACGCCGTCATCGGGATCATCGCGGCCAATAGCAGCCTGATTTCCCGCTTGTCAGAGCACGTACCAAGCGACTTCGCGGTGCCGTCTGTTGTCATGTATGAACTCTATTGGGGTGCATACAAAAGCGCGAAGGTCGCCGAGAATGTGGCGCGCGTCGATGCGCTTCGGTTTGAAGTGCTCGACCTGTCAGCCGCCGATGCGAAAGCCGCTGGCCTGATCCGCGCTGATCTGTACAGGAAAGGCACGCCGATAGGGGCCTATGATTTGTTGATCGCAGGGCAGGCGGTTTCGCGGTCCCTGACGCTCATCACCAATAACGTCAAAGAGTTTCGCCGGGTAGAAAATCTGATCTATGAGGACTGGCAAACATGACCAAAGTCACCACGCCAACCGCTACAGAGAGCGCAATCCGCCGTGTGTGGAAATCTGCGCAGATGTATATCGCGTTCCACAAGGATCAGAAGAAGCGCAAGCGCGAGGAACCAAAACTGTGGCCGCCCAAGAACGGCAGCGCGTCTCTGCATGATGATGTCGCCGAGCAGGAAGCCATTGTCGTCGTCAAAACCGCTGATCCTGAAAACACTCAGGATGTGCAAATCAAACTGCATCCCAGCCGGATCGTTGTGCGCCGTGATGCCGACAAATGGTGGCAGGGTGTTGCGATGGACGAACACTCGGTGACCGTCCGCATGGCCGACAACACGATCATTGAAATCCGCCATGATGGGTCAATCAAGCGCCGGTCCGCCGAGGATGAAACCCACGTTGAAGCGGATGGCAGTATTTTTAAATGGACACCGCACGCAGAGGCGATGATGACTGGCGACGGGATCGAAATGTCCCGACGTACCGACGACCGGATTGCGGCCATCACGCATGACGGCGTTGTCGATCGGGCCCGCAAGCGCTAATCTGGCTTTAATACCTCCAGATTTTCCTTCGGTTAGACTGGTGGCCCGCATCGTCGGGCCATTCTTTCGCCCTTGTGCCAGCGTCGATGTTCCTCTGGTGTCGCTTGGCACCTGGGGCTGTTGCCCCATGTGCCGGCCCGACTGGTCGCTTCGCTGTGACGTCCGCCATAGCGGCCGGAGCATCCCCGAACCGTGGCGCCAGGAACAACCACGACCCTCCGCCTCCGCCGATAGAAAAGGGCGACTTGCGTAACCACGCAATGTACCGATCTCCTGCAGGTCATTCCGTTTTGGGAAGGCCGCCAGCTCGCAGACCTGAGCAATGCGCGTGTGATGGATCGACTATGTTTCGCCACCATCAGATGTGGATCGGTGTTCAAGCCTTTCGCTCGCAGCCATCCCAGTCGTTCGTGCCGTTTCACTGGTCTGACAGTCTTCACTCTGTTGCCAATGAAGATCCTCGCTCCCCGTGTTTCTTCAAGATGAACATATGCGAGCAGTCGGGAATGGCGCTGCTGATCCGACAACAGATCAGCAGCTTCAACGGCTATTTTCCGCAACCGGGCAAGCCCGGCTTTGCATCGCGAAACAAAATAGCCGCTGACATCCCCTTCGTGCCCGCAAAAGCCATGTTCATCGAAACACTCAAAAGCGAGGATCTGACAATGGCAACTCAAACTCTGAAACTGAACGTCAAAACCGGCGAAAAAGATGGCACGAACTACTGGGACCGCTGCGGGGTTCTCTTTGTAAACACCGACGACGCAACCGGCGAAATCAAGTCAATCACCGTCAAACACAGCATGTTCCCCGGCGTTGAAATGGTGGCCTTCCCAAAACGGAATGACGAGAACGGCGTAACCGAATAACCGAAGGGCAGGGCGGCGCAAGTCGCCCGTTCCTGTGCTCCGGCTTCTGGCCGGCATCAAGATCATCTGAAGGTGATCTTGATGCTGCCACCGCAGAGCAGTGCTGGGACATGATTAGCGAAGAATCAATAGTAACGCCTGATTGCCAGATCGCATCGTGCAATCTTGAGCTGGTTTTTCCCAAGTAACTGAGTGGCCGAGAGTCAGCATAGCGATCAGGGCAAATCCCGCGCCTTCAGCGCGGGACCGCGTGCTAGGCTCCAGCCGGCCTTACCGGCTTACACCCCGAACCAGACATGCCCATTCTCTCTGCGACCCGAGTGCTGTGAAACCTGTCTCATCCGAGCCAGTGTTCACCGCGGCCGCAAGTCGCCTGGTCACGCCTGTTTCGGCCCTTCGGGTGACGCCCGTTCGCTTCGCCTTTTGCAAGGACCACGCTCGATAGACATCGAGCAAAGCGCAGACCGACAAGCGGTCTGCGGTGCTTGTTTTCCCGAGCGTCAGGGGGCCGAAAAGTTCTCGTATCTGATCGGGTCCAGGGGGAAGGCACAAAGAGAGATCCGCGCCATGGGCGCGGCTCACATTTCTCTTTCCCATGCGCCTCAAGCAGAAAAACGGCTTTCACGCGCAAAGCGCGCAAACCTTCCGTTTTTCAGCCTGACCCCCCGTCCTCCGATCAGATCCGGATCTTTTCCATCGGCCCCCCTCCTTCGCAGGGAAAAACGCGGAGGGGCGAGGGTGGCTGATGTCAGTCCAGCAGGCGTTCGGGTGAAGCCCTCACCCTTGGCCTGCTGTGTTCACAACAAACAGCAAGCGGAGAGGTCGGGCGCAGATCGACCACCGCATCACCACAGAGGAATACTCCTGATGACTTACAATCGTTACATGCGGGGCATGTCATGCGGCGGGCTGGTGACAGGGGAGGCGCTGACCAACGACCAGCTGCACCAAGCTGTCCCATCAATTTTCGCAACCGAAGGTCACGAAAGCCGCTCTGACCGCTTTGTGCCGGTTCCGACCGTGAACGTTCTGGACGGGCTGCGGAAAGAAGGGTTTGACCCGTTCTATGCCCAGCAGGCGAACACCCGTGTTCCGGGCAAGGCCGCGTTTACCAAGCACATGCTGCGGCTTCGTCACCGTTCGATCACCAATAGCGACGGCGAGTCCTTTGAAATAGTTCTGGTTAACGCCAATGACGGGACCAGCAGCTATCAGATGATCCCCGGTTATTTCCGGTTTGTCTGCGCCAATGGCCTGATGGTGGGCGATACCTTTAACGAGGTGAAGGTACGACATTCAGGAAATGCGGAATCCGAAGTCATCGAAGGCGCGTTTACCGTTCTGGACGATGCCGAAGAAATCACGGAGCAGGTGCAAGATTTTAAGGCCATCACCGTGAACGATGCGGAACGGAAGATTCTGGCCGAAGCTGCGCACCAGCTGCGTTTTCCTGAAGCGGCCAAAGAGGACGGGAAACCCGCGCCGATTGAGGCGACACGGTTGCTCAGCACGCGCCGTAACGCCGACCGCGCGTCCGATCTTTGGACCGCGTTCAACGTGGTTCAGGAAAATGTCATCCGAGGCGGGATTTACGGGCGTGTCCGCACAGCCGATGGTCGGACCCGCCGTCGGCGGACCCGCGCCGTTGCCGGGATCGACCAGAACAAAGCGCTCAATCGCGCGCTTTGGACGCTGACTGAGAAAATGGCCGAATTGAAAGGGGGTGGCGCATGAGCGCCCCCATTACCGTCCATTGCTCGAACTGCAGCGGGCAGAACGTCAAGCGGGACGCCCATGCAGAATGGAACGCAGAGCTACAGCAATGGGAGCTTGCCACTATCTATGACGCATGGGACTGCGACGATTGCGGCCATTCGGTTTCTGTCTATGAACAGACCGTTCATGACCCGTCCGTAATCAAGGCGTCGTCATGAATCCGGCGGTCAAAGATTTTGTCCGGATCATCAACGAGCTTGACCGATCCAAGCACCGGGACGAGGTTTTCCGCGATTTCTGCGAACTTTCCTATTGTGCTTTGGCAAAGCGCGCCTGCCCCGATGAAGCCCAAAGAAACGCCCTTGAGACGCAGTATATGGAGGTGGTTGGGCGCTTTCGTTACAAAGACGACATCCGCCGAATGCCGGAACTGCTGGCCATCATGGCCGGAACGATCGGCAATGGTGGGTGTGATTTTCTCGGAATGGTGGCGGGGGAACTTGGCGTGTTGGACGCCAAGCTGGGCCAGTTTTTCAAGCCTTATGAAGTGTCGCGCATGATGGCAGAAATGACCCTGATCGATGCCAAAGCGATCATCGAGGCGGAGGGGTTCATAACGATTGACGAACCCGCCGCCGGGGCGGGCGGCATGTTGCTGGCCGTGGCCGATACCATCGAGGGCATGGGGTTTGAATTGGAAACAAGTGTTTGGTTCCGTGCAACCGAGTTGTCACGCGCGACCTATCACATGGCCTATCTGCAACTCACCGCGCGCGGTCTGGCCGGGCAGGTCATTCATGGCAACAGTATCAGCTTGGAGACCTTCAAAGGTGCTTACACCGCCGCCGCGCCTGTTTTCGTCGGTGCCAATGGCGGTCCTTTCGCAAAGCAACGCGCAAAACGGGAAGCGCAGGCCAAAGCTGATGCAGAAAGAGCCGCACAAGACGAAGCGGCCCGAAAGGAGCGCATCAAAACGCTGGGTGATGGCCCCGCGATCCAAGGCGACCAGCTCAGCCTCTTCTGAGGCTGGGCTATTTCTCTTGGAATGTCGCCTCCGCTTGCGCGGTCGAGGGTTATCCAGTCTGGGCAATTTCAACCCCGGGCGAAATTGGCCTGACCGAAGCGGGCTGTAAGCAGTGACACCAAACATCTCCGCGTCAGCCTGTGGGTAACCCTCGGCCAGCGGTGCCCTGACCACCAGCGTGACATTGGAGGTTTGTCACGACAGATCAAACAGGATCAATGTACCTTTCTTTCCTGCATCGTTGTTCTAATCATGTTGGCAATTTCTTTGTCGTTCTCCAGCATCACTTGCCGGAACAACCTTCCGACGTTCACGCTCGCTCGCAATGCAGGCGGAACATCTTCCAGCAGGTCCAGAAATTCTTTTTCTACCTCACCGCCTTCAAGGGCTGAAATCTGGAACCGGATCGGAGTTCGCACGGCGTTCCTGACTTCACTGGTAGCTTTTTTGCGCTTGCTCATTGTGCATCCCCATTCAGGCTGTTTCGGATCATCGCGGCAACTTCCGCGTCGTTGTCCTGCAGGACCTCTTTGAAAAAGGCCCCGAGATTAAAGTTTTTCTGAAACGCGGCAGGTATGTTGCTGCGAACCTCTTCCAGTGCCGCCGCAATCTCACTGCCGTCTGAGGTGGATATCTGAACCCTGATCGGTTGCCCTGCCGCACTTGGCCCTTCGGATCTGGCAGGTACATCTTGCTTTGGCCTGCCCGCGGCCGGTTTGGTCCTTTTGGGTTTTGGGGTTGTTGCCTGATCTGTCACCGGCTCAATTTCCGTCTCTAAGGCAGGCTCAGATTCCGGCTTTGGAACAGGTGCAGGGTCGGTTTTTGCCTGCGTGCTCAGGTCCGTCACCGTTGGCGCGATTTCAGATTGGGGGCCGTTCAGCAGGCTATCGATGCTCTTAGGCCGGGACATACTGCACCTCGCTTTCTTCCAGCGCGTTCAGCACATAGTCGGAATTGCTCAGCGCCTTTTTGCAGCGATCCGCCATGCGCCGGGCATTCGACCTGGCCGTCTGGGTCTCCGCCTGTTCCGCGGCTTCCTCAGCAAAGCGCATCAAACGCCCGATTGTGGTTCCCGTTCGCAGCGCATCATCCATCGCGGCAGAATCGGCAATTCCGCCAATGCACGTGAACTGCTTTTCCAACGCCTGTTTGCCCTTCTGGATACCGGCTGACTGCGCGACGGATTGACGGGTGAACATAATCCGAAACTTTTCTTTCGGGTCGGCTTTGTCACCGATCTGCTGCAACGCAGCTTCGCATGATCTGTACGTGACCATGATTGGCTTGTACTCTGCCGATGAGCCATCGGACGGGCACAGCACCATGTCTGCAACAGCCATTGCCATCGCGGCGGTCATGCTGGGCTCTCCCTTGGTGTCGATCAACAGGTAGTCAAAGCCCCCCACCTTTTCTGCCTCAAGAATGTGGGCATAAGCCAGTTTCGCGTTCTCTGCGTTTTCTTTTGCAAATTGCCCCGCCTCGATCAGAAGTTCATCGGCGGGGATCGGTTCCAGACCGTTTTTCGGATTCAACCATTCCGAGAGTGTTCCTTGGGAATCCAGATCGAGGATACGGACACGTTTGCCCTGATGGTGCAAAGCGGAAGCGAAGGCGACGAGCATGGAAGATTTCCCAGCCCCGCCTTTGGAGTTTACAGCGGCATAGATTTTCAATTTGGTCTCCGGGTCTGTGCCTGAAAGCCACGCCGCGGAGCGGCGTGCCACCATCGGGCTCGCGATTGCAAGTTATCGCGCGACCCGTCACCCGCGCTGAAATCAAAGCTATTGCTTTTCTAAGCAATACTCAACCGTCTACAATCAGGAAGGCCAAAAGGGTATTGTCGAGAGACGTTTGCCATATGCCAGATGGTTGGCGATTATTACACACCTGGCGCTGGCCAATGGCATGTGCCATTTGGCAAAGACCGCCAGCCAGATGGCGACAGAATAATGGCATTTGCCACGGGCTCGGCGCCAAACGGCTATGGGTCAACGGCAGTTGTCAAACGGTCGTGCTTCGCACTGCAAACAGTCTACATCCTACGCTTTCTTTGCGGGATAATACAGATTGTGCTATCGACAATCTGTTAGACTTGCAGTCGGTCGCCAATTCAACTTACACTTGAAACACCCTACGCGCGGTCTGACGGGGCCACGCACGATTTCTGATCGTGGAGAAAGCCCCGATGCCACAAGGCGTACCCAAATCAGTCACGACAACCATGCGCTTTGATGAGGACGAACTGGCGTTCCTCAAACAACGCAGGAAAGCCATGCAGCTGCGTAGTGTGACGGGACTGGTGCGTGTCTGTATCCGCGTGGCCTTTGGTATTCCGACGAAAGAAGAATACCGAACACAGCAATTCAAAGAGCACCTGGTTCAACTGGTTGGCATGGCGAACAACCTAAACCAGATGACCCGTGCCGCCAATGCCGGAAAGTTCCGGCTCAACAAGCGCACCGAAGATCAGTTGGCCGCGATGAAGGACGAGGTTCGGGAGTTGCGCCGTCTGATCGAAGACTATTCCGACGCCGCCCATCAACGATCTTTTACCCGTGCATTGGAGATCGAGCGGCGTGCGGAAAAACAGCGTGCATCACGTGTATCCCCCAAGGTGAAGGCTAGAGCATGACCAGTCTGACCGCCGCATATGACCCGGCCTGGGAGGCGCTGTTTGGGGAGTTTCAGCTTATCCCGAACCTGAAACCGCGCCCTGGTCAAAACCCCGCGCAGTCGCGGCGTCGATCACCTCAGCGGCAGAACCCGTCCGGTGGCGCGGCTGACATGATTGCCAATGCACTTCTGACCAATCAGGCGGTGGTCAAGGTTGTCCGCGGTGGCGGTGTTACCGCATCCGGCCGTTTGGGTGGCCAGCTGTCCTACATCACGCGCAAGGGCACCGTCGAAATGGAGCGCGGCGATACCGACGAGCTGACGCATGGGATGGAGGGGTTGCGCGACGTCCAGGACGAATGGGCGAAGGACTGGGCCCGGATGGACGCGCGGGTCACGAACTACAGCTATCACGTTATTCTATCTTACCCCAAGGACACAGACCGGGAGGTCGCGAAGCAGGCCGCGCGCAGTTTCGGCGCGCGTCTGGCGAATGGCGAACACGGCGACCGCTACAAATATGTGATGGCCCATCACGACGACACCGGCCACCCACATACGCATCTGGTGATCAGCCGGGCAGGGGCGTCTGGCAAGACCCTTCAGATCAGCCGGTACGGGATCACAACGCAAGATCTGCGAGAGCTGCAGGTTGAGACCGCTCGGGACGTCGGCATTGTTCTGACCGCGACCAGCCGGTTCAGCCGCAACCTGCGCCCTGAACGCGAAAGCAGCGCGCGGGTTCATGCGCGGCACGATGGCCGGGATCTGCGCGAGCGTCCAGCTCCCGAGAAGCGCAGCGGTTTTCCGTTTTTTGGCATCGGTCGACAACAACCTGCCGCGCCGGACCAGCTGCAGGTCATGAGCGATCAGCGCAATGCAGACTATGCCGCTCTTGGTGAAACACTCCGGTCGCATCATGCCGGGGTCGAGCAGGGCATTTTCACAACCCAATACCCAGGGCGTGCCGAGACCCTGGGGGCCATAAGCCATGCTGTACTCGGCGCAGCATCAATCCTGGTGACGGACGGGGTTCTTAGATCAGAGGAAATCGACATGAATCAACAAGTCGCCAACCAGATGGACCCGACACATGCCCCGGCCATTGATGATGAGATGAAGGCCATTGGAACCGATGTCCGTGAGTTTATCACGAGAATGGAGGCCAAAGCCGAAGTCATGGAGGACGAGGACAAGCGCAGCCAGACAGAGGCCGCAATTTCGCGTGTCCTGCGGGATTATGAACCGCTTATGGATGAAGAGACTAAGACGTTCTTTGGCAAGCGCCTGGAGCGGGACGATGAAATTGAAGTCGGCCGCGAGGACGTTGATCCGACACGCCAGCGCCGGGCTGCAGAACAAGACGCATCAGATCCCACGCGCACCCAACCCATCGGACAGGCGCAGGAAGACTCAGATCGTCGGGAGCGCGTCGATGCAAACGCTCCGCGCGCTGCTGCCACCAAGGCAATGCTGAAGGATGCCGACAGGCAAGTGGCCGAACGGTTCGAGGCCATGGGCATTAATGGCGATCTGGTGTTGTCGCGTATCCGCAATGGCGCTGACGTGGACAAGCAGACCCGAGAGAACTGGTTTGAGCGCGATGTAAAGACCTTGGCCAACGCGCATTCGCTCAGCGAGAACCAGGCGCGGATCGACATGAAGGCCGCGTATAAAGATGCTTCTGAGATCTACCGCGATGCCCGGGACGAGATCCGTGACATCAACTGCGCCTTTGCAGAGGGCAGGGGTGACGACTTCCTGCAGGAGAAAATCAAGACTGGTGTTCAGGATGAAATCCAGACCATGAAGAGGCAGGGCTTTGACCGGGCCGCGATTGGTGGGCGGTTGCTTGAGATTGAAGACCGGGTGCAGGAGCGGGTGACAGGTCGCGCACCGGATCTTGTCGAAAGAGACGCGCGCCCCGGCCCGGAACAGCAAGGGCAGGCACCAAATAAAAAAGCTGTCAGTTCAGCCCCGCAACGTCCTGACCTGGACGCAGGTGTGCGGGGGCAAATTATCGGGACCGGCGACGCGCTGTTCAAAGAAGACGAGAAAGACAGCCTGTCGCCTTATGTTGATCTGAATGTGGACGGCCGGGACAGAGCTTTCCGCGTCTGGGGCGTCGATCTGCCCGACATGATGCAGCGCGAAAATCTCAACGTCGGTGACACGGCCACGCTTGCCCATGACGGCTACAAGAGGGTGACGGTCAGCAAGATCGACCCCGTGACCGGCGAAAAGAAAAGCATCGAGGCAAACCGCCGGGCCTGGAAAGCAACCGACATCGAGCGCGCACCACGCGACAACGATCGGCCACGGGAACAGCCCATGCTGTCCGATGCCACGAATGCAAAGGCAGGCGCGAAGACCCAGCAGGCCCGCGCCGTTCGGCAGGAGGTCTCGATAGAAACCGGTGTCACGGGTGTCATCGTCGATGCCAAAGAGGCTTTGGTGCGCCCTGATGATCCAAACAGCAAATCGTTCTATGTCGATATGAAGGTCGAAGGCAAAGATGAGCCGGAACGGATCTGGGGCACCGCTCTGCAAGACCAGATGGCACGGAACAACGTCTCAATCGGTGACACCGCCACGTTCGTAAAAGCGGGCAAAGAGGAAGTCACCCGCTCACGCCGGAACCCCGAGACCGACGAGCCAGAGCGCGTCAACGTCACCCGAACGGCCTGGGATGTGAAAAACCTTGATCGGCAGATTGACCGTGATCCTGCGGTGCAAGAGCAGCGACGTAGGAAACGGGAAGAACGCGCCAAGGGCGACCGGAGCGTGAGCCGATGAGCCGCCATCTGGAAAGCACGTTGCATCGGGTGTTCGGAGGGCAATTGCTCTCCGATCCTCTCCTGTCTGAAATCGTGCTGAATCCAGACGGCAGACTCTGGATCGAGCGCAGTGGCGAGCCCGCCATGCGTCAGCTGGACGAGCCCATGGGAGAAGACGACGCTTTGGCGCTCGCGCAGGACCTGGCCGGTGAAAATCCCATTTCCAGCAAAACGCCACTGGCCGGTTCGCAGTTCGAAATCGGCGGGTCACTGTGGCGGGCGCAGGTTGCAGTCAAACCCGCCGTGGAAGATGGTGTTGCCTTTGCCTTGCGTCGAGCCGTGGCAAAGCAACTCTCGCTCGATGATCTGATGCAGGGCTTGCCGGACCTGGACGCCAATATGGACGATCTGAAATCCGGCGTTGATCCCGCCGATGAGGCTGTTTTCGCCGCCTACGAGAACAAGGGTTTTGGCGATTTCCTGCGCGCAGCCGTCAAGGCTAAGTGGAACATCCTTTTGTCGGGCGGGACATCATCCGGCAAAACGACATGGTTGCGCGCCTGTCTGGGCGAAGTTGACCCTTCAGAGCGGATCATGACCATTGAGGATGTGTTGGAAATCCGGCCCAGCCAGCCCAATGCGGTGTCTCTGGTGGTCAACAAGAACGCATCGAGCAGCGATCTATTGAAAGCCTGTCTGCGATTTCGGCCGGAGCGGATCATCATGGGGGAACTGCGCGGTGCCGAAGCCTATGATTTTCTGTCCGCAATCAACTCAGGCCACCCGGGCGGCATTTCGACCTTGCATGCGGCCTCGCCGGAATCTGCGCTTTCTCGTTTGGCGCTGATGGTCATGCAGGCAGATACCGGACTGACCTATTCCGAAATCCTTGAATACTGCCGCTCGATGATCGACGTGATTGTGCAGTTTCGAAAAACCGGGGATCAACGGCGACCGGTTGCCGTCAGGGTGCTCAGGCGGAAAGCGGCATAGGTTTTTGAACGTCCGATGGAGAAGTGGCTGAAGTCAGTTATTACGGTCGCTCAGATCTCCCGTAAGGCCAAGCCGACATTCAAGCAACCTGCGGTGAAGTTCTGCAAGGAGCCCAAAGGATCAAATGCTGCGCGTTCAACGAAGGTCAACTTGACGAAAAAAGCGCCCTACGTTTGCCAGACGAAATTTGAACATAGGCGCGAAGCCATCCTCATGCTAATTTTAGAGAGGATTTGTAGGGCGGGAAGCTGTTGGATCGCCAGCACACAAAAGAGATTGACCGTGTCTTAAGCGGGTTCGATACAGGGAGAGACCGGCTTGTCGCGGACAGCTGGCAGCGCTGTGTTGAAACCTATGGTATGGATCCCTCACGGCGGGAACCCGCGCATATCCTGCCTGACACCAAATTTCGTGAACATCTGGAGCAATCGGAACGTCTGATCGCAACAGCGCGCTCGGGGCTGCAATCGTTGTTTGCGCAGGTTGCAGGGCAGAACTACGTCCTGCTGCTTGCTGATGCGGATGGCGTCTGCGTCGATTTCTTTGGCGACCGGAACTTTGAGGACGAACTCAGAACTGCCGGGCTTCATCTGGGATTCAAGTGGACGGAAGAGTTGGCAGGAACGAACGGGGTAGGGTCGTGCATCGTTACAGGTCAGCCGGTGACGATCCATCAGGGGGATCATTTTTCGATCACGCATACGCCGCTGTCTTGTACGGCAGCGCCTATTTTCGATACCAAAGGTGGTCTTGCGGCTGTTCTGGATGTTTCGTTGTTGCGTGGCCCTTCGCCTAAGGCGTCGCAGAATCTGGCCATGACATTGGTGACGAATTCTGCCCGTCGCGTCGAGATGGCAAACCTGATGGCATCGACCAGGCGCGATTGGGTCCTGCGCTTTTCAGCAAGCCCCGAATTTCTTGAGGTCGATCCTGAAGCGGCGGTTGCAGTGGACGGAAGCGGCAAGATCATTGGTATGACCTCGGGGGCCCGACGCGCACTGGACCCGGACGGTTCGGGCCAGTTGATCGGGTCGCAATTGCAGGACTGGCTTGAAATCAGTGTTGATGACATGCCGGAGTTCATGCGCGGCAGACCGTCCGAAGACCGCGTTCTACACCTCAAGGACGGGCGCGCGCTCTATGGTCATGCCGTTGCGCCACAAACGTCGCAGATGACGGCGGCCCTGCGCAAGCGAGAACAGGTTCTGCCCGGAGCCCTTGGCAGTTTTGCGGGGCCGGATGCGGACCTTCAGCAGCTTTTGAACAATGCTGCGCGTCTTGCACCGACCAGCCTGCCGCTTTTGCTGACTGGTGAAAGCGGCACCGGTAAGACCAAACTGGCGCGTGCGATCCACATGGCCGATCCTGCGAGACAGGATTTCCACACAGTGATCTGCTGCGATACCGAGACATTCGATTTCTGCCAAACCATCGACCCCGGCACGCTGTTCCTGCGCGGTGTCGATGACCTGAGCGAGCCTGCACAGGCCTCTCTTTTAGCAGTGCTTGAGCGGCGGGCTGATCTGAGGATCATTGCCTCATGTCGGCAGCCCCCGGCGGGATTGCAGGGAGGTCTGCGTGAAGATCTGCTGCACCGGATTGCGGGGGCCACATTTTCTCTGCCGCCTTTGCGCCACCGAGCGGATTTGGATTGGCTAATTGATCGCCTGCTTCGACGGTTTGCAAGCCATGATATTCACCTGTCGACAGTCGCGCGCGCCGATCTGAAATCACGACTATGGAGCGGCAATATTCGTGAATTGGAACATCTGATGCACAGCGCGGTCGCCCTGTGTCAGGACAACATCATCGACTTGACGGATTTGCCCGCCCCGGCGCTCGCCCCTGCACAAAAACTGGACTCAGATGATCTGGAAGCACTGCTGCGTGCTTGCGATTGGAACATGTCTCAAGTGGCGCGACGCCTTGGCGTGAACCGGTCGACAATCCTGCGCCGTGTGCGAAAGGCCGGGCTTAGACCGCCCGCTTGAACGCATATGTAACCGTGTTGCGCCCTTGTTGCGCGCGCAACAAGCCCTTGCATTTTTGGACTGAACTAAGTGTTGAGGCGCCAAATCCGCTTGCCCGAAGGGTCGCGGATTTGCCAGCCTTCTGCTCCGTGGAGATAGGGAGGATGACATGCTCGACACAACACTCTCGGATCAGGTTCAGGGGTTTCTCGATGACTTCGGTGCGGCGTTGTCCCAAGGTGATATCGATGCCGCCTGCGATATGTTCCAGGACGATTGCTATTGGCGCGATCTGGTCAGCTTTACCTGGAATATTAAAACGGTCGAAGGCAAGGCGCAGGTGGCAGATATGCTTTCGCATCAGTTGGCCACAACCAAGCCGAGTGGTTGGAAAATAGCCGAAGGTGAAGTTCCAACTGAAGACGGCGGAATAACCACCGCTTGGATCGAGTTCGAAACCGAAGTGGCACGCGGCTACGGGTTGATCCGCCTCAAGGATGGCAAGATATGGACATTGCTGACCACGATGGTCGAGCTGAAAGGTCATGAAGAGCCCAAAGGGTTCAACCGCCCACTTGGGGCCAAGCATGGTGCGGGGAAACACAGGACCACATGGGCCGAAGAACGAACGCAGGAAGAGGCTGAACTGGGATACGAAACACAGCCCTACTGCGTCATCATCGGCGGTGGTCAGGGCGGGATCGCTATGGGCGCGCGGCTGCGTCAGCTGGGTGTGCCGACGATCATCGTTGAACGGAATGACCGGCCGGGCGACAGTTGGCGCAATCGCTACAAATCCCTCTGCCTGCATGATCCGGTCTGGTATGACCATCTGCCTTATATCAAGTTTCCGGAAAACTGGCCCGTGTTCTCGCCCAAGGACAAGATCGGCGACTGGCTTGAGATGTACACCAAAGTGATGGAGCTGAATTATTGGACGCGCACGACGGCCAAATCCGCCACCTTCGATGAAGACAAGGGCAAATGGACCATCACGGTGGACCGGGATGGCGAAGAGGTGGTGTTGCGGCCCAAGCAGTTGATCATGGCGACGGGTATGTCCGGCAAGAAACGCATGCCTGATTTTCCGGGTATGGATGTTTTCAAGGGTGAGCAGGCACATTCCTCGGAACATGAAGGTCCCGACAAATGGGCCGGTAAAAAAGTCGTTGTGGTGGGGTCCAACAACTCGGCCCATGACATCTGTGCGGCGCTTTGGGAAAACGATGCCGATGTGACAATGGTTCAACGGTCCTCAACCCATATCGTCCGTTCGGACACCCTCATGGAAATCGGATTGGGCGATCTGTATTCGGAACGTGCAGTGCGGTCTGGCATGACGACCGAAAAGGCCGATCTGATCTTTGCGTCTTTGCCCTATCGCATTCTGCATGAATTCCAGATTCCGGCATATGCCGCGATGAAAGAGCAGGACAAAGAGTTCTATGACGGGTTGGAAAAGGCCGGGTTCTGGCTGGACTGGGGCGATGACGACAGTGGACTGTTCATGAAATACCTGCGTCGCGGATCGGGCTACTACATCGATATCGGGGCCAGCCAGTTGATCATTGACGGCGAGATCAAGCTGAAACGCGGTCAGGTCACCGCGCTTGATGAAACCGGAGTCATCCTTGATGACGACACGCATCTGGATGCCGATCTGGTGGTCTATGCGACCGGGTATAATTCGATGAACGGCTGGGTCGCGGACCTGATGGGTCAGGATATGGCAGATCGGCTTGGGAAATGCTGGGGTCTGGGCTCTGACACAACCAAGGACCCGGGGCCCTGGGAAGGCGAGCAACGCAATATGTGGAAGCCGACACAGGTTCAGAACCTTTGGATGCATGGTGGAAACCTGCATCAGTCCCGGCATTATTCACAGTTCCTGTCGCTACAGATAAAGGCCCGGATGGAGGGTATCCCGACGCCCGTTTACGGCCTTCAAAAAGTGCATCATCTCGGTTAAAGCATGCGCTACAACCAGAAGCGGACTTTCAAGTCATTCAATTGAAAGTCCGCACTTCGCGAGTTCAAGCGGCCTTTGATTTTGCGCTCGCAGCGAACGGCATGTGTGGATTAGATCCGACCGGGGGGTTTTGCGAGCCGCAGCGCTTCAACCGAATTGCAGCTCAGAGCGCGCGGAGATTTAGACAGGGCATTGCCAAGTTGTTTGCCAGCGGTTGCAAAGAGCCTTAGCTGGCGAGTTCAGGTGGTCAACTCAAGTGCAAAGCCATTCCAAAGGTCGTGCGCGTCCGATCGGGCATGACGGTATGAGATGGTAGAGAGTTGATAGCGGCGGGGTCGGAATACTGTGTTGATCTGGCCGTGAGCGGCAAGGAACCCTTGTGCGTGCCGTGGAGATTTGAAACGACCCATCAGCTTTTCACGCTTTCGAGTGGGTCTGTGTGATCCTTCGATCCGATTGTTCAACCCTTTGTGTGCTCGATGATCCGCACCCGGCGCGAGATCACGGATCGGTTTGAAATAGCTTCTCAACTTATCCGTAATCACAACACGAGGTTCGCTGAATTGCAAAATCAATCGCTTCAGAAAGCGTCGGGCAGCCTTAGCGCTACGCCGTGGTTGGACGAGGATATCAAGCGTATCTCCGTTCGCATCCACCGCCCGCCAAAGCCAGCATTTCCTACCGTTGATCAGAATGACAACTTCGTCCAAATGCCATTTGTTGGCAGCGGCTGGCCGGTCTCGCCTGATGCAATCTGCGAAATGCCGACCAAAACGGTTGACCCATTGCCGGATCGCTTCCCGACTGACCATTACACCGCGCTCCGCGAGCAGATCTTCAACATCGGCAGCGCTGAGAGCAAACCGGTGATAGACCCAGACCGCATAGGCGATGATCTCACGCGGAAAACGAAAGCCCTTCAGGCGCGGCATCTTGGACGGCAACTTCATGCGTGAGACCTAATCAGATCACAACACGCAAACAAGTTGGCAATGCCGTTCTACGACCTGCTGCGGCCCAAAGCGATTGCCGAGGCCCAAACCGATGTGCCTGTCACCTATCGCGAACATCCCGGCTATAACCACAGCTATTACTTCGTCGCCAGTTTTGCCGAGGATCACGTCAACTGGCACGCCGACCGGCTGGGGTGACGAAATCTCCGTCGCGCCAACCGGAAAAACCTGGCGCGTCGGATCACTGACAACAGTGGAGAAGCGTGATGCAGAACATAGATTCTGCGACCTGGGATAAGTGGTATACGCATGGCTCGCCCAAAGATATTGCCCGCAGAGGAAAGTTACGCACTTTCCTTCTTGGCCAAAACCCGTGGGTCAACTGCGGGCCGGGCGGCGTTGTTTAGATCAACTCGGAAAACGGTGACGCGCTTCGGGTGTGAGCGATACCTGAACTGCGACTCCTATTGACGAGCAGGGTAGGGTGGTCGGCCCATTTCCTCCATCATCTTTTCCCTGAACACCTCAGCGGGTGTCTTCCATCCCAGGCATTTTCTGGGCGTTGCGTTGAGGCGGTCACAGATCATTTTCAAATATGATCTGAGACCGCCGTGATGTCGCACTTAAACGAGGGTTTCATGGAACCAGATAGTGTGGATTGCGACAAAGGTTCCGTTCGTTGTAGCTTCAGTTCACTTGGCAACCTGAATGGTGTTTCATAGGGTCGTACCCTGTTGCCGAAATTTGGCTACTTTAGGCGGCACAGAATTCCATGATGGCTTCCAACCACAGTATTGAAATCAAGAGGCCACGAATCCCGGTTGAAACTCGACGGAACTGGCAGCGGATTGTCGACCTTATTGCGGAACTGGCAGAAGTCCCGGCAAGCCTCGTGATGAAAACCGACGCGCCAAGGCACTCGGTTTACCTCAGCAACCAGTCGGACGCACATCCTTACAAACACGGTCTAACCTTCACACTTAGCGATAAACTGTATTGTGAGTCAGTTATTAAGGATGGAGAACTAGTCGTTGAAGACGCACGCTCGGATCCTCGTTGGGCCGACAACGACGACCTGGAACATGGAATGAGTTTCTATGTCGGGTACCCATTGCGTTGGCCCGATCACTCCATCTTTGGGACAATTTGTGTCTTGGACCGTCACTTGAATCACCGTGTGCTCCGGTTTCAACGCGCGTTGGAGGAGTTTGCGCGCGTCATCGAGGCCGATTTGTCTTTGTTGACGGAGATTGAGCATCGAAAATCCCTTGAACAGAAGCTCACAGAGACGCTCGAAAATACTGAAAAACGTGTGCTTGACCGAACCCAGGACCTCGAAGAGTCCAATGCCGCACTGAAAGTTCTATTGCGCAGTGTTGAAAATGCCCGTGAAGAATACGACCAGCGTTTCGTGGCCCAGATCAAGGGTATGGTTATGCCCGCATTGTCGAAACTGCGTGCGCGTGTGGAAAATGATCTGACGGCCAAAAGCTATGTTCAGATGGTGGAAGAAAACCTGGCTGCCATCTCTGCGGATATGTCCGGGCAGCTGCTCAGTGTTTTTGATCAGCTGACACCCGCTGAACAGGATGTCGCGCAGCTGATCATTCAAGGACACTCAACCAAGGATATCGCGCGCATTTTATCACGCGGTTACAGCACCATTGAGTTTCATCGCAACAATATCCGCGACAAAATGGGGCTCCGAAAATCTGGCAAGAATCTGCGTACCGAGTTGATGGCTCGTGGCGGTTGACTATGGGGTAATACCCCATGTTTCCCCCATGATATTCCAATGGTTCGGCGATTGGGTGCAGTGCTAACCTAAACGTGTGATCCAACAAAAGTTGAACAGAGAGGATAACATGGCCAAAGACGAACTTGATCTTGAACCCACCATCAAAAATGGAAAAGTGGATAAGCTGGCCCCCGGCCTGTCGCGCCGCTCGTTTTTCGCGGCTGCAGGAGCTGCAGGTGTAGGCGGGGCCGCAAGCCTGTTGGGCACTACATCCGCCAAAGCCCAATCAACGGATTGGACGCAACCGGGTAACAACAATCACGTCATTGACTTGCAATCGACCACTGGAAACGCAGTTGATGGCGCGGTTGGTGTTGACTTTTATGGCCATTGCGCAATCAAAATCACGTCGCCTGGTGGAGCCACTGTATTGTTTGATCCGTGGCGTGATGACCCGTCAGGCGCATGGGGCCTGTGGTTTAAAAACGAATTCCCGGAAACGCCGGTCGATATCTGCATGTCGACACACACGCATTTTGACCATGATGCGATCCATCGGCCAGTTTCGACCATGGTATTGGATAGGATGGTCGGAAACTTCGAATTTGCGGACCTTAAGATCACTGGTTTCGCAGACAAGCATGTGTGCCGCGCCCCCGGCTGGTACAACTGGACCAACGCCTTGGGCGAATTTGGTGTAAACGCCTGTCCGCCTGACAACGTGAGCCACATGGACATGGTGGTTTATCTTGTGGAAACTGGCGGCATCCGAACGCTGATCTGGGGCGATAATCGCCACAATCCGCCTCAGGAGTTTTGGGATGCGATTGGTCGCGTAGACGTTCTGACATTGCCAGTTGATGGATCCCAGCACATCCTTGATTACCAACAAGGCAATGACATTGTTGAGCGGCTCAATCCAAATGTGATCATCCCAACGCATTACCTGAGTGAAACCACATCCTACACGCTGACAACGCTTCAGGATGCAGATGAATGGGTGAAATCTCAGAAAAGCTACAAGATGCTAGACAGCGCCGCACTGTCACTCGAAGCCGGGGATGTGAAGGGCATGTCAAAAGAGTTTCTTTACTTCGGAAATCACGCTCAGACTACGTAGCATCGTATAACACTGGTTCGGGGCTGCAACTTAGGTGCCCTGAACCATCAACCAAATTGCAGTAATATGGATAACGCAAAAGACAGAATGGGTGCAGCTGGAACAAAAAATCGTGGCAATCAGTCGCCACGAATCGTGCACCGGTTGAAAATAGACCGCGATGGCGATCTTGGTATTCGCGACCAAATTCATACTCAACTGTCCAACTTGATCTCCAGCGGCATATTGCGAAAAGGCACGAAATTGCCCTCTTGCAGGATGCTTGCAAATGACCTGGGCGTCTCGGTAAATTCTGTTCTTGGAGCTTATTCGCGCTTGACGGATGATGGCGCGATTTGCTCAAAACCCAAATCTGGTTACTTTGTAGAGTTGGAAGCGCCTCGCATCAGCCGACCTCCAAAATCTGGCGATATTGTCACATCTCCTAACATCGTTGATCGCATTACGCGTCGCAGGCTGCCGTCCAAGGCGGGGTGTATCTCTCGTCCGGTCGACTGGCAAAACTACAAATACCCATTCGTCTGCAACCAAATTGCGTCGAACCGGTTCCCACTAGCAGAATGGCGGGAATGCTCGCGTCTCGCCTTGAATATGAGAGACCTGAACCGGTGGACGGGGGACAATCAATACATCGACTCGGAAACATTCCTCGATCAGATATGCACCCGGCTTTTGCCACAGCGCGGTATTTCCGCATCGCCAGAGAATGTTCTTGTTTCCATGGGTGCACAACAAGCCATATTCATTGTGGCGACCTTGTTGCAAGGATTCGGCCGGGTGGTCGCCATAGAGGACCCCGGCTATTCCGACGCACGCAACATTTTTGAGCAGACCTTTGACGAGGTGCGCTTCATTCCAGTCGATAATGAGGGAATGATTGTGGATGAACGCCTTGCAGGATGTGATCTGGTTTATGTCACGCCCAATCGTCAGTTTCCTACCGTTGTTTCGATGTCGTCCAAGCGCAGGGCCAAATTGCTGGCGCTCGCCGAGCAGGAAGATTTTCTGATCATCGAGGATGACTACGAAGGGGACATGGATTTCGATGAGAACAGCCTGCCTCCCCTTTATAGCGGTCATGCGCAGGGGCGCGTTATCTATGCTGGAAGCCTGTCCAAGAGCCTCGCGCCGGGTCTTCGACTTGGATATCTCGTAGCGCAGGAACCTTTGGTCCGAGAGGCGCGCGCCTTACGTGGCATGATGATCCGCCACCCTCCACACGTTTTACAACATACGGCATCATTGTTTTTACGTTTTGGGTACCATGAAGGTTTGCGCGCCCGGTTGCACCACACCTTCGGTCAGCGATGGTCTGTTGCTTCCGCCGCCATCGAAAATCTGTTCCCGGAATTTGAGGTGCAACAAGAGTTCGGCAGCACGAACTTCTTCTTCCGCAGCAAAGAAGGGCGCGATGCCGCCAAAATTGCCGAGGCTGCCCGGAAGCGCGGTGTCATAATTGAACCTTCCATCTCGTGCTTTTCCTCGGCACTTGAAGGAGCACCCACATTTCGCCTTGGTGTTGCGGCCGTACTTTCCAACCTGATCGAACCTGGTTTGAACACATTGCGCGAGATCATCGACAGCCTGTAACTGTGCCCAGCTTAATTTTCATCTGTGCCTATCAAACGCAGCGCAAAAATCTCCTTTATTGTCCCAAGAGTCACAGTTCCGCGCAGGGAGGCAACACATGAGTATCCTAGGACATTTTGTTTCAAATGAGCATTGGCCAGGGACCAATAACCGGATTTCAGAAATTGAAAATCCGGCAACAGGTGCCGTCACTGGTAAGGTCTCATTGGCGTCGGCTGATGATGTGAACACAATTGTGGAAACGGCTGCCGAGGCAGCCCTGGCTTGGGCTGCGACCCCCCCGGCAAAACGTGCCACAGTGATGTTCGAGTTTCGCGACCTGCTGAAACAGCACACCGACGAACTGGCCGAATTGTTGTCCGCAGAACATGGCAAAACACTGCCAGATGCCAAGGGCGAGATTGCGCGGGGGATCGAAGTCGTAGAGTTTGCCTGTGGCATTCCGCAGCTTCTGAAAGGTGAATATTCTGAATCAGTCGCTGCCAATGTGGACAGCTTTTCAGTGCGCCAACCTTTGGGTGTGGTTGCAGGCATCACCCCGTTTAATTTCCCGGCGATGGTTCCACTGTGGATGTATCCAGTCTCCATCGCTTGTGGGAACACCTTCGTGTTGAAACCTTCCGAAAAAGACCCCTCGGTTGTTCTTCGCATCGCGGAGCTGTTGGCTCAAGCAGGTCTGCCACCGGGCGTTTTTAATGTGGTGAATGGCGACAAAGAGGCTGTGGACGCTCTTCTGGATCATCCCACAATTCAAGCGGTCAGTTTTGTCGGTTCTACCGCGATCGGCCACTACATCTATTCACGTGGTACGGCGAACGGCAAACGGGTTCAGGCGCTTTGCGGTGCGAAGAACCATCTGGTTGTCATGCCAGACGCGGACATGGATCAGGTCACAGATGCGTTGATCGGATCAGCGTATGGGTCAGCAGGAGAACGCTGCATGGCAATTTCGGTAGCCGTGCCTGTTGGCGAAGAAACTGCAGATCGCCTAGTAGAAGCATTGGAACCCAGAGTTCGTGCGTTGAGGGTGGCACCCTATACTGACCCCTCCTCTGAACTTGGCCCGGTGATCAGCAAACAAAGCTATGACCGCATTCATTCCTATATTGACCAAGGTCTCGAAAAAGGCGCTGAGCTTGTTGTGGATGGGCGTGATACTTCCTTGCAGGGTTACGAAGACGGTTACTTCATCGGCGGGTGCCTTTTTGATCGTGTGACCCCTGATATGTCCATCTACACAGATGAGATCTTTGGCCCAGTGCTGTCTGTAGTTCGCGCTAGTTCCTATGAAGAAGCACTCGGTCTGGTGAATGACCACGAGTACGGTAACGGGACCGCAATTTTCACGCGCGATGGTGACGCCGCCCGTGATTTTTGGGCAAATACCCGCATCGGAATGGTTGGAGTCAATGTTCCCATCCCGGTACCGGTTGCGTATCATTCTTTTGGTGGATGGAAAAGATCGCTCTTCGGGGATCACCATATCCACGGTATGGAAGGTGTTCGCTTCAACACGCGGCTCAAGACCATGACTACGCGCTGGCCCTCCGGAATCCGTACAGGAGCAGAGTTCAACTTCACTGGCGGAAAAGACGTCTGAAGGATTTGAACCTGCGAAGATTTTAGCGCCGTTGCTTCACCTGTGAGGCAGCGGTGCTTAACGTTCAACCCGCCCTTTGATCTGTGGTGACATACGTCTCAGAACGCACCAAAGGGACTTAGGGGAAGCCCCTATAGTTATTCATTTCAGATCGTTGCGCTGATTCACAATCTGTATCCACGTTTTTTTACATCTGTACCTTTCACGCTGGGAAAGCTGCTTGTTCTATTGGTTTATGAGCCGGAAAACCGGCCTAATCAGTTTGATGAGACACCGTCAACCGAAGTAAGTGGCCGGAAGTTCAGCGCGGACGCTGCGAGTTGACATCGTTTCACACCGGGGAGAGATGATATGCTTTTGCGCGGATTTGAAACCATCACAAATGCCATTGCAGAATTGATGGGTCGTATCGGCTGGTTCCTCATTTTGTACTGCATGATTTTCGGCGTCTCCGATGTCTTCATGCGGTACGTGTTGAATGCGCCATCTCAGTGGATCGGAACAACGCTTCAGGCCGCCATGGTTCTGCTGGCTTGTGTTGGTGGTGTCTACGCCCTGCGTTATGATAGTTTCGTCAAGCTCGACGTGTTCTATGCTGGCGCAAGCACACGCAAAAAGGCTATTCTGGATGTGCTTACGGCACCAGTTGCGATCCTGTTTCTAGGCACGTTGATCTGGAAAGGATATGAGGCGGCAGCCCTTTCTCAGATGCTGAACCAGTGGACGCCGACCGCGATTCCGATCCCGATATATCCAATCAAATACGCGATTCCGATCAGTGGGATTCTAGTCCTCTCGATCGTCATCAAGAACCTGATCCGCGACTTTCAGACCATACTCGGCCGAGAGCGCACCGGATGAACGGCTCAGCCCACTTCATCATAAACAAAAAGTCAAACATAAGCTCTACGAAAGGGAGAAGTTAGAATGAGAATTGAAACATCCATAAAAGCAGCGTTTTGGGCGGGTGCCTTTGTGCTCGGTGCGGGCGCTGCGTTGGCCGAAGGCCCACCAGATAAAGTGACCGAATGGGTTTTCCAGCCCGCATTTGATCAGACCGACGCAGGTTGGGATAACGGTTTGATCCCTTGGGTCGAGGCAGTCGAGGAAGCCACTCAAGGCACCGTGAAAATACGTGTAGAGCCGGCGGGCGCTCTCGTCAGTGGCTCGGAAGCCTTTGCTGCTGCCGCCGCCGGTCAAACCGATGGTTATGCCGGTTGGGGATCGGTCTACGGTGGCGACATGCCCGAGGGCATGCTCGCTTTTGGCATGGCTATGGGAGCCAATAACACAGAAGAAGCCTGGGAAGTGATGTGGGGCAACCCGGACTATCGCGTCGGCGATATTGTCCAGGCCGCAGCAAACGCGCGCAACCTGCACTGGGTTGGCTGGACGAACCAGGGACCCAACGCGATGTTCACCAAGTTTCGGGTTGAGAAGATTGAGGACCTTGAAGGGCAAAAGATGCGCGCAGGTGGCCCTCAGGCAATCTTCCATTCGACAATGGGGGGCTCGCCGGTGTCCATGAACGGTGGCGAAATCTACACCGCGATCAAGCTGGGCACTATTGACGGTACCTACTGGGATACCGGTGGCATCGACGACATGTCATTTCAGGAAGTGATCAAATACGCGATCATGCCTGGCTGGAACCCCGCTCAGCACCAGGAAATCTTTGTAAACCTTCAGGCCTGGAACGCCCTCACCGATTGGCAACGCGAGCAGATCGAAGGAATCTTTGAAGAAACCTATTTCGAGACCAGCCGCATGCACGCGGAAGGTGTCGAGGAGGCGCTGCAGATTCTCCGGGACGCCGGTGGCGAAGTCATCGAAATGAGCGATGAAGAGGTCGAGCGGATGCGCGAAAAGTCGATCAAGGAAGTCTGGCCCCAGGTCGCGGCGGCGTCAAAGGGCAACGCGGAAGGCGTGGCAATCTACCAGCGATTCCTTGAGGACAAGGCTGCCTCAAACTGACTCTCCCCAACTACATCCCGCCGCGCTGGCGGTGGGGTGTAGCACTTCATTGGCTTTAGTGACGGAAGCCAATGAAACCGCCTCGCCTGAAATCCCAGCCCTGACTGGCGCGGAACACCCGCCTCGGCTCCAATTCCGAAGTGCACCGGATACAATTGATTAGGATAAAAAATGAGCCTCGAACTCATCACCGTACTATATTTTCTTGTTCTATTCATCATCCTGTTCATGGGCTTGCCTGTTGCCTTCGGCCTTGGAGGCACCGCGGTCATATTCGCGATGCTGATCGAGCCGCGCGCGCTCTTGGCGGTTCCAAGCGCGTTCTATTCGACCCCGTGGAGTTCGATCCTTGTGACGGTTCCTCTCTTTCTGTTCATGGGATCACTCATACGATTTTCAGGAATTGCAGAGGCGGCCTATGACGCAGTGTACAAACTGATCGGTCATATTCCCGGTGGATTGGCGATGGGGACCGTTCAGGTTTGTACGGTTTTTGCCGCAATCACCGGGATTACACCGCCCGCCACCACAACAATGGGTCAGATCGCATACCCGTCAATGATGCGGTATAAATACAGCCGCAAAATCGCCATCGGATGCATCGCTGCGGGCGGTGCTTTGGGTGCGTTGATCCCTCCGAGTGTGCCGTTCATTTTCTACGGGTTGTTAGCGAAGGTTTCCATTGGCGACTTGTTTATGGCCGGTCTCATGCCGGGTCTGATGCTTGCTGCCTTCTATACGATCTATATTGGCATCCGCTGTAGAATTAGTCCCGAATTGGGGCCTGCCTTGCCATCCGATCAGAAATTCTCGGTCCGAGAAAAAATTGGCGCGGTTCTCAGCATTTGGCCATTCGCACTCCTTATTATTGTCGTTTTGGGCGTGATCTGGGGTGGTATCGCAACGCCTGCAGAAGCAGCAGCATTTGGTGCCGCCGGTGCGTTTTTTATCAATTTCATCTACGGTAAGCTGACCAAGGCCGTTCTAGTTGAATCGCTCGTTTCGACGGTTAAACTCAGCGGTATGGGCCTGTGGATTTTGATTGGCGCAACGATCTATCTCAACGTGTTCAATACCTTGGGCAGTCAGGACCTGCTTACAAATCTTGTTCTGTCGATGCCTGGTGGCAGCACAGGCATTCTGTTGATGATGATGCTGATCATTCTCATCTTAGGCATGGTAATGGACGACTGGGCCATTATCTTGCTGTGCACACCGTTGTTTATTCCGATAATTGATGAGCTGGGAATCGATAAGCTCTGGTTTGGTGCCTTGTTCATTGTGAACATTCAGATTGCCTATCTGACCCCACCTTTCGGATTTGTTCTTTTCTGGATCAAAGGCGTTTTGCCAAAAGACGTCAGTATGGGGGATGTCTACAACTCGGTCGGTCCCTTTGTCGTCTTGCAATTCGTTGGGCTCACATTGATTTTCATCTTCCCTGAAATCGCAACTTGGCTCCCTAACGCGCTAAAATAGAAGGCAGAGACAAATGTTTGATCATGTGCTTGTTCCCGTGGCACCCGGCCATGGCGCAGAATACGAGGCATCAATCGCAGCAGCGCGGAAACTGCTAAATGACGGTGGGTGCATTTCCGTATTGTCAATCTTGGAGGAACTGCCGTCTTACGTTGGTTCTTACTTTCCAGAAGACCAAGTACGAAAGAGCATCGACGATGTGACCAACGAACTGAGCGACTTGTTCAGCTCGGACAATGTGGAAGTTCACGTTGTCGCTGGCCACTCAACCAACACAATCCTAGCTTGGCAAAAGAAGAATAAGCCTGATTGTATTGTTGTTTCGTCGCATCGCCCAGGATTGTCAGATTTGTTGCTTGGATCAACAGCAGCCCGGGTTGTACGCCATGCCAATTGCAGTGTCGTTGTCCTGCGTTAAGCTCGCAAGATTTCTAGGTTTCAGACCGGTTTGGGAATTCCACACCAATTTCTGTGGGGCTAAGATACCGAGCCGCCTCAGCGACTGGCCCCAGGATCACTATCAATTTCCTGATCAATCTCGCGGTCGTTTTCGACCTCCTGATCCTCTCCTTGACAGCGGTCGTCCTCGATCTCCAACTTCTCACGCGACTTGTTCAACACATCCTTTCGACACTCATTCACAGACCGATTGCGGTCCCCGCGCTCGAAATCCTCGCCTAGCTCTGTATGGCAGTGATCGTCCAATTCGTGCCCCACGCAGCGAATGGCCACTGATCTTCACGTTTTCACCGCTGAACAGTGGCATCAGCCTGTTGACCAGCTCGTCAGGCGACAGCCGGTGAGCCAGATCAGCCAATTCCGGCTCACTGTCCGGGCTGACCGGGGCCAGATTCAAAAGGGTGCCGAGGTTGCCCGCAAAGCCGGGTGCTTTCACCGTTTCGATTGCTTGCGCTAGCTGGCGGTCCTCTGCTGTTTCCTCGTCATCGGTCATCTCGCGCGGATCTTCGAAATATCCGTAGCCGGCCACACCTTGATCCAGATACCCGTCATACTCGGGTGGACCGTATGAGCGTGGTCCAGCGACAGCCGCACGCTGCGACAAGGGCGGTTTGGCGACAGGCTCTGACTCCGGTTCTTCAGCCTCAGCCGATTTTGCCGATCCAGCACTTTTCAGGAACTCATCATATCGGGTCACAATGCCATCCTTGACCACAGGCACATCCGGCCAGGGCTTGCCCTTTTGACCGTCATTCAAAGCTTTGAATCGATGGTCCTTGTAGAAGGACACGCGATTTGTCCGGATCGGGAACATGCCCTTGCCGGTGACAATCACCTCCTCTTTGCCCAGGCGTCCGATCTCTTCAGGTGTCAGGAGCGCCCGGCTTTTCTCGGACCAGCTTTCAGACCGGTCGGGGTCTTTCGACCAGTTCCGGCCCGACACGGATTTCTGCGTCACCGTCTTGTTGCCGAGCGCCTTGGACAGCTTTTGCTTGGTTTCTTCTGAATTGGGCGTCAGCCAGACATGCAGATGCGAACTTTCGGTCAAGATCTCTTCCCCGGCCTGCCCATAGTGTTCCCGCAGCGATGCTGGCGATTGCACGATCAGGCACAACCGACCGCCATAGCCGGGCAGGGTGGTCACAGCATCAAGCACGCCCTGCATTTTGCCCAGCGAATGAAACTCATCGATCATAAACAGGACCGGCAGGAAATCCTCACCCGAGGCCATGAGACGCCGACGCAGCGCATTGATGGCACATTGGATGAACAGGCGGACCAGTGGGCGTGACACCTGTTTAAGTGCTTCCGGAATTGAGATGTAACAGGTTTGCGGTTCCCACCGCATCGATTCAAAATCGAAATCATTGGTCTTTGTCGCGCGCACGATCGCGGGGTTACGCCATGCGTTCAGGCCGCCGCCCATCAGAACGGACAGATAAATCCCCAGCTGCTTGTTGTCCTGGCCCGCCATGCGCAGCATCGCACCTTTTGAGACTGGATCAGGCGCGCGCGGCGCAAGGGCTGCAAACATGCCCTTGTAATCCGGTATCTCATCATCGCCGCCCACTTCCGGCGTCAGCACCTGAAGAACCCGGCCGAGCGACGGTTCTGGCTCATTGCAGACGATGGCCGCTGCGGCCTCAAAGATTTCCCGCGCATCTTCCATCAGGGACGCCTCAGCGCCGGTTGCGCTTTTGGGGGCCAACAGCGCGGCGCAGATTTCCGAAATCCGCACGAGCCTGTCTTCCAGATCATCCATCGCCGCAATCTCAACCAGCGGGTTGAAGCTGTGCGACCGGCCGACAAGGGAACCGTCCGGGTTGTTTGGAAACTGGACATCAAACGGCGATAGAACCCGCACCTTGTCGCCCTTTGCCAGCCGCCGCCGGGACGTGGTTTCAAAAAGCTCGCCTTTGACGTCATAGACGATGAGCGAACCGGGATAGTCGAGCAGGGTGGGGACAACAATACCAACACCCTTACCGGATCGAGGCGGACCCGAGACAAGCACCGTGCCCTGATCATCTGTATGGGCGCGCAGGTGAGGGGCTTTTTTCTCCGGTTTTCCCAGCTTGCCCAGCACCAGCCCCCAATCACTGATCAACCGTGCAGCGCGGATCTCTTTTGCTGTGGCCCAGCGTGCATCCCCATGCGCATCAGTCGCGGTCACGCCAAACACCATTCCGCCGAACAAATACGCAAGGCCCGCGCCGGTCATCAGTCCAAGCGTGATACCACCCCAGAGTACCAGGTCCCAATCTTTCTGGTGCAGACTATTGCGCTGGCTGAGCAGGAGCCAGGGCCGCCACGTTTCAATATCGCCATTCACCTTCCAGGCAATCAGGAGCGCAGCCCAAAGCGGAATGCTGATGACGCCGGCTGCAATCGTATAAGGAAGGTGGGTCTTTGCCTGTATGGTGCTCATGGCATTCTCCTTCAGGACAAGAGTGTTAAGGGGTGGGAAGCTTGAAAACGCTGCGGGGCACAACCGTGTTGCGCCCCGCCTGGAATGATGTTCATGGCGTCACATGTAGAGGTCTCGCGATACGAACACGTTGATATGCTCGCCCTGATTCACCCAGATCGTCGGCGGAATCGACAGGTATTCTTCAAATGCATCCTGACCGGAATTCGCAAAGCCATCGGTTCCGGTGGACAGATCGTACTCGCTCAGAGTGCGATTGCCGAAGCTGGAAATCCCTGAGAAGATCGAGATAAAGAACGCCGCTTCAAACTTGAGGCCAAAATGGTGCTGCACATTGCCCGTCAGACCGGCGCGGCCGAGACCATCCACGCCGCGTGATCCAATCATGACAGAGCGTTGATCGGTAGTGATGACGCGGTTCCAGGCCACCAGAACCCGGCGCTGACCAAGTGATACATCCGACGAGTATTCACCAATCAGCGTTGATCCTTTGGGGATCAGGATCGTGGTTGCATCTGCCGACCAGACATCCCGGCTTATGGTGGCCTTCAATTCACCGGGCAGATCGGACGATATCGCTGTATCCAGAACGCCCGGAATCATGGTGCCTTGCGTGATCAGGCGATGCACATCCTGCAACTGGGTTGCCCGCGCTGTCTGAACGCTGCGAGACGCGGCAGCATCAAGGAAATCATTGCCCGTGCTGTTGTTCGAGCCGTCACCCGCACCCGCCCCGGCAGCACTGCGCCCAAGGCTATTGGTCAAAGGCTGAGTCAACCGGTCTTCTTCAGCCGTAACCGCATCGCCCTCTTGTGCCGGGGCTGCCGCCTCGCCCGGTTCTGTGATCGGCCGGTTGGCTTGAATCCGTGCAATCAGTTCCCGTTGACGCCGTTCCGCCGCCAATCGATCCTCTTCCAGCTTCTTCAGGAACGCCTCAAGGGCCTGTTCTTGTCGTTCGGTACGCCGTTCCAGTGCGGCGAGAGCGGCTGCATCAAGATCCGGGGCAGGGGTTTCGGCGGCCGTTTCCTCAACAGGTGCCTCGGTCCGCGCAGCTTTAATAAGTTCACGCAATTCGGCCAGCTCAGCCTCCAGAATGGCAACGCGCGGGTCAGGCTCTTGTTCGACCTGGGGCAAAGGTTCCGTTGGCACGGCTCCAAATAGGGTGCCCCCCTGATTGCGCTGATCCGGCGTCTGGTTGACTTCGGGAATGATGCTGCCGCGTCGGTCGGTCTCATCCCTGCCGCTGTTGATCCAGAAGAACAGGCCAACACAGGCAACGAACGCACCGATGCCGAGGATCATGGGCAGGTTCGGGCCGCGTTTTTCTTCTTCAGGGCCTTCGATGCGGTTCTCAAGCAGTTTATTTTTCTGTGCCATCAGCGGTTCTCCCCACCTTGACGTGCATTGCGCTGTGGCGTGGATGACGAGATCCTGGCGGGCTTATTCGGATCCCGGTTCTGGTCGACGTCATAGAGGGGGATGTTGAACACGCAGACCACATAAGGCCCGTCTCGCAGGACCAGGCGCGGATAAACACCGGTGACGACAATGGTGCCATCGGCCAGATCCGTTGAGTTGACCAGACGTTCGCGCCCTTTGGCGTCCATGGCAAAGACGGCAGGCCGCACGCTTTGCTGTTTCAGGCGCAGATAGGTCTTGCGCCCATCATCAAAGGCCACTTTTGGCCGCAACAACCTGTCACCGCTGGCGCTGTATTGTAGATTGGCGGGCCGTCCGGTGGTGTTGAATGCCGTCTGGATGTTACCGGCCTGTCGCGGTTTGAAACCCTTTTTCTGATCCGGATAGCTGAACCGATAGAGAAACCCGACATTATCAGGTGGCCCGGCTTCATGCGCCTGAAGGAGAAACACATAGCTACGCAGGTTGGTTTGCAGAATGAGGTTGCTCGCCTGCGATGTGGCATGTTTGGCCTTCAGGACAAAGCCGTTGCCAGCGGTTAGAGGGATAAAGTCCCAGGTCTTGGGATCGCCCCGGACCTCATCGACCATCTGTTCACCGTCTTGAAGGTGAATGCTGAGCGCATATCCCCGCGACACATCGATCTTGTACACCTCGTCAGGGTGATAGACGAGGGTTCGCACGCGCGCGTCCGTGCGGGTTCCCCGTCCTTTTTGTTCAGCTGAGACAGAGGCCGCGCCAAGCGCCAGCATCACAGCCACAATGCAAATAAAACGCAGCATTATCGCGCCTCCTCGTCCAGTCGGTAATTGGCGACACAAAAGCCGGTTGGGTTGTTCCAACGCTCTTCCAGTGTCATGTTTCCGGTGCGGTCGAACTCGTAGCCCATCGTCACCACGAAATTCCGCGTCGTGACCGGAGCGCCCTGTTGTTGGCGAGCGCTTTTGGTGATGCGCAGCGTGGCCGAGTTTCCGTTGTTCAGTGTGACGGACCGAATACGGACATCGACGCGGCCATAACTGCCGTAGATATTCATAGGGCTGTTGGGATTGTCTTCATCATAGAGCGCAGCCAGATCCTCTGCGGCCCCGCCACAGGTTCGCCGGTACACATCGGTCAGCCGGTCGCGCTGATCGTGCGCATCATAGGTTTCCCGGTCGCGGGCATACTGGAACAACAGCGCCTGCGTGACATACTCGTCATCGTCCAGTGTCAGATCACCCAGACGGGATTCCACGTTGACCAGGCCGGTATACTTGTCGACCGTCATTGTGATGGGCACGACCTGTTTGAGCGGAGCGAGTTCCATGACGGCTGCGACGCCCATCACTCCGATCAGCGCGCCAACCCCAGCGACGATATAGGCCATCTTTGTTCTGCGCCGCATCGAGAGATACATCTCATATTCCCAGCGGTCGTGGCCGTCATGAATGGTGGTGGTATCGGGCAGGGGAGAGCCCTGATACTGCCCGTCAGGATTGAGCGGATCGGGCCTCAATTCTGCTGTTGCCTGTTGCATCTGGTGACTCCTCGTCTGTTGCGGGGCCAGCCCGCCAATGATTTCAATTGGTTACGGCACTTTCTGGATTCATTGAGATCTGGTTGGCTGAGTTCGCGTTCGACCCGCAGGGGAGAGGCAGCGAAGGAAGCCTCAATCAAACCAGAAAGTGCATTCAGATCAGCTTCCGCGCCGTCGAGCGTCTTCGGCCATGCGTTCAGCCCCGCGCCTTACAGAATCCCGAATGCGTTGGTTGTTTGCCTCTGTTGCGGATGGCCTGTCGGCCTCATTCGCCGCACTGGCACGCTGGTTGGAGACCTCGCCCAGGTTGTTGCCGCCAGAGTTTACGCCTGTCAGCTGGCCGCCCAAGAGTTTCACGCCGGCCTGACCCGCTCCCTTGAGTTGGGACTCACCCAGATTCAAGGCTGCCCCGCCAATCCGCTGCGCGATCATCGGACAGATCAGGAGAAGTCCCGCCGTAATACCGCTCATTCCAGCCAGCTTGAACATTTCCAGAGGTATGTCTGTTTCAGATCGAACACCTGCCGTCACCGCGTCAGCTACGCCTTGGGTTGCAGCAATCGCTATGCCCATGACACCAAAGAGCAGGATCTGAAACAGTACCAGCATGGTTACTCCACGCACCCAACCATTGAAAATTTCTGCCGAGCTACGGAGATAGGCCCAAACAGCAAGCACGGGGAAAATTGCAAGCAATATGGCCAGCAAGACCTTGGACGAAACGAGCAAAGCAAGGGCTATAACGATCATCAGGAGAATGAAGAGCGCGGCAAGCAAAGCAAACAAGAGTACCCCTAGAGCATCGCCCGCGATGTAGTCCGTAACCCCGTATGACCCTAGTGCCGTCACGATGTTTCTGAAGGCAGTGTCTGCCACATCGGCAAAGGCAGTAGCCACGCCGTCTGCGTTTCCGCCTCCCCCAAAATGGGTGATGACCGTATTGCCAACTGCCACCGGGAACCCGGTGATGAACGGATATATAAACTGTGTCCAGAGGGCGCCACCAGACACCGCCAAATAGAAAAACGTAAATCGAAACACGAAGGTGATAAAGCCGTCCAGCGAAAAGCTTCCTCGGAACGCTGCTGTGACTGCCCAGACCGCTAGTGCAGCCCCGGCGAGTATCGTTAAAAACTCTGCGCTGGGGGTCGCAAGGGCCTGGAAGACCTGCTGCGACCCACCATTGATGATGTTGTCAAAGCTTTGATCCGTACCAACAAGGAAATCTCTGATACTCATGATCCATCATTCCTTTTTCTGAATTTTCGGATGCAGTCGTTCACAGCTCGGTCGGCTTCGTAGAATGCGTCCGACGCAAGCGCGAATTGATCGGAAATCTCTTCCAAGCTCATGCCCACCAAATCCTGGTCGATCTCCACCGCATCAGTGATACGCACATCCCGCTCCGGCATCGGCTCACCGGCTGCAAACGCCGCTTCGCATTTCTCCGCGTAAGCGAACCTGACCTCGGCAGACCGGCGTTCTAAAGACACTGTCTTTGCTTTTCCGAGACGGAAATTCTCCCGCTTTTCATCCGCCGTCAAAGCAAGTGCTGGTTGCACCGCTGGAAAAAGAGTGGCGACAAAAACAGCGATGAGGAGGGTGTGAGTGGGGAAGCGCATCAGTTTGATCCTTCAGGTCTGTACGCCTGACGGGCGACAATGTCCTGACCGCGCAGACGCTGGTTTACGATTGCGGCGTCCAGCTGACCTTGTGCAGAGAGGGTCTGCAACAAAGTGGCGAGCATCATGCCGTTCTCAATCGCTATGCGTGTGTTCAGATCAATGCTAGCTTTCAGATCATCGGTCGCGGAAATCTGCTCACGATAGCCGTCATACCGCTCCATCGCTTCGCCGGCCCCGGCAAAGCCTTCCTCGGCAATTGCCAATCCGGCCATGCTCGATCCGGAAACCAGATCATGTGACCGCGTGGCCGGATCTTCTGCAGAACGCCCGAGCGCTTGCTGCCCGCTCAACGGCTGGAAGTCGACTTTCAGTTCTTCCATATGGTTGCTTAGCCGGTTGTTCACCGACTTGCCGGTCATCGACAGCGTGGACAGCGATGAGGACAGCTTGCGGGGCGTGATATCGCCGTTAAACAGGTTACCGATCGTTTCGCGGGCGCCAGTGATGGCGTTGTGCGTCGCTCGCGCTTGGCGCAACTGTTCCTGAAGCTCCTGCAACTGCAACAACGCATTGTCCAGTATCTCGGTGTTCAGACCAACCATTTCGCCGCTGGAATTCAGCAGAGCGATCAGCTCTGCATGTTCTGTCACACTATATGTCGGCACGCCCTGGGCTTGGGCTGCGCCGGCCGTTCCGACAAATCCGGCCAGTGCAAGTGCAACAACCGCGGCGGTGCTAGTGAAAATGGCGTTCATCATAAAGTCCTTTCAGGGGAGGGGTCAGATTTTACCGATGCTGAGCGGCAGGGTGGTGGCAAGACCGGTCTGAGGGACCGGCTCTGCGTCTGCGATGTTGCAATTGGCCTTCAGCTCGCGGGGCGGATCGAGAGCATCACCGGTAATGGTGCAGGCTCCGAGAAGCGGCAGGCCAAGGGCAACGAGGACAAGTGTGCGGATCATTGGGGGGTCTCCAGTGGGGCTTTGGGGGACATAAAGGCGGCGAGCCAGCCGTCTTCGCCGTACTCGGCGCGCAGTTGATCCATCTCGGCAAGGCTGTCGCCTGTCGCTGACAACACCCGATAGAATTGTTCGGGCAGCTCAAGCCGCGTCGAGACAACGGCCGATCCGTCTCCGTCATTGATCAGCACCAGACGGGATTTGGGTGGCATGGATGAAATCGCGCTGAACTCGGCCTCAGTGAGCCGGAACGCATCCACATAGGTTTTGCGGTCCGCTTTGGGGTTGGCAAAGAAGATGCGGTTTTCCGTCGACTGGATCAGCGTGTCCGAGATAGAGGATTTGGCCGCGTCCGACGTTTCCTGCGTCATGAAGACCAGAATGCCATCCAGCTTCCGGATGGTTTTGATCCAGTCCTGAATACGGGGACCAAACCGGGGATCGTCAAACAAGGCCCAGGCTTCATCCACCATGATGATCAGCGGCTTGCCCTCGGCCAGTTTGCGCTCGATGCGGTAGAAAAGGTAATCCAGCAGGGGCAGGCGGATATCCGACGCTTTCAGCAGGGCCGTCATGTCAAACGCGGTCACGGCTTGATCGAGGTTGAAACTGTCTTGCGCGTTATCAAACAGCCAGGCGCGATTGCCGGACCCATACCATTTGCTCAGCGCATCGAGCAGCTGCACCGGCGCGTCAGCATCATCCACAGACCGCAATGTGTCGGCAAAATCCGAGAATGTGCGCAGAGCCGGATCACCATTGGCCAAGCGCCTCAGACCTGTTGCGATCCGCCGTTCCTGTTCCGGGGTGAGTTTGTCCGCACCGGTCAGGCGTTGAATAAAGCCCTCAAGCCATTCGATCCCAACTTCGTCGGTCGCAACAGCAAACGGATTGAAGCCAAGGTTCATACCGGATTTGAGTTGAAGGTACGTGCCGCCAATCGCACGGATGAAGGTTTCCGATCCCCGGTCTTTATCAAAGGCAATAAGATGCGGGTGTTCGGGCAGGCGGTAGCAGCTGGACATCAGGAAGTTGGCCAGCAGGGTTTTACCTTCACCGGTCGCCCCAAAGATGGCCGTGGTTCCTGGCCCCTTGGATCTATCAGAGCCTTCACGGTGGAAAGAGAACCAATAAGGCGTGCTGCCCAGCGTCCGGAACGCCGCCACAGGCCCGCCCCAGCGCAGTCTTTCCCGCGATCCGGTCGGCCAGGAATGCAGGTTGGAGAAATCGGCAAAGTTCTTGTCAGAGACAAAGCGCTTCTTGGATCGCGCCTGATAGGCGAAGTTGCCGGGCAGCTGCGCCCACCAGGCCGCTTCCAACCCAATATCTTCGCGCCGGGTACGCAGGTCCGCGCCCGTCAGTGAAGAGTTCACGCGCGTAGCCGCGTCTTCCATCTCGTCACGGGTGCCTCCAAGAACAGCCACGGTGAAGTGGTGCCGGCCGATGGACATGGCACGGGAGGCAATCGCATCACGTGCGTCCTTCAGATCCTTTTGCAAAGTTTCGGCTTCATCACCCGCGTCGGCCATACCGCGTTCGGCATCGCGGATCTTGGTGCCGCCTGACACACGGTCCATCGGCGCATAACACTGGGTCGCAATGAACTCACAGCGTTCCCCCAAAAGCTCATCGAACATGTAGTATTTGGACCGTTCCGGATAGGCGTTGACCGCAAAGACCGCCGCAAACCGATCCTTGTCCCCGCCCGGAGACAGGCTGTGAACATGGTCTTTGCGGAAAGTGATACGCCCGTTTGGCACCGCATCCGCGAGATGTGTCCAGACTGCTGGGGCCTTTTGCCAAATCCCGCTTTGCAGCATTGAGAGAAATGACAGCGTGTGGCATCGATCTGCCTCTGAGCCGGTGAGCCTGCGCGCACCGAATACGGACAGATCCCGCATCGCCTGTTCTGCGGCCACGTGCAGGGCTTTGCGGTTCTTTTCGCGGGCGGCACTTGCGGCTGGATCTGTTGTCGCTGAGCGCAGAGACCGCAACACCGCATCCAGCAACCGCTTGCCGCTAGTGTACGGGCGCCGAACGATCGTTAGGAAGTGGCGTAGCTGATAAGTTTCGTCCTGGTCCAGCTGGTCTCGATAGTGATTGTCCAGTTTTGCAGAGAAAGCGGGCTCGCTCACAGGGGGCAGCGTGTCGGACAGCTTCACTTTGGTGCGAATGATATGGCTGTAAAAAGCCGTCCGATTGTCTTCAAAGCTGGAGACCAACCGGGCCAGTGTGTCATTGGCGGCTTTGATCGCGGCCCGGTCAGCGGTTTCGTGGATGAACCCCTTGAGTTCCAACACCGCCACCAGATCACCGTTGCGCGTCGTGAACGTCCCGTCCCGCAGGAAACGCACAAACGGGATATGCGTGGTCGCTGGCACCTCTCGCGCGGCGCGGCGCGCAGACGGCATGGCCTTTTGTATCTCGGGGTGAATGTTCAAGTCAGTCTCCGGTGTAGGAATTGCCACCCCAGTAGGGCTTGTTTGGGGTGAACAGTTTGCAGTCAGCCATGGTGGCGACATGATCCGGCAGGTACGGATCGACGCTCACAATCCAGCGGGCGGCGGCATAAGACGGGGCGACGGCGAGCAATCCCCAGAAGCCCAAAAAGCCCTGCGTCATGATGAAAGTCATCAGGGGGATGCTGAGCGCCACAATGTGAAACGTCATCGGCATCCCGGCCCGTTCAGAGGGCCGGGTGATCGCCTGGAATATGCGGTTGTCGTCGCTCATCAGGTCGCAAAGCCCTGAATGGCTTCGGCAATGCCAAACGCACCGTAGAAGATGCCCAGCACGACGAGGATCACAAAGAAATGGCCCCATGTGACCGGCACACGTGGGCTGGCGGCCGAAATGCCGGCCAGCGCAATGGCTGCACCACCGAGCAGAATACCGTTGGCGCCCGTCACAAAGGTCCGGATCTGGGTCAGGATGGACACCGGCGCGTCAAACAATGACTGAGCCAAGGCCGGGCTGCTGAACGCCACGAGGGCCAGCGCGGCCAGCAAGACGACGTTTTGAGGGTTGCGATTCATGTAAGATAGTCTCCTTGGACTGGGGTGTTCAGGCGTCGGGCGGGAGCCCGGCCCCTTCGAGAACGGTTGCGACGTAATGGGTGGTTTCCGGGTAAGGCGGGACGCCTTCATAGCGTTCCACGGCACTGGGTCCGGCGTTGTATGCGGCCAGCGCCAAACGCCATGTGCCGAACTTCAGGAACATGGCTTTCAGATACCGCGCGCCGCCATCGAGGTTTTGCACCGGGTCATGAGGATCGACACCGAGCGCTGCGGCAGTGGGCGGCATCAGCTGGGCCAGTCCCAGCGCGCCTTTCGGGCTGACCGCGTTCGCATTCCAGCGGCTTTCCTGATGCACCAGCGCATGAAACAGCGGCACCGGAACACCGTGGCGTTTTGCGGCGCGTTCTGCTTCCTCAGCCCATTCGCCATTGGGCCGCGGGGTTGCATTCCTCGAAACAACCTGTTCCGGATTGCTTCCGTCCTCATATCTGAGGCATACCATTGCACCTGCCCGGAATGACGGTTCCAGGCAGGTGCGGGCGGGGGCGGTCACACACAGCAAGCGCCCTCCACTCAAAATTGGGCGATCGCGACCCGCACAAATTGCGGCTTCGTCATTCTGCGATTGGGCAAATGAGGCGAATGCTGCGATTAAAGGGAGGCTAATCAGCAACGGTTTGAACACGTTTCTAATGTCTGCCGATTGTCCTTTTGAGACTTGGAGTGGATTGAAATAGGGGAGGTCTGCCGATCTAATCCCATCCCAAACCCGGATTGATCGGCATCTCTCTCCGCCGCGTGTTCGTCCTGTCGGCGGGGAGGGAACCCATCCCGGTCCACACAAATTGTCGACGCGGCCATTGTTTTGAAGCTTTTCAATCCTCATCGGGGAACCTTTCGATTGCTCCGCTTGGAATTGGGTTGTCCCAGGTTTCGTCCGCCTCCCCCTCCGGTGGTCGTGAGTGGCGGCTGGAGGGAGACGCGCCACGATCCGGAAACGGGCGCATCGGCCCATCGTCGAACCAGCACCAGCTCGGGTAGTGCCCTTCTTCCGAGGCGGTGGTGAGCAGTGCCAGCGCACCGGCGTCGTCGGGATTATCCGCAACGAACACGGCAACAGGATCTGGCGTGTCCAGCAGAACAGCGGATGCGATTGGTGCATCTGCCGGCAGGTTGAACCGCATCTGTTTCTGGAAGGCGCGGGACTGTTCGGTCAGCGCAGTCAGCACTTCCAGTTCGCGGAGGCCTTCAAACGGAATCCAGTTCTCCGTCACCAGCATCACGCCGATTTCATGGAGAACCGGGTAACCCGCCTTGGCGATGGAGAAGCTGGCGATCACGATGGCATGACCGGATCCCATGGCTTCAAGGAGCCGCAATTGATCCCCGAACACCTTGTCGAACTTCGTGGCCAGATCGGCATCCGCGAAGAACGCGCAGTCAGGCGCATGTTTAAAAATGAAGCGCGCACCGTGCGCGGTCGGTTCCATGGCCTTGTATTCGGCAATCACCAGACCAAACAGGGTTGCGCCGCGCCCGGCAGGACGCAGGTTTGCAAACACCCGGTTCCGTCGGGCCGCGATCTGGGGCTTGTCGTCGAGTTTGAAAAATTCCGGGACATAGAGGATGCAGGCCAGGTCCTGGCCCTTGACGATCTTCGCCGCCGCGGCCCGACGCAGGGCGTGGTGGATCACGCCCCAGAACCGCTTTCCTTCCATTCTCGGATACCACTTGCCCAGATCCGCCTCATGCCAGAGGAAGTGCAGAACGCTTGTGATCGTCAGCTTGCGCGGGGCAACCTTGGCCTCGGTTGGTTTTGCGTCTGTCTGTTCTGGTGCGGTCCGGCTTTTGCTGTTCTTGCGCAGCGGAAAGCCCAGTTTAAGCGTCGTGGTGCCATCGTCAGGATCTTCGGTGATGGCCGACGCCTGAACCTGTGCTAGGCCCGAGAGTTCTTCAGATGGCAGGAAGGACGGGCAATCAATCGCATGATCCGGACCGGTACCGGGCATCCGTTTGACGATGAACTTGCCAGCGGTCGCCGCGATGTACATTTCCGGGGCAGGCTTGCGGC
Source organism: Ruegeria sp. AA6 (assembly GCF_056542865.1). Taxonomy (NCBI): domain Bacteria; kingdom Pseudomonadati; phylum Pseudomonadota; class Alphaproteobacteria; order Rhodobacterales; family Roseobacteraceae; genus Ruegeria; species Ruegeria sp. AA6. The sequence goes on from NZ_JBQGAN010000008.1 coordinate 80,277, forward strand.
ACCCACAGTCCACGCGGGTGCCCGCGCCATGCGCGACCGTCAGGGCGCGTTGACCCGCTTCGCTCTCGACCACCAGAGGATTGCCATTCAGAAACAGGGTCATTCTGTGGCCCCCAGACTGCGCTGAGGCGTGTTGACAAATCCGTGATTAGATTTGATTTCGCGTTGTTTTGAAAGGATTGGCTTGGATAGCCTAAAAGATACCGTTCCTGCTGCTTTGTAGGTGGCGGTTATGTGCTGGGCGCAGATCCGTCTGAACCTGGTCACACTCTCTCTTCGGTGTAGCACCACATGCATCGAAGAGAGGCCATTCTGGAAACCCTCAGGCAATGCTGAGGCCGTTGACGAGGGTCTACAGACCACAATGGGTGCCGTGTTGTCGTCAGAAACTTGATCAGTATATTTTACATAAAACGGATTACACGAGACAGAGTGGCCCAGTGTTTTGGCCGGCATTGACACCCTGCAATCTTCGGAATCCACTAGAGGCTTCAAAGCTGACCGAGGCGCGCGCTGGTCTACGGAAGTCAATGCGATTGACTCCGCCGCTGTGCTGTCCTTTTTAGGAACAGCATCAAGGTTTGCTGTTTTCTTCATCGTTACGGTTTTCTCTTGATGCGTGAGAATTGCCCCGGATGGCTTTGGGGCGTCTCTGGCCCTGTCAGTTGTTGGCGCAACCGACAGGGCCGTTAACTGCTCGATCTAGTTTTCTTCCTCCTGCAGTATTCTTGTTTCCAGTCTTTCAGTTTACGGGCACCAGGACAGGCGTTTGCCGCCCCAATATTCGCGTGCGAGACCCTCAGAAATCAGAGTTGCCCCAACATCCCGCCTATCCACACGACCGACCGCCAGGAAGCGGCCATGCCTGTCGACCTCGTCTTCGATTTCGAGATTAACGTGCCCGGCTGTATGGATGAGTTCTGTAAGCCGGATCTTGGCTTTCAAACCCAACGCTTTTTCGGCGGCACATTGGGATCGATAGGTTTCAGGCGTATCAAAACCCACAAGACGATATCTGTCATCGCCGTGATCAATTGTATCCCCGTCAAGAACGAGTATATCAGAGGCTGACACCTTCAATGTCGAAATCCGACGCCCGACCAGATCTGCGAGCAACGCTGCACAGAGTAGTATAGCCGTGAGAGAAAGAAGCTTTTTCACCTGGCTTGCCCTCCCGTTGGAATAGCAAAGCCTTAGCGGTGTGACCTTAGTCCTCGTCTTCTTCCTTATCGAAATCCAGGTTAATCTGCCCCCGCACACCATCTGTCGTGATGGTGAGATCATTGTGCAGAGTAATGTCACTGCCCTGCCTAAACCGGCTGTGAAAATTGAAGAGGCCCGGAAACAGTGACAGTCTTCGGGGAACAACTCCTTGAGACGTCGCCCTCTCAGAGATGAGGACGTTGTCCTTACCGTCATAGCGGTAAATGCAAATGTATTGCGGACGTCCATTTTGCCCCAGCTCGACTAGGTCATACCGAAACTCATAGTCCTTACCTGATGCATCAAGGTCTCGTGCTTCACCTTGGGTGATCAATGGAAAGTTCTTTCTGTGCGGCATGGTCGTCCCCCTATAGGACGACTTCTTGCATTCTTTCGAATTCTCCGAAAGTTTGAATCTGGTAATTTCAATACTGCAAAATTTAAAATTTGCAAAACAGAAAATATAATGATTAACTTTTTTGCAGAAATCAGCGCAAACGATCCCCGAAATCATTGCTGCCGAAAGGACAACACCATGTTTCGACTGAAGCTACTGGGATGCACATCTGCTGCTGCTCTTGGATTCACTGCTCCGACTTACGCCTACCCAATCGACTGTGCGATTTTCTTATGCCTTGCTGGAGGGTGGCCCAGTACACCAGATTGCAATGCCGCTCGGGCCGAGTTCATCCGGCGTATCACCCCCCTGCCGGTCGAACCGCCTCTTCAACTCTGGCGATGCCCAATGGGCGTAACCGCGGGTTCTGCCGACATGTCACCCATGCAGCGTCTTGATGCCATCAAATCTTCAAGTGCTAACCCGCTTCCTGAATTGCCCGGGACGTATGGCAAGACCCCGCAAGTTGTAGATGTCACTTACTCTCGGGACTCTTGGTCAATGCTCGATGTCTCCGATGCCTTGAAATGGACGCCGCTTGGAACAAGGGAAACACCGCTGGCAACTATCGGTGCTGGGTCCCCTGCCCTTCCTGAGCCCACTTTGGCAAACGTGAATCTATCATCTCCCGATTTCGACGTGGTTCGATCCATACGGGTGTGGCACGTCCGTCACTACAGCTACAAAGTGCGGGAACGCGAAGGGCCTTGTGAAACCCGTTTGGATATGGACGTCGGATCGTACGACGAAAACGCCAGATTCAGTTGGTCCGATCGCGCACCTGGTCCGCGTCCTGCGTGGTTGCCTTTGCGGCGACAATGTCCGAGCAACTACCGCGGGGTTGGTGTGGAATGGTCGGACATTTTTGGCCGCTACGACTATGTGCTCGTGCCGTACTAGCGGAGAAAAACAGTAGCTATCTGAGCGCGGCCAGAGCACGGCTAGCCTATGAGGTCGACGCTATCGGCCTGTCTTTGTTTGTTGACCCGAAAAGCTCACAAATTTGAGCCAACACGTTTTCGCGAACACTTGGCACCTCATACAAGACGTCGTGCCTCGCGTTTTGCATCAGCTCGAATTTCCCGTTGGGCCAACGTGCCATTCTGTCCTTGATTGCGGGGATTGCGACGATTTCGTCCTCAGCGCCGCAAAACGTGAGACACGGGATGTCGGGAGACTTCAGCTTAGAAAGTGCTCGAGTTTCTTTGAGGGCTTGAAACAACCAAGACATACTGGGCCCGCCGATCTGCTGGTCAGGCAGGGATTCCGAAACGTTCCGATAGTACTGGTACATATCTGGGTCATGTGTCAGTCGGTTGTCGTCGAAATCCGTTGTCAGCACATAGCTCTTGCCACGGGTGCCGGGAGCATAGGTGGCGCCTTTTCCAAGAGCTTGAAACGCACCTGATAGAGGCCATGCTCCGAGCCGCTGCAATGTCGGCAAGTTAATGTCCCACAGGGGGGCCGTGAACGCGCATGCTGAAACTGGAAGACCTTCGATTATCGCACGCAGACCGACGCATGCGCCCAGAGAGTGCCCGACGAGGTACCAAGGCTGCGGCAAGTTGATTGACTTGGCCGCATCGACCGCAGCAGCAACATCCTTCTGGTAGTCAGAGAACCTGACGACATGGCCCATCATCGGATCTTCAGTGAGCCTGTCGGAAAGTCCCTGGCCGCGCCAATCAACTGCGAAGGCAGTGTAGCCAGCGCGATGCAGATACTCCACCGTTCGTCCGTATTTTTCGATGTTTTCCGTTCTCCCCTGAAACAGGAAGACAGTACCTTTGGAGGATTTCTCTGTTGGCCAGCGGGCCACCCTGAGACGAACACTGTCATCGGCAAGTACCCAATAGGCGCGCACATCGGATGGGCCTTCCGCGACATGGGGATGAATGGGGGCTGTATCCAGAGCAATGGTCTTAAGCATCTAATTCTCTCGTTTTCGTTGCGTTCAGCCGACCCAAGGTGGGACGTGTAAGGAAACATGCAGCCAAGACTAGGGCCGTAACCAAAAGGATCGTGAAGCCGGGAAACACACCAATGAGCATATAGGTCACCGTCAACATGAGCAGGACCCCATACATCGCCATCAAGGACAATCTTTCCGCGTTATCGCCTTTCAGCAGGCCTAGGTTCGTTACCGCTTTACGTATTCTGGCTGTGCAGATCACAAACACTGCGAAAATCACAAACAGACAGAAGAAGCTGTAATAGATTCCCGGCACATTCTGATGGAAGCCGTATCCGTTAATTTGGGGGACGCTACTCCGAATGGGGGCTTGCAGATCGGCTGCCAGCCAACCAACGATGTCCCTGCCGTCCGAGAGCAGGAAGCCGGCCTGCAGCTTCATCAAGATGGTGATCATCAACCCCAAGGAACAACAGCGGAAAACTCCAACAATCAGGGCGTCGCCGATCTTTGCCAGACGCCGCCGCTGTTCTTCAGCCCCTTCGTGGGCGAGGCCGGTAGAAAAATCGACAAAATCATCGGTGAGCGTATAGAGGACGATCAAGCCGGCAAAGAACAGATAGGACCCAAAAGCATTCAGCAGAAAGACGAGCCCGGAGAAAACAATGGCGTTCGGAACTGAAACCAGATCAGGTTGGAAGATCGCAATTCTTCCCCAATCCACCGGCCAGTTCCCTGCATCCCCGGTCAGCAAAGGGATCAGATGTGTTTCCACCCAGTTGAACGCTGAGGCTATCAAAACGGTCACTACAAATACCGCCCAATAGACATAGGACATCGTGGTAACCCTGCTTGCCCAGTTTGTGCGTGGCGATGTGGAGCTCAACCTCGTTACCAAGCCAGGTCGCCATTCTTCTTTCCACCGCTTTAACAGATTGACCAACACGGCGAAGTAGATTGGTAGAAGTATAAGAAATACAACTGTCCAATTCGGGGCCCACAAAAAACCGACTTGCTTTGTCGGACCGGTCGGAAGTGCGAAAAAAACGCTGTGAATGTTCAATGAAAACGACATCAGCCCCAAAGCGGTGGCGGCGGCGAACACGACGGCAGGCAAGCCCAAAGAAGAACGAGCACTGAACATCGCCTCCGTTCGTCCGGCCAACCCCGGGATTTTCGTCGGCTCCACCCTCTTGTCGCGTTTCGTTATGCTCGCGCGCGCACTTTGGTCTCCGTCTTTTGTCGTGCCGGCAGAAATCTTCAAATCGCGCTTTTGATTGCTCCGCCTCTCTCGCCGCTTTGTTGCTAATCGTCTATTGGCCGTATTGAGTTCCGCTCTCCACGCGGTGATGGCCTCAGGATTGTCGCAACCGAAGATGCGCGCCAGCCAATGAATGTTGTCCGCGCTAATGCCTTTGTCATTGTCCTGAAACCAATGCTGAACGGTCCGAAGGTCTACGCCCGTTTTGTTGGTTTCGAATTGCGATATGGTGCCAGCAAGAAGTTCCGGGGTCCAGGAACCGACTGGCAATCCTGTCTGGTCAGTCGGTAGACCAGCGCCGACTGACATCAAGTACTTAAAGAGCTCTTTGATGTCGCTGCCGTTTTTCGGCGGAGGAACAAAGTATTTCCCGCGCTTGGTCAATGGCTTCCACGCTTTCGTTTCGTTCCATTTCGTCCTGTGTCGTTTTGTTTCGTGCGATTGTCAACGAGCCGAGATACTCAGCTATAAGTTGAGCAAAATCCCGCTTCGTTTTCTGAGGTGGATCGCAAAAATCGAGCAGTCGACAGTCCCCTTCCCTTCGCTTGACGCTGGGTTTTGAGGAATGGACCTGCAGGTTACCAAGGAACGAAAATGCAGACACAGCAAACAAGCGAGCGCGCGAAAAGAGCCGAACCGATCATTGAGGTGCAGGATGCCCACACTGGTAAAACAGTGGTGCTTGTCTATGCGTGGAACAACGGACAGGTAAGCGTCGCATCCGACAGTGGGTTGAAGGTGGTAGAGCTATCTCCCACAGCGCGCCTTCGTCTTTGAGAAACTAGCTCATTCTGCTGCTGCAATGTCAAAAGACGTATAATTCTCATAATTTCACATACGGGTACTGGATTGTAGCCGGGGGTACATTCTAAACCGAGTTCGGCCTACACCCGTTAATCAGAGGCGCAGCCAGGGCTTCCGCTACGCGGCTGGCTTCGTGGAGTGGGCACTGTAACACTCTCCTGTATTAAACCGGGCTGGACCCTGTTTGCGAAATTTGGCAAACTTGGGCATCCTTGAGCCGGAAGATAAAACGATGCTACCATCCGAACGACATGCAATAATCCTTGAAGAAGTTTCGCGTCAACCTGCTGTTTCTATCCGAGCCTTGACCGATCGGCTCGGCGTTTCGCGAGAGACAGTTCGTAAGGATATCGAGCAACTGGCGCAGGCAAACAAGCTCAACCAGATACGCGGTGGAGCGACCAGTGTGCGTACGCACGAACCCCCCATGGTCGATCGCACTCAGACCAATCGAGCAGGCAAAGAACGTATTGGCAATTACGTAGCCAGCATAATCCCGGATGGAGCGAGTGTGATCATTGATAGCGGCTCGACGACACTCGCGGCAGCGAAAGCCTTGGCGACCAATCACCAATATTTAACAATTTACACCAATGATTTAAGCATAGCTTCGGTACTAGCGCCAGCGGCTGAAGAGGTCACCTTGCTGGGCGGGCGGTTAGATTTTTCGGAGAACGCTACAATGGGTTTGGACACACTGGACCACCTTTCCCGATACAATGCAGAATTTGCGCTGATCGGAGTTGGTGGGATTAGCGCTCGGACCTTGTTCACCGATTTTTCGCTGGAAGGTGCAAACCTGCGACACACAATGATAGAGCGGTCGCAACGCCCGTTCCTATTGGCGGACAGCAGCAAATTCGATGTGGTGGGGCAAGTTGCGATGAAACCACTGCCTGTGGATGTTACGCTAGTGGTCGACGGCGAGTTGCCCAAAGGCATTTCGGAAGTGATTAGAGACCAACCCGTTGATGTTGTCAGCGTCTAACGCCAACAAAAGAAAAATATTGCCAAGTTTTGCAAAGTGCCGATAAGGTGGGCAAATACCCGATTCCTTCTGTACGGAGCAAGGCAATGGCCGACATCCAACTTCCGCAAAGCGCGCAATATGTCATCGTAGGGGGCGGTATCGTTGGCTGCTCGGTAGCATATCACCTGACGAAGATGGGGCATCGAGATGTTGTGCTGTTGGAACAGGGGCAGCTGAGCTGTGGCACCACATGGCACGCCGCGGGTTTGGTCGGTCAGCTGCGCAGCCAGCCCGCGATGACCAACCTGATCCGCTATTCGACCGAGCTGTATTCACAGCTTGAAGCCGAGACCGGGCTTGCCACTGGCTGGATGGAATGCGGATCGGTAACAGTGGCACGGACTGAGAACCGAATGACCATGCTGATGCGCACCGCTGCTGCTGCGCGGGCGCAGGGAGTCGAGGTCCAGGTCGTCACCCCGCAGGAGGCGCAGGACAAATGGCCAGTGATGCAGGTGGACGACGTCAAAGGCGGGCTATGGATGCCCGGCGACGGTAAGGCCAACCCGACTGATCTGACCCAGTCACTGGCCAAAGGCGCGCGCATGGGTGGCGCGAAGGTGATCGAAGGAATCAAGGTCACTGACATTCTGACCAAAGATGGCACTGTCACCGGCGTGGTCACCGATCAGGGCACGATCAATGCCGAGATTGTGGTGAACTGCGGTGGACAATGGGCCCGGCAACTGGGCAAGATGTGCGGCGTCAATGTGCCTCTGCACTCTGCTGAACACTACTACATCGTGACCGAGCAGATCGAAGGTGTGAGGCCCGACCTGCCCGTTCTGCGCGACCCAGATGGCTATATCTATTTCAAGGAAGAGACAGGCGGCCTGGTAATGGGCGGCTTTGAACCGGACGCCAAGCCATGGGGCATGGATGGCATACCCGATAACTTCTTTTTCCAGCTTCTCGAAGATGACTGGGATCAGTTCGAAATCTTGATGGAAAATGCACTGATCCGCGTGCCCAGCATGGCCGAGACTGGCGTACGTCAGTTCTACAACGGGCCTGAGAGCTTTACTCCAGACAATAACTATCTGCTGGGCGAAGCGCCCGAGTTGAAGAATTTCTTTGTTGGCGCGGGCTTCAACTCGATGGGGATTGCCAGTGCAGGTGGGGCCGGACGCGCGCTTGCCGAATGGATTGTCGAAGGGGCGCCAACCTCGGACCTGTTTGCGGTCGATATCCGGCGGTTTGCAAGTTTTAACAATAACCCCACATGGCTGCATGACCGTGTCAAGGAAACGCTGGGCCTGCACTATGCGATGCCCTGGCCTAACCGGGAACTGGACACGGCGCGGCCGTTTCGCCGCTCGGCTCTCTATGATCGGCTGGTGGCCAAGAACGCCGTGTTTGGATCGAAAATGGGGTGGGAGAGGGCGAACTATTTTGCTGAGGATGGTGAAAAGACCGAGATCGGCTACAGCTTTGGTCGTCAGAACTGGCACCACAACGTGGGCAAAGAACACAAGGCCACACGCGAAGCGGTCACGCTGTTTGACCAGAGCTCGTTCTCGAAATTGCTTGTGCAAGGGCGCGATGCTTGCCGCGAGTTGAACAGAATCTGCGCCGCAAATGTAGACGTGCCCGTGGGGCAGACAGTGTACACTGGCTTGCTGAACGAACGCGGGGGATATGAATCCGACCTGACGGTTCTGCGACTGAAAGAGCAAGAATTTATGCTGATCACAGGATCGGCCCAAACCATTCATGACGCGGACTGGGTCCGCAAGAATTTCAGCAAAGACGCCCATGTCTTCCTAACGGATGTGACGGCTGCATGGTCAGTGTTGTCGGTGATGGGTCCAAATTCGCGCGATGTTCTGAAAAAGCTGACGAAGGTGGACCTTTCGAACGCAGCCTTCCCGTTTGCCACCGTTCAGGAAATTGATCTGGGCTATGCCACCGTTCTGGCTAACCGCATGACCTATGTCGGCGAATTGGGTTGGGAACTGATCGTGCCGGTCGAATTTTCGGCAGGCGTCTACGATGACCTGATGCGCGAAGGGGCCCCGTTCGGTATGATCGACGCCGGCTACTATGCGCTGGAAGGTCTGCGGATTGAGAAAGGCTTCCGCGCATGGAGCCGCGAGTTGACCCCAGACATCACGCCAATCCAGGCTGGTCTGAACTTTGCCGTGGACTATGAAAAACCCGGCGGCTTCATCGGGAGAGAGGCACTGTTGGCCGCAAAAGCGGACCCCGATCACCTGAAAACCCGTATCGTACAGCTGGTACTGGACGATGACGCGCCACAGCTGTGGGGCGGCGAGGCTGTGCTGTATGACGGCGTCGAAATCGGCGAGGTCCGCTCGGCCGCCTATGGTCACACGCTGGGCGCGTCAGTTGCCTTGTGTCAGTTGGATGCACCCGAACGCGTGACGGCGGACTACATTGCCAAGGGCAAGTTCGAGATCGACCTTGCCGGAAGCCGACTGTCTGCAACGGCGCATATCCGAACCCCCTATGATGCCAAAAGCGAACGACCCAAAGCGGACGGCTAGGCCCCGATGAAACTCAGACGGCGTGACCCGGAATGAAACACTGTTCGGTTATCGAACCCGACACGGGTCATGCCACAGAGATTGGCTTTTTGTGCTGGGATGGCCTGCCTCTGGATCAGCTCTCGGTGGGGCTGGCCTATCTAAAGGCGGCGAACCAGCTGGCCGCTGACATACAATTCAGAGTCTCGGTCTTGTCGCTTAAAGGCACTGACGTGCAGAGCGAATGCGGAGTAAGCTTGAGCACCTGCCGCATCAATGACGACACGGCGCGATGCGGCTATCTGTTCCTGGTCGGCGGGCCAGTCCTTCCTCCTGATCTGCAGAGTATCCTCGGCCGCGTGGCACGCGCACAACTCAGGGCAGGACGGGTTCTGGGGGCGGTTGAAGCGGCCTTGATCCCGCTGGCGCATACCGGGCTTCTTAGTGGTTCGACGGTCGCCGCAACAGCCCCAGTACTGAGCGCGTTGGAGGAACAGTTCCCAAGTATCACGCCCGCATCCAACGATAGCCACGCTCGTGGAGCGATATGGTCTGCAGGATCACGATTCTCTCTGCTCAACCTGCTGTCCAAGACTACAAGCGACACCCTTACTCCGCAGGAACAACCCCGGTTAAACCGGAAATTCCTGAGCTACAGACCGAATTTCGGCAGGTGTATCGCTTGCGCACACGACATCGCCCAAGTCGACAACGGCTTTACCGGCGACATCGTTGTTGACAAGGCCATAGAACTGTTTCGGTATAATCTGGAAGAACCCCTCCAGATTAAGAGCATTGCTGAGGAAGTAGGGATTTCGGTGCGCCAACTTGAAAGGAAATTTGTAGCAGCAACAGGGCTTACCCCAAAAACTTACTACCTGGAGGAGCGGTTGGAAAAGGCCCAGGCAATCGTCAGGTTCACCAATCTGACGCTTACCGAGGTTGCCTTGGCCTGTGGGTTTGGGTCCAATGCCACGCTGTCGCAGAAGTACAAACAAAGGTTCGGGCAAACTCCAGCATGCGAACGCGCCCGGATGAATGCCTCAAGGTTCGAAACTTGATGCGCTGCTGACGTTCAACACATTACCTCAGGACATCAGGTTCGTATGACAATTCACGCGCTTCTCATCGTTTTGACCGCAGCCTTTCTGCACGCGCTATGGAATGCCGTAGTCAAAGGCGCGCCGGACAAAGCCATCGTTCTGGGGCTGGTCTCGCTCGGCCATGCAATACCAGCGATGTTTGTGTTGCCATTCACCGGCTTGCCGGTCTGGGCGGCCTTTCCCTTTATCATTGGCTCGACCCTGATTCATTGGGGGTACTATTGGTTTTTGAACACCGCCTACAAACATGGCGACCTGTCGGTGGTCTATCCAATCTCACGCGGGATGACTCCGATTTTGGTTGCCATGGGTGCAATTCTGTTCGCGGGTGAAATTCTGCCGCCTGCGGCATGGATCGGCATTACCTGTATCTCCTTGGGTATTGGGTGCCTTTCCCTTACCGGATTGGGCAAGCACACGAACTGGATCGCCATCGCTGCTGCTTTTGGCACCGGCCTGATGATTGCGTCCTATTCACTTGTCGACGGTATTGGCATCCGGCTGTCCGAGAACACGTTGGGGTATATCGCGGCGTTGTTTGTGGCCGAGATTTTTGTGGCCGGTTTCATTTTCACAACCCGGTGGCGGCGCGTGGTGACTCTGCCTCGACGCTATGTCTGGGCAGGCCTCGCAGGCGGTGTCATCTCGGGCCTGGCCTATGGATTAGTACTTTATGCAAAGACAATCGCGCCGTTGGGCATGGTGTCCGCGCTCAGGGAGAGTTCCGTTATCTTTGCTTCGATTATTGGTGTCATGTGGTTCGGCGAAGGGCCAAAATCCAACAGGCTTCTGGCTGCGACCATCGTGGTGATTGGGATAGTGGCTCTGGCGATGGCAAGTTGAAGGGATTGGGGGAAAACTTGCAGACAGAAAACACAGAAACACGCCCGAATGTCTTGCTGATCGTCATCGATCAGTTCCGCTTCGATCTTCTGGGTCAGGATGGCCTCGGACGAATAGCGCAATTGCCCAACCTTCGGCGACTTCAAGAAAACGCCGTCAGCTTTGCCAACCACTTTGCCGTCACAGTGCCTTGCGGACCAAGCCGGGCATCCCTGTTCACCGGGCAATATGCTTTTAACCACCGGTCGGTCCGAAACGGCACTCCGCTCCGGCACGATACCCCGAACCTGCCACGTGCGATGCGACAGGCCGGGTACAATCCACGTTTGTTCGGCTATACCGACACGACCCGCGATCCCAGGGTTCTACCCCCCGATGACCCAAGGCTTCAAAGCTATGAGGAATTACTTCCTGGCTTTGAGGAGGCGGTGAGAATGCGCATGGAATCAGATGTTGGAGCCTGGCTTTCGCATCTGTCGCAGCAGGGCATTGACCTGCCCCCGTACCCCGACACCTACCGCCCCAACGGCCCGAACGTCGGTGATCCGGCTTTGTATCCGGCGGATATGAGCGATACGGCGTTTCTGTCGGATCAGTTTCTATCCAAAATGCAGGATGCTGAGCCGGGATGGTTTGCGACACTCACCTTTATCCGGCCGCACCCTCCACTTGTGGTACCTGCACCTTACAATACGCTCTATGACCCAAGGGATATGCCTGCGCCACGTTCAACCCGCGATCCCTTAGGAGACCGGCACTGGCACCCGTTTCTTGCCCCTGCACAGGATAAGCAACCGATATCAAGCATGGTTGTTGGCTTCCCCGATCTGATGAATGATCCGGAAACCATCGCCCAACTGCGGGCACTTTATCTGGCGTTGGCAACGGAAGTCGATCATCATATTGGGCGCGTGGTGGACTGGCTTAGGACGTCCGGCCAGTGGGACAGTACCGTTCTGATCGTTACCGCAGATCACGGTGAGATGTTGGGCGACTACGGGCTGTGGGGAAAAGGTACCTTCCATGATGCTGCCTATCATGTGCCCTTGATTGTGCGCGATCCCGCGCGTCCTGATATGCACGGTCGAGTGCATTCCGGGTTCACAGAGTCCATCGATATATCCGTCACCATTCTCGAAAGAGTCGGTTCGAGCCCCCCGTCTTCGATGAACGGGCGAAGTTTGCTTGGCATTTTGGACGATACGGAAACGGAAGGGGCGGATTACAACTTTTCCGAGTTCGATTTTGGCAATCCGGTAAAGCCGACCCCATGGATGGTTGAGTTGGGTCTGACCTCGCGACAGGCGAATCTGGGCATTTTGCGCACAAAAGAATACCGCTTGGTCGAGTTTGGCGCAGGGCTGCCGCAAGTACTCTTTGACATGGACGAGTGTGGGGAAGCAGAGTCTATCGCAGCGCAATCTGAAATCACACCAACGCTGCTTCACCTGACCCGCAAGATGCTGGAACACCGCATGAAAAATGCCGATCCCACCTTTGCTCAAACGATTGTGAGGCCTGGAGGCGTTAAGACCGGGTCGTACTAAGCATATGCAAAGCCGCGAATTTAAACGTTGAAGACCTGCCGCTGCGATACCAAATCTATCGTAAACGCCATGCGGCAAACGGCAATCTTATCCATAGGACAAACTTATAACGTTGAAGGTATAATCGATTTTTCTTGAAAATATAATCTGTCAAACTGTCGGTGCTAATCTGAATGAAAACGCCGCACGAGAATGGCGAAACTGTCCAATAAATCACCAACAGAGGATGACAATGAGACACACAACAGCACTTCTAACCGCTCTCGCCATCGGCACACTGACTGCAACGGCAGCGGCATCAGAGACAGAACTGACCGTTTATACCGCCGTCGAGGCCGAAGACCTGGCTCGATATGCCGAGACGTTCAACCAAAGCAACCCTGATATCAAGATCAACTGGGTTCGTGACTCGACCGGGATCATTACCGCCAAATTGCTGGCGGAGCGGGACAACCCTCAGGCAGACGTCGTCTGGGGGCTGGCGGCCACCTCGCTGCTTCTGCTGAAGTCGGAAGGCATGCTGGAACCCTACGCACCGGTTGGCGTTGAAGAACTTGATGTCAAGTTTGTTGACGGCGACAATCCTCCAGCCTGGGTTGGCATGGATGCCTGGGTTGCGTCGGTTTGCTACAACACGGTCGAGGCCGAAAAGGCTGGGCTGACGCCGCCAACGTCATGGAAGGACCTTACCGATCCAATGTACAAGGATCAGGTAATCATGCCGAACCCGAACTCGTCAGGCACCGGGTTCCTTGATGTTTCTAGCTGGCTGCAGATGTTTGGTGAAGACGGCGGCTGGGAATACATGGATGCGCTGCACGAGAATATCGCGCGTTATACCCATTCAGGCTCAAAACCTTGCAAACTGGCGGCTGCGGGCGAAATCCCGATCGGTATCTCGTTTGCTTTCCGCGGTGCCAAATCCAAAGCGGACGGCGCACCGCTTGAGATCATCGTGCCGTCCGAGGGCGTCGGCTGGGACATGGAAGCAACCGCGATTATCGCCGGCACAGGGAATCTGGAAGCTGCTCAGAAACTGGTTGATTTCACGGTCACCAAAGAAGCCAATGAGATGTACAACAGCGGTTATGCGGTTGTGGCCTATCCCGGCGTCGCAAAGCCGGTCGAGCACTTCCCAGAGGGCCTTTTGGATGCCATGATTGACAATGATTTTGAGTTTGCTGCCAACAATCGCGCGGCGATCCTGAAGGAATGGCAGTCTCGCTATGACGGAAAGTCGGAAGCGAAGTAATCCCATTCGCAGGAGGGGCGATCATGCCTCTCCTGCGCACCACACTCTTGTTCCCAACAATACAACCTACTCACCCGGTTCAGACCGGCCAGGTACGGCCGTGCCCGAGGTGCAGATGTGAGGACTTCTCCCGTGCTTCAGAAAACGCCACCCGGTGAACTGTATCTCAGCATCCAAAACCTGTGGAAAGCCTTTGGCAGCTTTCTTGCACTCAAAGATATTTCGTTGGAAATCAACGAAGGCGAGTTTGTCTGCTTTCTGGGCCCGTCAGGCTGTGGAAAAACAACTCTGCTGCGTGCCATTGCAGGTTTGGACCTGCAAACCAAGGGTACGGTCATGCAGGACGGTATGGACGTGTCCAACCTACCCCCGTCCGAGCGAGATTTCGGGATTGTATTTCAGTCCTATGCGCTGTTTCCCAACCTCACGATTGAGAAGAACATCGCTTTTGGTCTGGAAAACTCGGGCCGCAGCAAATCTGAAATTGCAGTCCGCGTGAACGAGTTGCTGCATCTGGTCGGCCTTCCCGATCAGGGTAAGAAATACCCGGCGCAGTTGTCGGGTGGGCAACAGCAAAGGATTGCACTGGCACGCGCCATCGCGTCCAAGCCCGGCCTGTTGCTGCTAGACGAACCTCTATCGGCGCTGGATGCCAAGGTCCGTGTCCATTTACGGCACGAAATCAAGGAATTGCAGCGCAAGCTGGGCGTGACGACCGTGATGGTGACCCATGACCAGGAAGAGGCGTTGGCCATGGCTGATCGTATCGTGGTCATGAATCACGGAGTTATTGAGCAGGTGGGTTCTCCTACAGAAATCTACCGGGAACCGGCCAACCTGTTTGTGGCCGATTTTATTGGTGAAATGAACCAGATTAAGTCTCAGGTTACAAAGGGCGGGCGGTTGAGCGTGGGTGAAAAAACCTTTGCCTGCCTGGGTCATCAGTTCAACGATGGAACGCCAGTTGTTGCAGCAATCAGGCCGGAAGACGTCATTCCCCATGAAGCTGGGTATCTGGATACCAGCGGAAACCGCAACTGCATCGAAGTGACGCTTGATGAAATGGAGTTTCTGGGCTCGTTCTGGCGCTGCCGTCTAAGCAACGAGCGGTTCGGGTCATCAGAATTGATAGCTGATTTTTCGATCAATGCTGTGCGCCGTCTTGAACTGGAAGAGGGGCGCAGCATGGTGATTGAGCTTCCTGAAAACCGTCTGATGGCGTTTGATGTTGCGGAGACCGAGGCATGAGCACGATTTCCACAAATACTGGCACCCTGCCCCCCGGACCGGATATCAAGCCCAAGCTCAGCCGTGACGATTTACTGATGCGTGGCAGCATGATGGTCATCGTGCTCTATCTGATCGTGACTCTGGCGCTGCCGCTTTACACAATGCTGTCCAAGTCGTTTTCCACTTATCGGGTGGAACTGTCGCAATACGAGTTTCAGGTCAGCGACGAGGCGGGCATTTTTGACGGCACAGTTCTGACAGGCGATGCGCTGAACCGGCAGACCGAAGTATTCACCGATACCGATCTTGTGACAGGCTCGGACGGACGCTTGCCTGTGACAGGTTTGTTCCCGGATTTCAGCTTCCGCAGTCCGGTCATGTACCAGATCCGCAACACAAGCGACACCGGACGCTTTCTGGTCGGATCAACTCTGCAGGACAGTACCGACTGGATCGAGCTTGATTCCAATACCTTCCGCCGGGTTCAGTTGCGGCCCGTGCAATCACGGGGCCTGGACAATTTTGTAAACTACTTCTCGACACCTGCGCTGTTCAATTCGATCAAGAACTCGCTTTGGATATCCGTTGTCAGTACCATCGTTACAGTAACGCTGGCCTTTTGGTTCGCCTATGCGCTCAATCGCAGCTGTATGCGGTTCAAGGGTGTCTTTCGCCTGATCGCGATGGCACCGATCCTTGTCCCCTCGCTTTTGCCGGGTATCGCTTTGGTGTACCTGTTCGGCAATCAGGGTATGATCAAGGAACTGCTGTTCGGTGCTAGCATCTATGGCCCGATCGGCATTGTGATCGGATCGGTCTTTTTCACCTTCCCGCACGCCTTCCTGATCATATCAACAGCGCTCGCAATCTCGGATGCGCGACTTTACGAGGCTGCGGCAAGCCTGCGATCGACCCCGTGGCGCACATTCTGGACGGTCACCGTTCCTGGTGCCCGCTATGGTCTGATCTCTGCTGCCTTTGTGGTATTCAATCTGGTGATCACCGATTTCGGTCTACCCAAAGTCATCGGTGGTCAGTTCAACGTGCTTGCGGTGGATATCTACAAACAGGTGATCGGCCAGCAGAACTTTGAGATGGGCGCGGTTGTGTCAGTGGTTCTGGTGATCCCGGCAATCCTGGCCTTTGCCATTGACCGTATGGTCCAGTCCAAACAGGTTGCGCTACTATCCGCACGGTCGGTGCCGTACCAGGCAACCCCAAACCCAAAGGCGGACCGGCTGTTCCTGATTTATTGCAGCCTGATCGGCCTGTTCATCGTCGGTCTTTTAGCGGTGTGCCAATTTGCGGCGCTGATCAAGTTCTGGCCCTATGACCTGAGCCTGAGCCTGCGGAACTATCAGTTCGACAAGATGGATGGCGGTGGTTGGGGATCGTATTTCAATTCGATCCGGTTGGCCTTGCTGACCGCAGTGATTGGCACCACTGTTGTGTTCTTCGGTGCCTATCTGGTTGAAAAATCGCAAGGGTTCCGCACGGGACGGTCAATATTTCAGATGTTCGCTATGTTGCCGATGGCAATACCGGGCATGGTCCTGGGGCTGTCTTACATCTTCTTCTTCAACAACCCTTCAAACCCCTTGAACGGCATCTACGGCACCATGGCAATACTGGTGATCTGTACAGTGACGCACTTTTACACTGTATCGCACCTGACGGCGGTGACTGCGCTGAAACAAATGGACCGCGAGTTCGAATCCGTTTCGGCCTCTCTCAAACAGCCGACGATGAAACTGTTTGCGCGTGTTACGGTTCCAGTCTGTCTACCAGCAGTTTTGGACATATCCATTTATCTGTTCGTCAATGCAATGACGACTGTGTCAGCGGTCGTTTTCCTCTACTCGCCCAAAACGACACTCGCGTCTATCGCAGTGCTGAATATGGATGATGCCGGGGATATTGCACCAGCTGCGGCGATGGGCATGATGATCTTTTACACCAATGCTGCGGCCCGGATCATTCACCTGATTGCGTCTAAAGGCATATTAAAACGCACGCAGGCCTGGCGCAGTCGCTGACGGTCACTCCCGCCGATACCAAGCCTCGCCAATCAATCGTTGGCGGGGTTTTCTTCCAAGGTACGTTGCGCAAACTCTGTGAAGGCGCGGATTATTTTCACTTCGCGCCTCTGAGACAGCGAAATAATGCTCTCGCCCATCTGCAGGTTGATGCCTTTAAGTTTGATTTGCCGGAGACGGTCATCATGACCATATTCCGCCTGCGAGACAAAACCGATACCTGCGCCCGAGGCCACAAGTTCTCGTATCGCTTCGCGCCCCTCAGCAACAATCGCGGGTTTCAACGTTATCCCGTGTTTTTTGGCCTCGTCTTCAAGTTTCTGACGCGTTTTTGATCCTGTCTCGCGGAAAATTAATGGTAGATTTGACAGCTCTTCTAGAGACAGTGTCGGCTTCGACGCCAAAAGAACGCCCTGTGCGGCAAAGGCCACGATCTCTGTGGAACCAAGACTTAGGACATCCATATCCTTGCCTGGAGACAGGCTGCCCACGACGCCAATTTCCGCGTTGTAAGCCCTGAGCTCTTCCAGGATCTCTTCGCTATTCCCCGAGCGTACGGTGATTGTGACATTCGGGTTTTTCTTTTGAAAGGGCCCTAGAAAGGCGGTCATGTGGTGTGCAGAGTCGGCGATGATGCGCAACTCTCCATCCACGACGGCCTTAGTCTCGGATAGGTAATCTTCGATCTGACCTTCGATCTCGAAGTATTGCTTCGTGAGTCGGTAAAGCTGCTCACCGTCGGGTGTCAAAGTCACACGTTTGCGCTCGCGTTGGAACAACAACAGATCATGATCCTGCTCCAGCTTTCGCACCTGTTCCGAAATTGCCGGCTGCGTCAGAAAAAGAGCCTCTGCAGCACGCGAAAAACCGCCATGCTTGGCCACAAAATGAAAGGCTTTGAGCTGGCTGTGCCGCATAGCAGTACTCCGAAGTCAAATCATAGGCTGTGCTTATAATTAGATTGATATTTGCAATTTCACATATAGCAACAATTACTGCAATTGTGTTCTTGAAAATACCTTTCTGGAGCTTGGTTATGACGCCTTCCAATCCCAAAATCGAACAACCGCGCCTCGGTGAACCTTACCTTCTGACACCCGGTCCTTTGACGACATCCTATGCTGTAAAAGAAGCCATGCTAAAGGATTGGGGCAGTTGGGATGACGATTTTCGCGCCATGACGCAAGAGGTGCGGACAAGCCTGCTGGCGCTATTGGGCGCGGGCGCCGATGATTTTGACTGCGTCCCAATGCAGGGCAGTGGTTCGTTTTCGGTCGAAGCGATGCTTGCATCATTCATTCCGCGTGATGGCAAGGCGCTGGTGCTGGCGAATGGAGCGTATGGCCAGCGCTCGGCGCAAACGCTGGCGTATCTGGGACGCGAACATGTGGTGCTGGACAAGGGTGATTACCTGCCCCCTCGGGGCAGCGAAGTAGCAGAGATTCTGGCTAAAGATCCTGCGATCACTCATGTGGTTGCGATCCATTGCGAAACCTCCTCGGGCATTCTGAACCCCGTCGAAGAGATTTCCGAGGCGACCTATGCCGCCGGGCGCAAGCTTCTGATTGACTCGATGTCAGCTTTCGGTGCGATCGAGTTAAAACCAAGCGAGGTCAGGTATGAGGCGATGGTGTCATCGGCCAACAAATGTATCGAAGGTGTGCCAGGATTCGGCTTCATCGTCGCCCGCAAGTCCGAGCTTGAGGCGGCTGAGGGCAACAGCCATTCTTTGTCGCTGGATGTTCACGCGCAATGGACGCATATGAACAAAACCGGTCAGTGGCGGTTCACCCCTCCGACCCATGTGGTAGCGGCGTTCATCGAGGCACTCAGGGCGCACTCCGCCGAGGGTGGCGTACCCGGCCGTGGCGGCCGTTACACCCGCAACCGCGATGTCATGGTTGCCGGAATGCGCGAGCTTGGCTTTGAGACATTGCTGGACAATCGCTGGCTCAGCCCAATTATCGTCACCTTTTTCTGCCCGGCGGACGAGAATTTCGTTTTCGATCAGTTCTATACCCTTATGAAATCCAAGGGTTTCATCATCTACCCAGGCAAGCTGACGGTGGTCGACAGTTTTCGCGTCGGATGTATCGGTCAAATGGACGAACACGTCATGCGCAAAGTTGTAAACGCAGCAAAAGAATCATTGGAGGAGATGGGTGTCACAAGCGCTGCACCTCCCCTCCGGGCATTGGAAGAACGCGCCAAACTGGCAGCTTAACCATCAAGGAACATAAAAAGATGACCATCCAAACACCTGTTGAAGCAAACGAACGCGTCTATCCGACTCCGAAAGTGCCCGCAATCGCCATCTGCCTTGATGGGTGCGAGCCGGAATATTTGGAAGTCGCAATAGCCAAGGGTCTGATGCCCAACCTTAAGCGGATGCGCGAGACCGGCACCGACCGATTAGCCCATTCCGTGATCCCCTCCTTCACCAACCCCAACAACCTGTCGATCGCCACCGGCCGGCCGCCTATCGTGCACGGTATTTGCGGCAACTATTTGATCGACCCTGACAGCGGTGAAGAAGTCATGATGAACGACGTGCGGTTCCTGCGCGCGCCGACCATTTTCTCGCAATTCTACGATGCTGGTTTCCGCGTCGCCATGGTTACCGCAAAGGACAAGCTGCGCGCCTTGCTCGGTGCTGGGTTGAAATTTGACGAAGGTCGAGCCGTCGCCTTTTCTTCGGAACGCTCGGGCGAGACGACTTTAGCCGAACACGGGATCGACAATGCAAGCAAATGGCTGGGCATGGACGTCCCTGAGGTTTATTCAGCCGAATTGTCTGAGTTTGTATTCGCCGCTGGCGTCAAGCTGCTGAAAGAGTTCAAGCCCGACGTGATGTATCTGTCCACCACCGACTATATTCAGCACAAGTTTGCGCCTGAACAGCAAGGAGCACTTGATTTCTATGCCATGTTCGACAGCTATTTGGGCGAACTTGACGAGTTGGGTGCCGCCATCGTTGTGACCGCCGATCATGGCATGAAGCCAAAGCACCTGGCTGATGGGTCGCCTGCCGTTATCTACGCACAGGATTTGATGGACGAATGGCTTGGTAAGGACGCAGCGCGCGTCATCCTCCCGATTACCGATCCGTACGTGGTGCATCACGGAGCGTTGGGCTCGTTCGCAACGGCCTATCTGCCCGAAGGCGCAGATCAGAACGACATAATTGCCAAACTCAGGGCAACCGAAGGTATAACCCATGTGCTGACCAAGGCCGAGGCCATTGAGCAATTCGAACTGCCGGGCGACCGAATTGGCGACATCGTGATGGTTTCTGGCGAGAACATCTGCATTGGCACATCCGAGCATCGCCATGATCTGGCGGCCCTGAAAGAACCGCTGCGCAGCCATGGCGGTTTGACCGAACAAGAGGTCCCGTTCATCGTGAACCGTGTCATCGACCTGCCGAACCAGCCGGTTTTACGCAACTTCGACGCCTTTTTTTATGCAACCACAGCGGCGGCACAGTAAGTCATGAAAGATCAAACCATGTCCAACATCGAAGTACGAAACGAAGGGATGCGGATCGGTGGTGAAGTTGTCTTCACTGACGAAACCGTTCCGGTGCTCTATCCCTATACCAATGAGGTGGTGGGCTATGTCCCGGCCGGAACCGCTGAACATGCACGCAAGGCTTTCGAGATTGCTGCGAACTACAAACCGAATCTTACCCGGTATGAACGCAGCCAGATCCTACAGCGCGCGGGAGAACTGATCGGGGAAAAACGTGAGTATCTGGCCAAATGGCTGACGCTGGAACTTGGCATTTGCCATCAGCACGCAATCTATGAAACCAAACGCGCGCAGGACGTCTATCAGTTCGCCGCCGCCGAAGCGCTGAAAGACGACGGCGAGATATTTTCGTGCGATCTGACCCACAACGGCAAAGCCCGCAAGATTTTCACAACGCGAGAACCCGTAAACGCGATCAGTGCAATCACGCCGTTCAACCATCCGCTGAACATGGTCAGCCACAAAATTGCTCCATCTATTGCGACCAACAACTGCATGGTCTGTAAACCGACGGAACTGACTCCGCTGACGGCGCTTACACTGGCTGACATTCTCTATGAGGCGGGGTTGCCACCGGAGATGTTCCAGGTCGTCACGGGCTGGCCCGCTGACATCGGGGATGAAATGATCACCAACGATCGTATCGATATCATCACATTCACCGGCGGTGTACCGGTCGGCAAGATGATCGCCGAAAAGGGTGTCTACAAACGTCAGGCGCTGGAACTCGGCGGCAACGATCCCCTCATTATTCTGAATGATCTCAGCGACGCGGACCTGGACAAGGCGGCAACAATTGCGGTTGCGGGCGCGACGGGCAATTCCGGCCAGCGCTGTACGGCGGTCAAACGCATTTTGGTGCAGGAAAGTGTAGCGGATAAGTTTGTGCCGCTGGTTCTGGAGAAAGCCAAAAAGATCAAATTCGGCGACCCGCAGGATCCCGAAACTGAACTGGGTTGCGTGATCCATGACAAGGCGGCAGAGGTCTTTGAAAACCGCGTTTATCAGGCAGAGAAAGAGGGCGCCGAAATCCTCTATCACCCCGGTCGTCAGGGCGCGCTGCTGCCACCCATCGTGGTCGACAAGGTACCTCATGACAGTGAATTGGTCATGGAGGAAACCTTTGGCCCGATCGTCCCCATTGTGCGTGTGCCCGACAATGATGAAGAGGTAATGGCGATTTCAAACTCGACCGAGTTTGGTCTGTCTTCGGGCGTCTGCACCAACGATCTGAACCGCGCGATTTCCTATATCAACGGGTTGGACGTCGGCACCTGCAACATTTGGGAACAACCGGGTTACCGGATCGAAATGTCGCCCTTCGGCGGCATCAAGGATAGCGGCAACGGCGTCAAAGAAGGTGTCATCGAAGCGATGAAGTTCTTTACCAACGTCAAAACCTATTCGCTGCCCTGGCCCGGCTGATATTCCTGCCCTTCCCGTTGGCGGGCGGGGCTTCAAAATTCCTCCCCTACTGGCGGACCTTTCGGGGTCCGCATCTTTTACGAAGCGACAGCGAGGAACGGATATGCCACAGATTGTTCATACCGAAGGGGAATCGAATACTTCGGAAGCCCGCTCTATTTGGCTGAAGAAGTCTATCGGACCCAAATCGTCGCCACTGCTAAAACGCGACGCGGATGTGTTCCTGCATCAATCCTTGTCCAGCCCCTGCGTCAGCACGATTGCCAAAGCAGAGGGGATCTGGATTGAGGACATGGATGGCCGCCGCTATATGGATTTCCATGGCAACTCGGTGCATCACATCGGCTATGGCCATCCTCGGTTGGTGCAAGCTATCAAGGATCAACTGGACGACCTGCCATTTGCCCCGCGCCGCTTCACCAATGACCCGGCGGTGGAACTGGCCGAGAAACTGGTCACCATCACCCCCGATGATCTGGGCAAGGTGCTGTTCACCACCGGCGGTTCAGACGCCAATGAAGTCGCGCTCAAGATCGCCCGCGCCGCCACGGGCCGCTTCAAGACGCTCAGCTTCTGGGACGCCTTCCATGGAGCGGGCTTTGGTGCGGCGAGTGTTGGCGGCGAGGCCACGTTCCGCAGCCATATTGCCGGGCCGCTTTTGCCGGGAACCGAGCATGTGGCCCCCTTCCACCCCACCCGCTGCCCTTATGGGCACACAACACTTGAGGCCAGCGCAGAAGCCTGTGCCAACATGATCGACTATGTGCTCGAACGCGAAGGTGACATCTGCGCCGTGGTGGCCGAAGCGATGCGTGCTGTGCCCATCGTGCCGCCGCCGGGTTTCTGGAAACGGGTGCGCGAAATCTGCGACCGCCATGGTGCATTGCTGATCCTGGACGAGATTCCGACAGGGCTGGGTAAGACGGGGCAGATGTTCTCATTTCAACATGACGAGATCGTGCCCGATATTGTCACCATTGGCAAATCACTGGGCGGAGGTATCCTCCCCATCGCCGCCTGTATCGCCCGCAAGAATCTGGATGTTTGCGGCGATTTTGCCATCGGGCACTACACGCACGAAAAGAACCCTGTCACCGCGCGCGCTGCATTGACCACGCTTCAGATTATCGAAGATGAGGGATTGGTCGAGCGTGCGTCGGAATTGGGCGAACACGCAATATGCCGACTTATGGACGCTTTGCAAAACGTCCCCATAGTTGGCGACATCCGGGGTCGTGGCCTTATGTTCGGGATCGAGATCGTCGAGGACCGCGTTACCAAGACACCTGGAAATGCCCGCGCGGAACGGATTTATTATGCCTGTCTCGAAGTAGGGCTGAGCTACAAGATCAGCCAGGGATGCGTTCTTACGCTATCGCCGCCACTGACTATTTCGAATGGTGAACTAGACCGGGCAATCGATATTGTGGTTGCAGCGATTGAAAACGAGGTCTAACCGGTCGGTCCGCATACGCCCTGCAAAACCTTAGCGCGGAGGAGCACCTTCCAAACCGATCAAGCCCTGACTCGGATGACACGGCGCAAACGCTCATCGCGAACTTGATTGAACCCGACGTCTCTGGCGCTGCGGTCAAAAAAAGAAAAAGCTACTTGCAGATTATCGCACAACAGCTGCGATGAACTGAGCTAATATTGAAGTCGGAGTGAAGTATGGCGATTGTCACCTTCCTGATCAGCCTGGCTGGGGCCACCATGCTGTTGCTGTACGCGGTCCGCATGGTGCGTACCGGGATAGAGCGCAGCTACGGCGCGTCGTTCCAGCGGGTGATGACGCAGCAACGCAGTTACCTGCAAGCTTCGCTGGTGGGAGTGGGGATGGCGATGGTGCTGCAAAGCTCGGCGGCGGTAGCTCTGTTAAGCTCGGGATTTGCTGCCAGCGGATTGCTGAGCTTTCCGGCCGGGCTGGCCATTGTGCTGGGTGGCGATCTGGGTTCGGCACTGATCATCCAAATTCTATCGTTCAAACTGGACTGGCTTGTACCGTTGCTGCTGGCCATTGGTGGCTATCTGTTCGTCAAGACTGAGGCTAAAAAAGCCCGGCAGCTGGGGCGTATCCTGATGGGTATTGCGTTTATCCTTGTCTCGCTCAGATTCCTGCGCGAAGCAATGGACCCCATTCGCGACAGCGCATTTCTGCCCGCCGTAGCCGACTATTTGGCCCGTGACTATATTACCGCATTCCTTGTCGGCGGTGCTTTGGCCTTCGTCATGCATTCTTCGGTCGCGGCCATCCTTATGTGCGTGACGCTTGTGCAGATTGGCGCAATCCCGTTTGCCGCCGGTATGTCATTGGTCTTTGGCGCTAATTTTGGCTCAGCCTTCATTCCAGTCTGGCTGACGCGAGGGATGCCCGTGACAGCTAAGCGCATACCTTATGCCAATCTGGCGCTACGGGGCAGTTGGGCCTTGGTTACATTGTTTGCGGCTAACTTCGCCTTGCGGACCGGGCTGTTGGGCGATTTGCAAGGAGGCCAGATGCTGGTCAACGCGCATATCGTATTCAACCTGTCGCTTCTGGTTCTGTCACTTCCGTTTTTCCGAGGCTTGGAGGACCTGTTTGAGAGGCTTTTGCCCGAACAGAAGAAAGAACAGAAATCCCGACTTGCGCGCCCGACCTGCGCATTGGACATGGAAAATGTAGCTAACCCTAGCCTGGCCTTGCCGAGCCTCAAGCGTGAGCTTCTGCGGATGAGTGACATTCTCGAAACCATGTTCCACCCTGTGCTGGAACTGTACCGCAGCGGAGAAAAAGAGCAAATCTGCTCGGTTCAGGCTTTTGACGAGGACGTAAACAGATGCCTTTCGGATATTCGAGCTTTTGTTGCTGCGATGCCCCCAGAGCTATATGAAAAACAGGATGCAAAAACAGCGCGCGATCTAATGGAATTTGCGATCCGGCTTGAAACTGCAGGGGACGTTGTCGCCAAACGCCTGACAGTGTTGGCCGGCGAAATGCGCGAAAACGGATCAAGCTTTTCACAGGAAGGCTGGTCGGAACTGGTTCAGATGCACGAGGGTATTCTGGCCAATATGAAACTGGCATCGAATGTGCTGATTTCGGACGATCTGGAAAGTGCACGTCTTCTCAGCCTTGAAAAAACCGAGATCAAACGCGTGGAACGGGACAGCCGTAAGCGGCACCTCCGCCGCTTGCAGCACGGCACAACGGAAAGTTTTGAGACCAGCGATATTCATCTGGAAACCTTGCGGGCGTTCCGCGAGTTCAACAGCCACATCGCTTCAATTGCCTACCCGGTCCTATATCGGAATGGGCAGCTGCTAGAGACTCGGTTGATCAACGAAATTGCCAATTAGTTACTGAGATCAAGAACGCTCGCATAATCTCAAGTCAAAAGGCAATGTTACTTGGAAGTTTGTTTGACTCAAGAGGTTGCCCAAGTACTCTGGGTAGAGAAAATGATAGTCCAAAGCTTGGAAACGCTATGTTTGAACGTACGCGTCAGAACATCCTAAGTTGGCCCCGATCTATTTACAAAGCATGCCAAGAACGGCTAAAAAAAGGCGTGGTTATGTACGACCATAGAGACACTCGGTCATGCCACGATTCTGGAAACGAATTGAAACCCAAAGATCAACTGGTCGGTAATAAGGATGGCGACCATGATGGGTCATCAGAGAAGGTCATAACATTTTATTTGCCTTAGTTTGAAGATCTCCGCGATGGCACGCTCAAGATGATCATGTTCCAGATCGTGAATTGATCTGATTTAGCAATCTTGGGGTTTGCTCCAGTAGGTGCAGGATTGTACGTTGATCTCAGGGGGCCAACGTTTTGACCACGGATTCAAAACGGCCAAATATGCTTGCTAGATGTGTTTTGTGCTGTCTGTGTGCCACCCCATTGATGAAGAGCTTTATTGGCACAAACCAGTACTTCAGGGGTGGAATTCAACCCTGGGGTAGGACCGCCTCAAAAGCGGTGACAACTCGGATTATTTCACCTGTATTCGCCGGCGAACAGGATGTGATCCGTCCCAAGTTGTGGAATATGCGTGAAAAGGTCATTGGGACCGTCCAATCCTCCTCGCGCAAATCCTTGGTGTTCCAGTAGACTATGATGGCTGGGAGGAGGTCTGCTCAGCCATTCTAGTTGGCTGGCTTTGGTGGGATCATCAATATGGCCTCGCCTGTAGGTAAAGAAGTCACGCCCAACGCATCGGCCTAATCGGCGTCCAAGGCGGGAGCCATCGAGTTTACCAAATTGTTGGTCAAGGAATTGGTCCAGACTGATATTTGCGTGAATTGCATTGCTCATTCTGCTATCATGATGGCGATCCTAGATCAGATGGCAACAGATTTCCTGCAGACCAATACCGAAAAATCCCGAGTTAAGTCGTTGCGCTAGGTTGAAGAGGCCGCGCGTATGGTGATGTGGCTAAGCTCTGAAGGCTGCACATTCAACACGTGCGCCGTGTTAGATCGTTCATGTGGAAGAGCGACATACAGATAGTGCCCATTTTCAATGTAACGCCCCGCCCTGCGGAAGTGGCCGCAATGTCTTGACGATGCAGTACAGCCTCCAGGGCCTGCATGTCGTCCTAGAGTTTTTGCCGACCTATGTGCGCTCATTCCAAGGCCTACATCAAGTTTTTGAAACCAGTAGGAAGTTCGTTTGATCCAACATGCGGTGACGGCATGGGCACGCACAATATGTCTCGCGCCTTGGGCCGAATCCAATCTGTGGACATAGATTGTCTTGATGTATACATTTATTTAAACGCTGTTTTGTTCAGCATTTTGTAGTCCATCAT
Source organism: Ruegeria sp. AA6 (assembly GCF_056542865.1). Taxonomy (NCBI): domain Bacteria; kingdom Pseudomonadati; phylum Pseudomonadota; class Alphaproteobacteria; order Rhodobacterales; family Roseobacteraceae; genus Ruegeria; species Ruegeria sp. AA6. Next base: position 107,130 of record NZ_JBQGAN010000008.1, read on the forward strand.
TTAGCCACACGCAGGAAGTCATGAAGGCATCTGAAAAAAAGAAGAGCCAAACCGATCAGACCGTTGAACGCCTGCGCGAGCTTGTACTGAGCAACATCTTTTCACCCGGTCAGCCACTTAGGCAAACAGAAATAGCCGACTTGTTGGGTGTTAGCCGTACCCCTGTTCGAGAAGCGCTGAAAGAACTGTCCGCAGAGGGACTGGTTGAAATCACGACAACCGGCCGAACCACAGTCGCTGGAATAGATCCCGAAATGATCCAAGAATATTATGAAGTTCGGTGTCAATTGGAGCTGTGGATGCTTGGCCTGTCAATTCCAGTGATGACATCGGAACAATTTGACCATGCTGTTGAAATAAATGAACAAATGATACGTTGTACCGAAGATGAGTGGTCCGCACTCAATCTACAGTTCCATCATGCGCTCTGTAGCCCGGCCAACAAACCTCACACTCTTGCTTTGATAGAAGATTTGAACACCGGCTCCTTAGCAAGACTTCGTACGCTGACCAAATCGCTTCGTAATCGCGAGCGCTCACTCCGGGATCATCGCGATATTCTTGACGCGTGTAAACGAGGTGACGTGCAAGTTGCATGCGATCGACTAGAAAGCCACATCCTTCTCAACTCACACGCGTTGATCGAAAGACTGATAGCAGTTCAGGCGAACAAGTAACCCGAATCATCCCAAGGGTTCACTTTTGGCAACGAGTTTCACGTTTCCTGCAGGCCTAATAGAAACACAATAATATCAATATGTTGGCAAATATGTCGACATAAATCTGTACTTTCTGAAAAAAATGTATACAAAAAACTGACAACGGCTTACTAATTGCATGCATGAAGCAGGGAGAACCACATGATAACTCGTACAACCGCCGCTGTTCTGACAGTGACCGCAATGTTTGCTGGCTCGGCATTTGCCGACAAACTGGATGAAGTAAAAGACCGCGGTGTCTTAAAATGCGGCATTCACCCAGGCAAAGCGGGCTTTGCCACCCCCGATGAAAACGGTATTTGGCAGGGTTTCGATATCGACTACTGCCGAGCTTTGGCCGCGGCTGTTCTGGGTGATCCGGACAAAGTCGAATTCTCTACCATGAGTTCCAAGAACCGTCTCACTGCGTTGGTTTCTGATGAAATCGACATCTTGTCACGGACGACAACCTTTACCGCAACCCGCGACATGCGCAATGGTGTGGATATTACTACCCCCTGGTTCTACGATGGTCAGGGTTTCTTGGTGAAAAAGTCTTTGGGCGTTACTAACGCTGCGGAACTTGATGGCGCGGTCATGTGCACCTATCCGGGCACCACAAGCGAGCGCAACGTCAACGACTACTTTGAATCCAATGGGATGACCTACAAGGCGCTGATTATCGAAAGCGCTGCTGAAGCTAAATCCGCATATGTAGCAGATCGTTGCGACGTTATTACCAACGATCGGTCGGCGTTGGCTGCAAATCGGATTGGTATGTCTAACCCTGATGATCACATTCTTCTACCAGATGTAATTTCCAAAGAACCGCTCGGACCTTATGTGAAAGCTGGTGAAGGCCGCTGGCGCGATGTAGCCACTTGGACCGCAATGGCGTTAATCTCTGCGGAAGAATTGGGCGTGACCCAATCCAATACCGCCGAAATGGCGGAAACTGGTGGGCCTGCAATCAAGCGCTTGCTTGGAGCAGAAGGCAGCATCGGTGAAGGTCTCGGCTTGGAAACTGGATGGGCGCGGGCTGCGATTGAGGCAGTTGGCAACTATGGTGAGCTTTTTGAGCGCCATCTCGGTAAAGACACACCGTTGGAATTTGAACGTGGACTGAATGCACAGTGGTCAGATGGCGGCTTGCTCTACGCCTTCCCAATCCGTTGATCAATTGGGCGAAGCAAACGAGTTTGCTTCGCCTTCACAACGCCCGTGGGGATTTTCTTATGCTAAAGCTTTGGAACAACCGACAACTGCGTAATCTAATACTTCAAGCACTGGCTCTCTTCGGCGTGTTTGCAGTGATTGGATCGGCAGGATTAAACGCGGCTAGAAACTTGGAGAGCTCGGGTGTGACGAGTGGTTTTGGGTTTCTGACAGAACGCGCCGGATATGATATCAACTTTTCACTGATTGATTATTCCCCAAAAACAGCGAGCCATGCGTATGCTTGGTGGGTTGGGACGGTAAACACAGTTTTTTTCGCAGTCATCACGATTGTTTCAGCCACGCTAATGGGCCTGGTGTTGGCAATGGCAAGACTGTCGCCTAATTGGCTGCTTTCCAAAACCTCCCGCGCAGTACTAGAGTACCTGCGAAACGTGCCTGTTCTCGTGCACATCTTCATATGGTACGGAATCTTTCTCGCTTTGCCCGCGGCGCGGCAGGCCATTCCGGTTTGGGATATGGCATACATATCCAATCGTGGCTTCAACTTGCCTTCATTGAGCTGGCAATATGATTCACTTGGGGTAATCCTGTTCCTTTTGATTTGCGTTGTTGTAGCATTGTTTGTCTGGGTTCGCGTGCCACAAGTGTCCCGCTTCACGCGCATGGGAATCGTTGTGCTCTTAATCGCAGTAGTTACTGCGGTTGCCACCCTTGCTGCTGGCCTGCCTGCTCATATTGAATATCCAGTTCAAGAAGGCTTTGGCTTTGATGGCGGAATGGTCTTGTCTCCAGAGTTCATGACGATGTGGATAGCCGTTACGGTTTACTTTTCCACTCATTGTGCAGAAGTGATCCGAGGTGCGGTAATGGCCGTTCCAAAAGGACAGGCCGAAGCGGCGCAGGCGCTTGGAGCACCTCGAAAACTGGTCATGTTGGAAGTTGTGATCCCCCAGGCGCTTCGGGCAATTGTGCCCCCTATGACATCCAACTACATCAATATTCTCAAAGCGGCAGCTTTAGGCACAGCGATTGGCTTTCTGGACGTCATGGGAACTCTTGGCGGCAGTACGCTAAACATCACCGGACAAGCAATCGAGTGTATCGCGCTTGTCATGCTCACTTACATGGTTCTCAATCTGGCGCTTTCTTTGCTCATGGGCCGGATCAACAAAGCCGTGCAGATTAAGGAAAGATGACTGATGCTTGCTGATCACATTTCTAGCGCGCCGGTGACAGCGCGCGCGCAACCAAAGGTCGCGTTGTCGTTTGAAATCATTCTCAAATGGATTCGGCGCAATCTATTTCAAAATACGTCCAGCACACTGATTACGATTGCAATCGCAGCTCTACTAATCTGGCAAGTTCCAGCTGCATTGGACTGGTTGCTGTTTTCCGCAGTTTTTACAGGTGATGGCCGTGCCGCATGTAACCCCCATGCAGCTTGCTGGATTCCCATTGGCGACTTCTTCAATGTCTTTGTCTATGGCCCCTATCCGGCGGCCGAACGTTGGCGGGTAAATGTTGCCTTTCTCCTAGGCGTTCTGACCTTTCCCTTGCTGTTTTCGCGTCGGATGCCTCGTAAATTTGTTTTGGCCTATATCGCCTTGCTACCGATTGTCCTTTGGTTGCTGCTCAAAGGCGGCGGTTTTCTGGAAAAAATGCCTTCGACTGTGTTTGGGGGTCTGATGCTAACGTTTTTTCTGGGTGCGATTGCAATGTGTCTGTCCCTGCCGGTTTCGATCCTGCTGGCTTTGGGGCGTCAGTCCAAACTGCCCGTTATTCACTGGATCTGCGTGGTCTATATCGAATTCGTGCGTGCAGTGCCATTGTTGACCTTTTTGTTCATGGCATCGCTTATGCTGCAAATATTCCTGCCTGGCGGGATGGAGATTGATCGCCTGCTTCGTGTTCTAGCAGTAATGATATTCGTGTCGGCCGCCTATAAGGCTGAAATCCTACGCGGGGCCATTCAGGCATTGCCTGGTGGTCAAGTCGAGGCGTCGTATGCGATGGGCTGCGGCTACTGGAAAACTGTTATCTTCATTGTAATGCCACAGGCGTTGCGTAACTCGGTTCCAGCACTGATCAACAACTTTATTGGCCTGTTCAAGGAAACTACGCTTGTGATGATCGTTGGACTACTGGAACTGGTTGGTACAGTTCGAGCGGTGTTTCAGGATCCCGAATGGATTGGCCTGCATGTTGAAGGTATGCTACTGGTCTCGTTCTTCTTCTTCCTCATCTGCTTTTCCATCGCTCAATACGGTGCACATCTAGAGCGCGGCATCGAAGCGTCGCGTCGTTGATCGCGAGAAAGGATAGTCTCCATGACAACTCAATCACCAATCATTTCACTGAAAGACGTCAACAAATGGTACGGGGAATACCATGCACTGCGTGATGTGTCGCTTGACGTCAGCCAAGGTCAGAAACTCGTGATCTGCGGTCCTTCCGGTTCTGGTAAATCGACTCTGATCCGATGCATCAACAACTTGGAACAACACAATGGCGGAGATATCATCGTGGATGGTGTCGAGTTGGCGGAGGACCTGAAGGATATCGAGTCTATTCGGCAAACCGTCGGCATGGTCTTCCAAAGTTTCAATCTATTCCCCCACATGACCGTCCTGGACAACTGCACCTTCGGCATGCGTCGGGTGCTGGGGACGGCACGGGTTGAAGCCGAAGAAAAAGCGATGGCACTTCTATCCCGCGTGCAGATAGCTGAGCAGGCGCAAAAGTATCCAGGGCAGCTTTCGGGTGGGCAGCAGCAACGCGTTGCAATTGCTCGCGCGCTAACCATGGACCCAAAGGTCATGCTGTTTGATGAGCCGACATCAGCGCTGGATCCTGAAATGATCTCCGAAGTACTTGAGGTTATGAAAGAACTCGCCAACGACGGAATGACCATGATCTGCGTGACACATGAGATGGGCTTTGCACGTGAAGTTTCCGACCAGATAATATTTATGGAAGAAGGCAGTGTGATCGAAACCAATGATCCCGTCACTTTCTTTGAAAACCCAGCGACCGACCGTGCTAAGCGGTTTCTGAATCAGATTCTGGCTCATTGATAGCTGTCTCTAGGGAGAAGAGTGGAAGACAATACCTCCTTCTTCTTGCTGAGGCTGGTCATAAGAAGTACGGCTCACTCCACTTATACATATCTGAGCCGTTCTCCTCCCCGCTTCGACATTTCCCCGAAGCAACTCACGCCCGCAGTGGAACATCTGTCGCGGGCATCTTTCCAGAATGGTTGGACAACATGACATCGTCACAAACCTATCGCGTTGAAACTGACAGCCTTGGGCAGATACGCATCCCATCTGAAGCTGCGTGGGGTAGTCAAACACAGCATGCCATCGAAAATTTTCCGATTAGCGGCGTCGCAATTAACCATTATCCCGAACTCATTGTGGCACTTGCCCAAATCAAAGCCGCTTGCGCTTGCGCCAACCGTGATCTTGGTTGTCTTTCGAGTGAACACACTGAAGTGATCAACATGGTTTGCGATGAGATCATTTCCGGACAGCATCACGAACAGTTTGTAGTTGATGTCATGCAGGGTGGAGCAGGTACTTCGACCAACATGAATGCTAATGAAGTGATCGCAAATCTGGGCCTCATTGGCATGGGTTACGAGCCAGGGGAATATGAACACTTGCACCCCAACGATCATGTAAATCGGTCCCAATCCACTAATGACGTTTACCCAACTGCCATTCGGCTAGCCGTGCTGGCGAAAACACCGACGCTGGTTGAGGCCATGAACGCGCTGTGTACGTCGTTTAGAGAAAAAGCCAAAGAATTTCAGCACATCCGAAAGGTGGGGCGTACACAACTGCAAGACGCGGTGCCCATGTCATTGGGTGCGGAATTCAACAGTTTTGCGACAACACTATCCGAAGATGTCGAACGGTTGCGCGAAATATGCGAGCTTCTGACTGAGGTCAATTTGGGTGGCACGGCCATCGGCACCGGTATCAACGCACCAGATAGGTTTGCGGAAACCTCTATCGACTATTTGGCCAAGCAAACGGGCAAACCACTAAAATGCGCAGCAGATCTCGTTGAGGCATCTTCGGACCTTGGTGCTTTGGTAGCTTTCTCAGGTATTCTAAAACGCATTGCAGTGAAACTCTCGAAGATTTGCAACGATTTGCGCTTGTTGTCCTCCGGGCCGCGTGCCGGGTTTGGTGAAATCAATCTACCAGCCGTGCAGGCGGGTTCCTCGATCATGCCGGGCAAGGTGAATCCGGTGATCCCTGAAGTTGTGAATCAGGTGTGCTTTCAGGTTATCGGTAATGATGTCACTGTGACCTTTGCCAGCGAAGCGGGCCAACTGCAATTAAACGCAATGGAGCCGGTCATTTTGCACAAGATAATGGAAAGTATCGGGTCACTCACACAGGCCATTCGAGTGCTGGAGACCCGTTGCATACGCGGGATTCAGGCGGATGAGGCTCGATGCACTCAACTGCTGTCTAATAGCCTAGTACATGCGACGGAATTGGCCCCAATCATCGGATACGAAGCCGCAACAAAATTGGCCAAATACGCAAAAACCAATGGGCTGGACTTGGTTCGTTCCGCACCAGAAGTGTTGACGGATGAGCAGTCCAATGTTGCGCTCAACCATCTGTCCACACGCATAATAAGCGGCGATCCACAGGCTTAAGGCCTGACGCCACTTTACGGAATAGGTTTCGTGATGGAATTCAAAACAACCGCAAGAACGGGAGTAATTTGATGTACGCACTTGCTATCCATGGTGGAGCCGGTGTGCCACCAAAAGAAGAAATGACTGGTGAAACAAAGAGCGCTTTTCTTGGTGCTCTAGCCAGGTGCCTAGAAGCAGGACAGGATGTTCTCAGGAGCAATGGCACAGCCTTGGATGCTGTAACTCAAGCGGTGTGCGCGCTTGAAAATGATGAGCTTTTTAACGCGGGTAAAGGCTCGGTGTTTAACGCAGAAGGCAATCAAGAAATGGATGCCGCTGTAATGCAAGGCCATGATAGAAACGCGGGAGCAATTGCTGGAGTTTTCGGCCCACGCAATCCAATCCTTGCGGCTCGCGCTGTCATGGAGCATACAGAACACGTTTTCCTTATTGGCCCGAACGCGCTTCAGGTTGCCAGTGATGCAGGCATACCTTTTGAGGAGGCTGACTATTTCTTCACGCAAAGACGTTGGGACATGCTTCAGAAAACCTTACGGTTACGGAAAATTGGGCTAGAAACGGACGATCCAGCGCGACGACATGGCACGGTAGGCGCGGTCGCCTTGGACGTTCATGGCAACCTTGCCGCTGCAACCTCTACAGGGGGAATGACCGCAAAGGCTCCGGGACGGGTAGGTGATACGCCCTGCATCGGTGCGGGAACGTTTGCCGACAACGAAACCTGCGCAGTTTCCGCAACAGGATATGGTGAAGTTTTCCTGAGACGTACGGCCGCCTACGAAGTCTCTTCGCGTATGAAGTATGCACAGGAGGATGTTGAGACTGCGGCAAACGGCGTTGTAATCTCGGATCTAGCCGAACACGGCGGCAGCGGCGGCGTGATAGTGGTGGATAAGCACGGAAAAATTGCAATGCCGTTCAATTGCAACGGTATGTACCGGGGAGCCGTTCGCGAAGGTGAACAACCATTTGTCTCAGTTTACTGAAGATGGGCTTCGTGTCCGCCGACAGGGATTTTGGGACAGAGGTTGCTCTGATCTAAGAGTGGATTTGGCTCATCCGGCTGAATGAGGGTGCTTTGGCGCGCGACATCATTGCCTTGAGTTCTGGCATTTCCAAAAATACCCTTCGTCAAGCAATTGTAAAATTCACCAAACTGAAACTTGTCAGGCGAGACATCGGCCAAGAACACAGTCGAACGCATCGTTTGTATCTGATGACAGAAGGTAGACAGGTTTTTGACGAAGCAATTCCCCAATTTGTGAAGTTCGAAAACCAAATGCTCGGCTCTTTGTAGATGGAAAAACGGAATACGCTTTTTTTCTTTTGGCCAAAGTGATCAACGTTGCGCCAATCTGGAAGGATCAGAAGGTTTTTGAGTTCAAATAGCTGTGTTTTTTGCCAGGAAACCAACACCAGAGTTCTAATATTTCCAAACGGGAGAACGCTGTCTGACCCTACTACAAGCAGCTTCATTGAGGAAGCGAAGGGTTCGAGTTGTTTTATCATCGATCTTCTCAATGCTGGCAAAGGAACGGGAAAAAAGTGAGACCGGTTAGGATGGTGACAAACGCCAAAGACTTCAATCGACTTTCGGCGACAGTGCTGCAGAATTTTGCGCAGAAATCGAAACAAAGAACCATGTCTGCACTTAGCCCACAGTCATTAAGTGGATGACGCTAAAGACCTAAAAAAATCATATTTCAAGTGCCGATCGATTTGCCAGTTTTGTTCAATCAACAGTATTCTGGCTCGTAACCACCAGACATTGCGGGTTGTCGGCTGCGTGCATATTCTACTTGTTTAGGGTCACCGATGGAGAGATCCCGTGAGAATTGTTGATTGCAGTAGTTGGTAGCAGGATGAGCGCCCAATGTAGCCAGTTGGCGTGGCGCGCTACTGGCGCTAGCGTCCACGGTGTTCTCGCGGTACCTTAACTTAGACTCAGTAGTTGGCGTGGTTCATAACTCGCTCGGCAGTCGATTTGTGATGTCGGAAGTGTCTCCGAAAATTCTTCGAAGGGCGCGCCAAGATTGAGATCATTGGTTGTCCAAATCTGCGCGGTCGATGCTCTTTTTTCGTCGATCGGAGATAATTGGCGCGAGAATCACGAGAAATGTCAGTGCCAGAATGGTTGCCGACACAGGTCGTTCAAGAAAAATGCTCCATGATCCCCGACTGATGATCAAGCTGCGGCGAAGGTTTTCCTCCATGATTGGTCCAAGGATCAGCCCAAAGACCAAAGGAGCGACCGGGATGTAAAGTCGAGTCATCACAAATCCCAAACCACCAATCAGCACCATTGCAATCATGTCGGTTATGCTGTTGCGAATGGCGTAGGCCCCGACCATGCAGAGGAGTGCAATGAGGACCATCATAAAGTGACTGGGAAGTTTCAACACCTGAACAATGCCGCGTAAAGCCAGCATCCCGACAATGAAAGTCAAAACGATTGCTAGTATCAAAGAGCCATAGATCGCGCCGACAATGTCTGGGTTTTGCATGAACATTGCCGGGCCCGGCTGAAGCCCGTGGATAATGAGCGCTCCGATCAGGATTGCCGACATCGAGTCGCCAGGTATGCCAAGGGTAATCATTGGGATTGTAGAGCCGCCTGTGACGGCGCTATTGGCGGCCTCGGGAGCGGCGATGCCCCTTGGTTCTCCTCGGCCAAATCCTTTAATCGGGCTTTTTGTGATTCTTCGCTCAAAAGCATAGGCGATTGCTACTGCTATTGCAGAGCCAGCCGCGGGGATCGCGCCTATCAGAGTGCCGATGGTGCTACCACGCAGCCAGCTTGGCCAAACGTTTCGCAATTCGGCGCGAGGCGGCAGCAACCCGTGAATTCCGGACATATTGGACGGTCGTCCGGTTTTGACCCCTGACAGATTGCAAAGTACCTCTGAGAACCCAAAAATTCCGATTGTGAGCGGGATCAGGTGAATACCGTTTTGCAGCACAGCCGTGCCGAACTCGAAGCGGGCTACTCCGGTTACTGTATCAAACCCGACCATTCCAAACATCAGCCCCATGGCACCTGCCAATATCCCAGCAAACATTGCGCCTTCAGCCGTATAGGCCAGAAGAACGATGCCAAAAATCGCAAGGACGGCAAACTCAGGACTTCGGAAACTCATCGCCGATTGGGCAATTATGGGGGCAATCAGCATAAGTGCGATGACACCCAAAAACCCACCCACGCTTGACGCGATGAGCGCGTGGCCGAGGGCGCGACCAGCCTTGCCTTGCTGGGCCATTGGATAGCCGTCAAATTGTGTCACGATAGCGCCGGGTGTGCCCGGAATATTCAGCAGGATCGCCGAGATGGAACCGCCATAAACGCTAGAGACCAGCACCATCAGCAAGAGCATGATCGCCACACTTGGCTCTAGTCCGAATGTGATGGGCAGCAAAATTGCGAGTGCCATGGTTGAACTGACGCCTGGCAACGCTCCCATCACGATACCAACTGCGACAGCAGTTGCCGCGACAAGAAACAACACGGGTTGGTCGAAAAAAATCGCAAATGACTGAAACAGTGCGTCGATCAACATTGCGCCTACTCCTTACGGCAGCGGAACTCGCAGTAATTCCGCGAAGACAAGCTCGATACCGCCGATAATTGCGGCAGAAACGAGGGCTGCAACAGCCAGCCGTTTCCAAATAGTTGACGACTTACTTGCCAGAAGAGCCAACCAAAGCGTCGCAAAGCAGAATGCAGGCAGAGTGAAGCCTGAGTAGGAAACCCAGAAGACCAGAGCGATTGCGCTGATGAGGAATACAGCGGGGATCGCAACCTCACGCAACTGGAACGAATCCAGTCCTGATCGCCTTCTGATCCAGCCGTTCACAAGAAAGTACACTCCGCCGAGTGTCAAAAACGCTGTAGAAAAAATGGGTAAGATGGCCGGACCTGGGTCTAGTCCTGGCATACTGAGGGTCGCAATAAGCGGGTCATTAGAAAGAATCCCAACCCAACCAATCATCGCCCATACAAGAAAAAACAATCCCGACGCATACCCTGCGGATGCGGTCGGGGTAACACTATCAATTTCCTGTTCTTGCATGAACTAATACCCTGAATGGAAGATGGCCCTGACGTGGGGCCACCAAAGAGCGCTGAAGTTCTATTTTGCACGGGCCGTTACCAGTCCACCCTTTTCAAGGATCGGATAGACAGTTTCATCTTGAGCTTTCAGAAAGGTGGCAAATCCCTCGCTTCCCTGAGGCGCGACGATCGAACCCGCAGTCTTTGCGGCGTCCAGGAAGTTGGGATCCGAGAGCACATTCATAACAGCCGTTTCCAGAATGGTGGCACGGTCTTCTGGTACGCCGACCGGCAGAAAATACCCAACAAAGTCTTCAAACACGAGCGGGTAGCCCTGTTCCGTAAAGGTCGGAACGTCCGGTGCGCGGAAATGGCGATTGCTCCCGGCAACGCCAAGGATGTTGACATCGCCACTTTCCGCTAAACTGATCATCAACGCCGTCGGAATTGTCGATGCATTAGTTTCGCCCGATGCAACAGCGGCGATTGCTGGTCCATAGCCCTGATAAGGAATGGTCAAAAAATCGACGCCAAGGGTTTGCTGAATTAACAATGCACTCATATTGGCAAAGCCCCCGGGGCCGTCGTTTGAGTTGAGTACTGCCTCCGGATCGGTTTTCACCACCGCAACCAATTCGTCGAGTGAAGTTATGCCGGTCTCGGTCCGGGCGCTAATTGCTGCCGGAGAGGTTTCGATCAGAGCGAGCGGGTGAATGCTGTCAAGCGCCGCTGCGTTTTCGTTCATGTAAGTCTGGGCAACGACATGCAAACCCATGACACCGATGGTATATCCGTCCGGATCTGCGCTTGCTGCGGCGCGTACGCCGGTTGTACCTGCCGCACCAGCCTGATTGATCACGACCACTGGTTGCGCTAGTTCCTCGGCAAGGTAGTCCGACATTAATCGGGCCACACGGTCATGCGATCCTCCAGCGGGCCAAGCCACTACGATATTGATGGGTTTGCTCGGGAATTCGTCCGCCAAACCAGAAGAAAGGGGTAAACCCATAACAGTGAGACCCGTAAGAATTCCCCGTACAGCACTGCCAAGGCATTTTCGTAGATTTTTCTTTGACACTTCAGCTCTCCTTTTTGTTTGGCCTGGAAATGCTCGATTCTCAAAAAATGGTTCTCCGATTATTTGTTAGCATACAAATAAATAAATCGCAATTAATCAGAAAAATGTTGAGTTTTTTGGTACAATGTGGCGATGTGCTGTGATTCTTTGTTAGATTGGACTTATTGATCTCGTGAACAAAACTGACGCAGAATACCGAATTGAACGGCATAGCCGAACCACCGACCTGATCTCCCACTTCGGCTTCCTGATCTTTGTTGAGCTGATACCAAGTTGATCAAACCGAATTGCCAAGATTTTTGCGTTGGAGCGTTGAGTAGAGGCGCTTGTGTGACTGCAACAAAAATCTAGAAAAAATATTTCGGCAAAAACCTATTGCGAAGTCAAAGACAATTCGTAGACCTTGCCGCCCAGCTGACTGATCTGTACTCTCACGATTGAGGGCCCTTCATGGCTCGTGCAATGCTGAATTCCAACTCGATTGTACTTTGTTCATCCTCCCGCGAATCAGATTGATCAGGTGAATGACAGGCGAGTCCACTCAAAGCAAAAGGGAAACTCATGTCGCTCCCCGAAGACTATCTTGAACGTGTCTACGCTGGAGTATTGGGCAAACTGATAGGCGTCTATCTTGGACGTCCGTTCGAAGGCTGGACCAATGAGCAGATCATGAAAAAGCTAGGGTTCATCACCAACTATGTACACGAAGAGTTTGGTCTTCCGCTAGTCGTAACTGACGATGATGTGGCGGGGACTTTTACTTTTCTGCGGGCGCTGGAAGATTATGATCTGACCGAGAATCTGAAAGCCGAAGATATTGGCCGGGCGTGGCTGAACTATATCGTCGAAAAACGATCGATCCTTTGGTGGGGCGGAAACGGAATTTCGACGGAACACACTGCCTGGTTGAACCTCAAACGCGGAGTCCCCGCGCCTGCCAGCGGTTCAATCGAAACCAACGGCAAGACTGTGGCAGAACAGATTGGCGCGCAGATTTTTATTGATGGCTGGGCCATGGTTGCACCAGGCAAGCCTAGGCTGGCCGCGAAACTTGCCCGCGAAGCGGGCAGTGTCAGCCATGACGGGGAAAGCGTTTATGCAGCAATGCTTTGGGCCGCGATGGAAGCCGAAGCATTTGTGTCCCGCGACGTGGATCACCTTATCGACACTGGGCTGGCGGCAATACCTAAAGACAGCCAAGTTGCAAGGCTGATTTCGGACCTGAGAACCTGGCACAAAGAGCTAGACAATTGGGAGGACTGTCTGAGGTGTATTCACAGCAACTACGGCTATGACAATTACCTAGGTCAATGCCATGTCATGCCAAACCACGCATTGATGATTATGACTCTTCTTTACGCCCCGCATGACTTTTCAAAAGCGCAAATGATCGTGAACACCTCTGGCTGGGACACGGATTGCAACGCAGGTAATATCGGCTGCCTGCAAGGGATCATGTTAGGTCTTGACGGTCTGAGTACGGAAACAGACTGGCGCGGCCCGATCGCGGACCGCATGCTAATTTCTTCAGCAGATGGTGGTAACTCTATTAATGATGCTGTCAGGGTCGCATATTACATCACAAATTTAGGCCGTCAACTAGACGGCAAGGAACCGATTCCGGCTCCAAAAGGCGGGGCACAGTTCCATTTCTCGCTACCAGGCTCGGTTCAAGGTTTTCAGATCGCCCTTGGACAGGGAACGGTAGAACCGTGCGATGGATGCCTGCGCATCATCGCGCATGAGGGCACTGCAACCGCGACGACCCCGGTCTTTGCATCGACAGATGTCCATCGTATGAAAACTTACGACCTGATGGCGTCGCCTCTGATCTATTCCGGGCAAATGGTGTCCGCAACCTTGATTGCCCCTTCGGGCAACACCGCCGCTGTGAAAGTTGAGCTCATTATAAGACACTTCGACAAGGACGACACCATGGCCGACGTCAAAAGCCATTCGATCAGCCTGCGACCAGGAGAATACGGAATACTAGATTGGAAACTACCCGACACTGGGGGACAACCGATTGCAGAACTGGGTCTGAGTTTGACGGGGGCGGCAGGCTGCAAAGTGAAGTTGGACAGCTTGGGTTGGACCGGGACGCCGGAGCTTTCCTTATTCAGGCCGACAGAGAATGGAGAATTTTGGCATCGTGCTTGGGTAAATAACGTCGACCATTTCTCCAAGGGTTACCCAAACAGCTTTCACATATCAAACGATTGTGGAGAAGGGATGATCCTGCAGGGAACACGAGATTGGCGCGACTATACCGTCGACGTGGATCTTGTTCTGCATATGGGATCAAGCGCGGGCGTCATAGTTCGATCGCAAGGCTTACGACGATACCTTTGTGCACGAATTGACCGGGCAGGCCTATTTGAAATCATTTGCCAATATGATGAAACCCGTGAAACACTGGCTGAGGCGCAGATTGAATTTGCTTTTGATGACGCCATTTCACTTCGCGTGAGGGTTGATGGACCTAACATCTGCGCTCAAACAGGGTCAGCCAAACTGTTAGCTCGGCAAGACAAGCTGACAGAAGGCGCGATCGGATTACTGGTGGAAGACGGCGCGGCATCGGCAGATAAAATTACAATCTCCGCAGTTTAAGGGGTGCACTAACAATGGTATTTCTCGGGCGGGTTGACGGGTCCATTTCTGAAGTGATTTGTAAAGCGCATTCGCGATTGTGACGAGCTTTCTGGCAGCAGCGGTGATGACAACCTTGTGAGGTTTGCTGTGGGGAATTGGGAAGAATGGTGACAGACGCGCCATTTGCCCGACACTTAGCCAGAAAAGATCAGACATGTTCGCCGTTCGTTTGAACGCGATGAAGCACGCAGCCAAACGGAAATTGATGGGTTCTGAGCTTATTGCGCCGGTTTGAAGTTTTGTGTAATCGGCGCCGCCGCCACCCTCTGTTAAGCTTGCGTAAGTCAGAAGCCGTTCCACATCGTGCTCATATCAGGCATAGCGGTGCCGCTTCGTGGATGGCCAGTGTTATTGAGCCGTGTTCGGGCTAACCGTCAGATACGTGTAAAAAACTCAGCTCTGACTCACAATCGAGGCGCCGCGTTCTGTAAATATTTTTAGATAGGCGAAAGTAGTTGCATTCTAGTCCAAAACTTGGGGAATAACTTCGGGCAGACGTCGAGCAGGTGGTGTATTGCGACTACGCATACTACGAACTTCACCATCGATAATCGTCATACCCACGCCAGGTAGGTTTCCAAGTTCAATCGATTCAAGAATGTCTTTTCCAGGTGCATGCTGTGCCTGATCCATTAGCACAAAGTCAGCAGCAAAACCTATTTCGAGCAGACCGACATCGAGCTCGCGTTGACGTGCGGTATTGCCGTTTGCGAAACAAAACGCAGTCGCTGCATCCAAATTGCCAATACTTGCCAGCATCGCAACCATGCGAAGAATTCCCAATGGTTGGACGCCAGATCCGGCAGGACCGTCGGTCCCAAGAATTATCTGATCAAGTTTGCCCAATTCGCGAGCGGTGTTCAGCGTAAGCAGCGCAGCCCGTTCATTGCCGTTGTGAACGATCTCTAAGCCCTTGGTGCAAGACTCACAGAGACAAACGATCTGATCATCTGGCAACGCAGAATGGCCGCCATTAATATGCCCAACAACATCCGTCCCGGTCTCGAGCACCATATCTGCATCAATCAGCCCTGACCCGGGAATAGATGGTCCGCCGGTGTGGATGGTGGATTGGATACCATACTTACGGGCCCAATTGACCATCTGGTTTGCTGTCTTACCATCCTTGACTGTTCCGAGACCGACCTCGCCCAAGAACTTAACACCAGCATCCGCAAGGTCTTTGAAGTCAGCTTCTTCCATGCCATGTTCGATCACCGGTGCCCCGGCTAGCACCTTTACTCCGCTAGGACGGAAGTTTTCGTACCAACGCTGCGCAGCAATTGCCATTGCCTTTAGCCCAACAATATCTTTGGGACGCCCAGGCATATGCACTTCACCCGCTGAAATCATCGTCGTGACTCCGCCATGCAGTGTGGAATCTATCCAATGGAGCTGTTGCTGGCGTGGGGTGTAATCACCGACGACCGGATGCACGTGGCTATCAATCAATCCCGGCGCCAAAGTCACACCCTTGGCATCTACAATAGTCGTGGCGCCCTCTGTATTAATGTCCTTTTCGTACCCAAATTCGGTGATCTTACCATCAACAGCGATGACGCAGTTCCCATCAGCTATTGGTTCTTCGATTTTGCCAGTAAGAAGTAAGCCAATATTATTCACCACCAGTTTCTGTGGAACTTTATCCATGCGGCTCTCCTATTCGCAGTCGTTAGCAGACTAACAAAAAAAAATGCCACCGCAACCTTGTATTTTGGTTAGTTCACATCGTATGTATTCTAACAGCTACCCAAGTCGCGGCATGTCTTAGGGCATCGCGCTAATGCAGCAATCTGTAAGAAAGAAAAGAGTGTTCTCTAATGACTCTGAAGTTTGTTGGCACTAGTGAGGCGACTTACAAATTGGAAAAGCAAGTTGGATTTCTACTTCGACTGGCAGGGCAACGACATGCGAATATTTTCCATGCTTTGAACCCGATTGACCTTACACCGACCCAGTTTTCGGCATTGGTCAAGCTGCTGCACCTTGGCAAGTGTTCGCAGAACGAGCTCGGTCGGCAAACAGCGATGGACGTTGCGACGATCAAAGGTGTGATTGATAGACTGCGGCGTCGAGGCTTTGTTGATGTCAGCACTGATCCAAACGACAAAAGGCGGTCTTTGCTGACTCCAACAGCGTCAGCGAAAGAGTTGGTGGACGAGCTTCACACGGCTGGCACAAACATTTCAGAGGCGACGCTTAAGCCACTCTCAAAAACCGAGCGCGCCAAGTTTCTCGACCTGTTGTCTAAGATTTCTTGAATATCTCTACCATGGTAATGGGGCATTAAGCCTTCCGACGTTTCAGTATTTGAATCCAGCTTTTTCGTCGGGAGGTATCAATAGCTGGGCTACAAAAAGGTACAAAACCACAAACTGTTTTGTTTTCAATAACGCGCTGAAAAATCAGAGAACTTTCGATCTGCCTTCACCCAATATGTTGTGGACCCCTAACCAATAGGCAAACACAATCTGCAGAAGCATTTCGAGGATGCGGTCATCTTTGCTTGCTTGACGCTGGAAGTGACTGGGATCAAAGAGACAAATCTAACAGTCCAGGTGACCAGAGTCAGCAGGAGCAATGCGACTGATACTTCCATGGCGCCCTGACTATGCACATCATCTTGCTGTCATTCAAGGTTGCCGCGCCTTGGAAGACAACAAACCGAGCAAACATCGTCCAAAACGAGGCAGTCTGTGCGTTGCTAGAATCAAGTGCCAAACCAGATCGACGAATGAAGCAACACCATCGCGCAACCGCTTCGAGTGCATGTCACATTGCTTCAATTATTTATGCCTCCACCTCATGGCAAACACTCCAAATGCGCAATAGGTGCGACGCTTCATTGATCTAGGAACTTCTGTCACAGTAACGGCAGGATGAGTCTGTATGTTAAGCGGAAACCACTAGCCAAGCCCGACTTTGGAAGCAGTCAATTCCTTGTCTTACTCATTGAATCGCGATGAAGCGTCTTACCCGCGAATCATAGCGCTTTTTCTGAATTATTCCTACCTAGACCAGTCTGAAACCATACCAAAAAAACCGTCTAAAAGGTTGTTAAGGTATTGTATTTTATTGCGACTACAAAGTGATCATATCGCTCACACAATATTCCTTGAAATACAAAAAATCATTAGTATGCTAGCGATAACAGTCAGGCTGTTTTGGAGTAGAATATCAATCAGAAGAATTCCAAACTTACGTCAAGTGATCGCTTCTAGGGCCAATAGTAAACCCGGTTCCACGGTACCAATCCGTGAAGTCGCCCTATTGGGAGTGCCAGATTTTTTGGCTCAAAAAGGAAAGTAATGATGTCGTTGGGCAGCGCACCCTTAACGCAACGACAGACTAAGAGAGCTATCGTCTCTGATTAAATCGAACTCACCCTTGGCAACACGCCGCGAATAGATTCAGCCCTGATTTTCGAATGCGTCGCGAGCACTTGATAATCTGGTGTGGGAAGGTCGGCCTTGCCGGACAAAAATTCTACGAGGAGGAAAACATGAAGAATACAATAAACTTGGGCATCTGGGTATCCGCTTCAATAATGCTTGCCGCAAGCACTGCAATGGCAGATGAAATTCGCGTGTTGAATTGGAAGGGTTATGGGACCGACTCACCTTGGGCGCTTGAAGCGTTCGAAGAGGCAACCGGCCACACTGTTTTGCACGACTACTTCAATTCCGAACAAGAAATGCTGACCAAACTGCGCACTAACCCCGGTGCCTATGATGTGGTTTTGATCAACGCCGCCTTTACAACTCAAGCGAGAGAAGAGGGGCTGATAAGCGAAATCGATCCGTCCAATATCTCAAATTTTGGTGACATTGCACCGAATATGGCGAGCAATGCAGACCTTGTTCCAGATGGTGCAGTCTATGGTGTGCCCTGGGTGTGGGGTCTGACTTCATTTGCCGTTAGCAACAATGCCTTTGACGAGGCACCAACCTCGCTTGAGGTATTTTGGGATGAAGCGAATGCGGGAAGCGTTGGCTGGCGAGACGATGCGCTGGAAGCAGTGCAATTCGCTGCGCTGGTGACAGGTCAAGACATCAACAATATTGAAGATATGGACGCTGTGCGCGACCGCCTTGAGCGTCTGTTGACTCAGATCAATGCATTCTGGAGTTCCGAAGGCGATTGGAATCAGTTTATGGCGGCAGGTGACTACGATCTGGCAACCTATTGGTCCGGTTCGGCTTCTCGCTCAATCTCCAAGGGCCTTCCTGTGACCTTTGTCGTCGCCGACGAAGGTGCAATTGGTTGGCTGGATGGCCTTTCAATACCGGCGACCTCATCAAAAAAGGACGCAGCTGCCCAGTTCATCGACTACATGATTGATCCAGAATTCTATTTGAAATGGTCAGAAGAAGGTGCGCCGGCCTCCGCAAATGTTGCGGCCGCCGAGCAGTTGCCAGAAGACAGCTTGAACCGTTCGGTTCTGGGTGATCCGGACGTGGTTGCGCGGGTCCAGTTCATGCAGCCCGTATCGGACGAAAAGCGCGAAGAATACCTCTCGCTTTGGCAAGAATTGAAAGCGCTTCAGTAAATCGCGCAAAAAAGGGAGGGCGAAACATGACAAGTCAATTCTTCACTAGAGACAACGGTCGATTAGTGTCTTTGGTTTCGCCCGCCTATTTATGGCTAACACTTGCGATTTTCCTTCCGCTGTCAGCCATGTTGTTTTTCAGTTTTCTTTCAGACATGCCGATGGGCGATCGCGAATGGCACGTCACAATAGAAAACTACGCAAAGTTCGCAGAGAACCGCGTTTACCCGATTTTGTTGTGGAAATCGTTAAAGCTTGGACTGGTCGTCACGTTCTTCTGTGTACTAATTGGTTATCCCTGCGCACTCGTTCTGGCGAAAACCATAAAAGGACGTTGGCGAGAGGCACTTTTTCTTTTGATCATTCTGCCTTTTTGGAGCAACTCGCTGGTGCGAATCTTCTCCTGGGCAATCGTACTACGCGGTAATGGCGTACTGGATATCACGATTAACGCGATTTTGCCATTTGACGTCACAGTCAACTTGATGTTCAGCTATCCGGCGGTCGTCATCGGTCTGGTACACTCATACCTTCCCTACGTAATCCTGACGTCCTATTTGGCGCTGCAAACAATTGATGACAATCTGATCGATGCCGCTAGGTCCATGGGCGCGCCTTTGCGAACCATATTATGGCGCATTATTCTGCCCCTTTCGTTGCCAGGACTAATCGCGGGTATGGTTCTGATCTTCGTTCCGGTTGTTGGCTCGTTCATGGAACCACGCATCCTAGGTGGCCGGCGTGGCACATACTTCGGCACCGCGATCGAGGATCAGTTCACCGCCGTGTTCAATTGGCCACTTGGAGCGGCACTTTCTTTCACGCTTTTGGCTGTAGTGTTGCTTATCCTGGCCGCCAGCTCACCAATGCTCAAGAGGGCGCAGACATGAACAGAATGAGATTTCTGAGCGGTTTTGGCCGCATTTACCTTGGGCTTGTACTGTTTTTTCTCTATATGCCGATATTCGTTATGGCAGCTATGTCATTCAACGCATCGGAATTCTACCAACTTCCCTTCCAGTTCTCTACACAATGGTACAGTCAACTGTGGCATAACACCGAAATCTTGGAAGGTGCCTGGCGATCGATCTGGATCGCGGTCGCGACTACCTTCATCTCAACAATAATGGGCACAGCCGCGTCCTTAGCGTTTTTTCGCTATGAATTCCGTGGTAAAAAAGTGTTGCAAATGCTCTTGTTCCCACCGATCGCCATACCTTGGCTGATCACAGGGACAGCAATGCTGATATTCTTCTTTTGGATCGGTCTTGGTCGTGGATCAGTATCGGTCATCATTGGGCACGTAGCGTTATCACTTCCTTATGTGATTGTTGTTGTGACTGCGCGATTGCAGACGTTCGACCGCACACTCGAGGACGCCGCCCGCTCGCTTGGAGCAACGGCCTGGCAAATAAGCCGATATGTGACTCTTCCCTGGATCGCACCCGGAGTGATCGGTGGTGCCTTGTTTGCCTTCGCCGTTTCCTTCGACCAGTTTGTGGTTTCCTACTTTCTGGCAGAACCAGGCGACAGCACGCTCCCGGTAATAATCTATTCTGCAATTCGCAAAGGATTTACTCCAGAAATCAATGCGATCTCAACCATCATCATTGTTATTTCGATGGGAATGATGCTGATCGCTGCCCGCTATCTTAAATTCGGTGGAGAACGCTGATGGCCCAAGTTGTTGTATCCAATGTAACAAAACGATACGGATCTCTGAAAGCGCTAAATAATGTGTCTATGACGTTTGAGGACTGCGGCTTTTTCGGCCTGCTTGGTCCATCCGGCAGCGGCAAAACCACGTTGCTCAGATCTATCGCCGGCTTTGTTCTCGCGGACGAAGGTACGATTCATATTGGTGATACATCTGTCGATAGAATTCCGGTCGAGAAACGCAATATAGGAATGATGTTCCAGAACTACGCTTTGTTCCCCAACATGACGGTTGCAGACAACGTAGGTTTCGGACTCCGGGTGCGGAAAGAACCGCGGGCCGATGAGATCCAGAAAGTCGGACGCGCATTGGAACTGGTGCAGCTGTCCAATCTTGGCGAACGCAAACCGCACCAGCTTTCGGGCGGTCAGCGTCAGCGCGTCGCTTTGGCACGCGCGATCGTCACCAACCCACGTGTTCTTTTGTTGGACGAACCTCTCAGCGCCTTGGACAAGTCACTCCGCGTAGACATGCAGATCGAATTGAAGCGCATTCAGCGCGAGATCGGCATCACCACAATTTTTGTTACACACGATCAAGAAGAGGCGCTGACACTCTCGGATGAGATTGGTATCCTGAAAGACGGTGCCATGGTGCAATCCGGCCCACCGCGGGACGTGTACAATAACCCAATCAACTCGTTTTCGGCAAACTTTCTTGGTGACGTGAACATATTCGATGTTCAGGCGGTCGACGGAGGTGTGTTCAGACTAACAAACGGTGATCTGATTACGGGTCCGATAAACTCGGCAGGCTGCGCTTCGGTTGCTATTCGCCCAGAGAATATCACTGTAACGCAATCGCGCCCGAAGGATGCCAATACCAATGCGATTCAAGTTCAGATGAAGCAACGTATTTTTGCCGGTGCAATGTCAACCTGTCTCACAGAATGGAATGGTCAGACGGTTAAGGTAATTGGGCGAGATCAGGATCTGGCTGAACTGCCAGAGAACGGTCCAGTTTGGTTGAATTGGGAGGCCGCGAAATCCATGCCCATCGGTACTGTGTAGAGGTTCGCCTTGAATATCAAAAAAACAGATCCATCGTTTGATGGCGAACAGGCCGCTCGCATCCACAGGCATTTGCACAGCCATTTGCCTACAGAACCGGCTTTAAGGGTCAAAGCCCTTGAAAGCCTGCTCACCGAGCGCGGGATTGTGGCATCCGAGACGCTGGATGCCTGGATAGAAGCTTATTCAGAACACATTGGACCAAAACGCGGAGCCCGCGTGGTCGCACGTGCCTGGAGTGATGCAGGGTTCCGCGAACGCCTGATGGAAAACGCAACCAAAGCAATCTCTGAATTCGGCTTTGAAGGAGCTGCGACGGGTGATCTCCGCGCCGTTGCGAATAATGATACAATCCACAATATGGTGGTCTGCACGCTATGCTCCTGCTACCCCTTTTCTCTTCTTGGGATGTCGCCAGCGTGGTACAAATCGGCGGCTTATCGATCCCGTGCAGTTCGCGAACCCAGGTGCGTTTTAGAAGAATTTGGCGTGTCTGTTTCTGATGAAGTGGTGATCCGTGTTTGGGATAGTACGGCCGAACTGCGATACTTGGTTGTCCCTGAACGGCCCGCTGGAACCGAGGGCTGGAATGAAGAACAACTTGCGGCGATTGTCACGCGAAACTCGATGATCGGAACCGAGCGTGATCTCAAGTTGGAGTAGCGGTTATGGACGGGTTACACGATATCGGTGGCAAACAAGGTTTTGGTCCGATTGCCACCAATGAAGCGGTTATCCCCTTCCACAGCGACTGGGAAGCGCGCATGTTCGCGCTGGACGTCTCTACCGCGCCTCAAGATTGGCCGGTGGACTGGTACCGTTTGATACTGGAGAAGTTGCCCGCAGAAGCGCATCTCCACATGCCGTACTTTATGAAGTGGTGCATGGTATACTACACTGGATTGGTCGATTCCGGCGTGCTGACGCTTGACGAGGCGGTTACCGGTCGTGCCCACGGCCAAAAGTACGTACCAATTTCAATGAGCCTAGAAGATGCGCTTCAAGCAGACCGAGAGTCTGTCTTCAGCTACGAAGTTGGACCCACAGCCCCTGCTCGGTTTGCAATTGGCGATAAGATCAGAACTGTCTCAAAGATATCGGCAAATCATACGCGATTGCCCGGATATGCAAGAGGTAGCGCAGGTGTCATCGTGGCTTACAATGGTGCGCATATACTCCCTGACGCATCAGCAGACGGCCAGGAAGTAGCCGATCATCTTTATACTGTAGAATTTGCCTCCAAGGACCTGTGGGGAGATAAGGGTAGCAACAAAGATTTTGTCTGCCTTGACTTATGGGAGACTTATTTTGACTAAGCCTGTATCCACGCTTTCGCCTCAAAAGGGTGCATTTGCAGAAGTCTGGCACGCCCAGACGCTTGCTATTGCTGACACAATGATTCAACTGGGTTGCATTTCGGCGACGGGCTGGGCCGAGACTCTCGGTGAGGAACTCCGGGCCGCTGAAAGAGAAGGAGCACCCGACACAGAACAAACCTATTATATGGCAGCTCTAAGGACGCTGTCGTTGCTGTTGGACCAAAAGGCGCTAGTTTCGGAAAACGATTTGGAGGAACGGGTGGCCGCTTGGGAATCCGCGTATCGCAATACAGCACATGGCGAGCAGGTTCTGTTGTCCGCCTCGACGAAATAATCTACCAAATCGAAAGTGGAATTCGGCCAAAGTAAGATGTGAGAGGCTGTTTTCAAACTCCCAAATAACGGTGAATCTTGTCGTGATCTTCGCGCAGTTCATCAGCGCCTAACGTCTCAAGATTCTTGCCGTGTTCAATAAATACAACCTGATCAGCAACCGATAAAACAGCATCAACACGCTGCTCAACGAGAATGACTGCGAGCCCTTCATTCTTCATATTGACGATAACCTGTCGAATCAGCTCGATCATCGACGGCTGCAACCCTTCGGTTGGTTCATCCAGAAGCAGGACGCGCGGGTGCAGACACAATGCACGGGCGGTGGCCAGCATCTGCTGCTCACCGCCGGACAGCGTGCGTGCCTGTTGTTTCAAACGCTCTCGCAGCCTGGGAAACATTTCCAGCACCCATTCCCGCGTATCTGGGCCTGAATCGCACGCGTACATTCCCATTTCGATGTTTTCAGACACGGTGAGTTCTGGGAATAGGCGGCGCCCTTGAGGCACATAGCCAATTCGCTTTTTTGGAATCTCGTGTGCCGGAATTCCACTGATCAACTCACCGTCCAGCGTTATCGTTCCCGAATTTAGCGGCAGCAAACCCATGATAGATTTCATCACGGTTGTCTTGCCTGCGCCATTGCGCCCGAGCAAACACAGTATCTCGCCCGGATGGGCATCCAATGATACACCAAACAGCGCCTGAACCTTGCCGTAGGACACCTGAATGTCGTTGAGTTTAAGCATCGCTTGTCGTTCCCAGATATGCAGCCTGAACAGCTTCGTTTGCTTGAACTTCTTCCGGCGTACCACTCGCGAGAATTTCGCCGAAATTCAGTACTGTGATCATCTGCGCCGTTCGCATGACCACATCCATATTGTGCTCGATCAGAAGAATGGTGGTCTGTCCGCTTAATCCATTGATCAAATTAACGAAATCTGTCACCTCTGATTCCGCAAGACCCTGAGTCGGTTCATCAAGGATCAGCAGGCGCGGTTCTTGAACCAGCCCCATCGCGATCTCCAACACCCTTTGGTGTCCGTAGCTGAGGCCGCCGGCAATTTGGTCAATCCGATCGCCGAGACCCACCTTTTCCAAGACATCAATGACCTTTTCATCGACCTCCTCCTCTGTTAGGGAGGCATCCCGCCTTGCTGCCAGGGCCACGTTCTCGTGGACATCAAGGTTTGCGAATATAGAAGTGATCTGGAATGTATACGCGATGCCCAGTTCAATGCGCTTGTGGGCGGGAAATCGGCTGATGTCTTGACCGTCGAACAACACCTGTCCACTCGTTGCCGGGATACGACCTGACAGCATGCCTACAAATGTTGACTTGCCCGCGCCGTTTGGGCCGATCAGCGCCATCGTCTGACCGTGTTCCAGCTTGAAATCCACATTGGTATTGGCCTTGATCCCACCGAACGTTTTGGTGAGAGCTTTTGTTTCCAGAATGGTCATGGCAGCCACTTAACCTTGTGCTCGCGGATCTGTCCGACAATTCCACGTGGTGCGAAAAGTGTCAGCAATAACAACGCCACACCCGCAATGAACATGTAAGCGTCGGTAATGAAGCTAGATAGGTCTATCAGATAGAACATGAACAAGGCTCCAACAAACGGCCCCAGAATCGTCCCTGCACCGCCAAGCAGTACCCAGAGCAATGGAAAGATCGAATACTGTACTGTAGCGAACGTCGATCCAATGTATCCGAACAACAATCCATATGCTGCCCCTGCGATCCCCGAGAGGACACCGGATAAAATGACTGCGATCAACTTCAGGCGATGGGTGTCATATCCCAGCATTCTTGCGCGTTCTTCGTTTTCTCGAACAGCAATCAAGGCACGTCCTAACCGAGACGTTATCAGCTTTGCCATGCCCAACAAACACGTACCAAACAAGACAAGCGCTACCCAGTAGCGAATATCCTGCGACGACAGGTCAAGCCCGAATAGAATCCGTTTCGCCTGTTGAATGACAAACCCTTCGTCTCCGCGGGTGAATTCTCCAAAGTAGAAAATGATGAGATATCCTGTCTGCGCGAACATCAAAGTCACAATCATAAATGCAACATCTCGTGTTCTGAGTGCCAGAAAGCCCACAACCGCCGAAATTATGAAGGAAAAGATAATCCCCATGATAAGAGCGAACCCGGCGGGTGCACCGAACTGGTTCACTGCAAGCCCGAAGCCATACATCCCTGCAGCGAAGAACATAGCGTGCCCGAGGCTAAGAAGCCCAGTGTAGCCGAACAGCAAGTTGTACCCCATAGCATAGACCGCCAGAACTAGCACACGTGCAATGTTGCCGAGATGATAATCGGAGAGAACAAAGTACAGCACTGCCAATAGCGCTAACGCTCCGACATGGAGCGAAAACGATTTCTGAGTATTCGTCATGTTGTGGCCTTTCCCATGAGTCCTTGCGGGCGGAACACAAGCACAAGCGCAACCGCAATGGTCGCGATAATCTTGGCCAGTGTAGGCGAAAAGAAGACAGAGATTATGCCGTCACTCATGCCAATCAGCACGGCCGCGACAACAGTGCCGGGCAGGCTGCCTAGGCCGCCGATGATGACAACGATAAATGACAATAAAAGTGGATCGTGCCCCATCAGATAATGGGCTTGCTGTACTGGGACGACCAGAACGGCACCAACGGCTGCAAGCCCGGCTCCGAGGCCAAAAACATATGCAAAAACGTTATCCACCGGTACGCCGAAGGACTGTGCCATTTCACGGTCCTGCTGGGTGGCCCTCATGACCAATCCGAACTTAGTGCGGGTCATCAATAGCCAAATGCCGGTTAGAATTGCAGCGGCGGCCACGATTATGAACAGCTTGTAACTGGTCGTACCTAACCCCCAAGGCCAAAACAGGCCAAAACCGTTGTCACTGAATTCAAACCAAGGCAAATCAATCCTATGATTGAACGGGGGTTCAACTGGCCGTGGGTCGGGACCAAACGTCATCAGTGCCGCCTGTTGAATGATGTACAGTAATCCGATAGTTGCAACGATCGTTCGCTCTGGATTGTAGTCGATCTTTTTCAGAATCACCTTGTCGGTTGCTGCAGCAATTGCACCCACAATTAGCGGGGCAAAAACTAACGCAAACACAAAGCCCAGAGCCGGATGTGCGCCCACGATTGTCGCAATCCACCATGCCAATATCGCGCCCAGCATGAAAAATTCGCCATGCGCAACATTGACGATGCGCATGACGCCAAACACGATGCTCAATCCCATGGCGGTCAAGGCCAGGATTGCAACAGACACCGCTCCCTCCAGCGAGGCCAGCAATAGGTGTGGTCCAAATTCCATTTCTGTTCCTCGCTGGTTGTTGCGTCAGAGCGACTGCTTGGTGTAATCGACGTCGGATTCGTAGATCGTGTCTTCGATCGAGGTCGTATGGACAACATTCAGCCGACCACCGGGTTCAAGCAGTGAAATGTGCTGTTGACCGAATACCTGGTGGTTTTTGCCATTAAAGACCTTGTCACCTTGGGGATGGTCGTCGGACAGCGGGAAATCAGTCATGCTTTCAACGGCTTCAATGAAACTCGCTGTGTCCGCGCGACTTTGGTAGTCTGACATTTCCATGCCCTTCTTGATCACACTTAGTGTCTCCCAGACGCCGAACATATGGGCCGCTGTGGAAACGTCCGCAGGATCGTCAACTGATGCCCCGTTTTCGTCGATTCCAACTGCTTCTCGATACATTTTCTCATGCGCATTCATGTTTGACTGCGCATAACGCGGCATGCCCTCCCAAAAATGGCTGCCTTCTAAGAATTCCAGACCCGGGCTGCCGGTGTCGACGGCTTCAAGGCTGTCGATATAGCCAAACAGCGCCGGTCCACGTCCGCCGAAGAATTCACCCATCTCACGAACAAACGTAAGAACAGCAGGTCCGACCATGACGTGGTAGATGACCTCGGTATCTCTTGGAATGCGCGGGAAATACTTTGTGAAGGACGTCTCGGCAGGCGGTACTGCAATGACCTCAAGAACCTCGCCACCCTGAGCCTTTATCGCCTCTGAAAAGAAATCTCGGTGATCATGCCCAAATGCGAAATCCGGAATGAACATCGTAACCTTCTTGCCCAGGTTCTGGCTGACAAATGGCGCCATCGCCTGCACTTGCCCACGCACGTCGGTGATGCCCGGTTGGAACGAGTAGCGATTTAGCAGGCCCCCTGCAACGTGATGTCCTTCGGATACGACAAAATACGGCATCTTCAGCTCGCCAGCACGGGGTGCGGCTCCGAAAACAACGTGGCTAAACAGAGTTCCAAAAACGGCATCGCATTCGTGCAAGTTTGCGAAACGCTCAACAACTTCGGCACCTCGACGCGGATCTGTACCATCGTCTTCAGCGATTATTTCAATTTCCCGACCGTTGATACCACCCATATCATTTAGTCTTTTGGCAGCTGCGGTCGCAACCCGATCATACCAGCGACCGTAAGACGACCCGATCCCAGTTCGGTGTACCTCGAACCCCAGCCGAATGGGGGCATTGCTTTGAGCATGGGCCATTCGCGCGACGCTAGGCATCGCAAACCCCACACCTGCTGCAGCCGAAATTGATTTCAACGCACCACGGCGCGTCAGTAGCTTCGAGTCTCTCTGTTTCATTTCTTCCTCCCTATGCAATGCACATCACATTTATGTTAGTACACAAACAATTTGTCCAGAAAAAATTCACATCCCACGTGGCGCCGCTAGCAGCCAGAGACCGAACCAAGTGTAGAAAATCATAAAAATCGAAATGGGTATTTGCCCAACAATCGCGTCCCGCGTTGATGAAAAAATACGCAGCGCATTATGATGAGATAAAACGACGGCAATCGCATGACCGGTCACGACAACACCAGCCTGAAAATACCAGATTATCTGAGCACTTGTGGAATAACTCAAAAAACCTGTTGTGACCGGAATATCAGCCAATCCAAACAGGTTCCAACCGTTGGCAATTGGATCCCCTAGAACTGCGATAAGGTACTGACCATCAATCAGAAAAGCTATGGTAAAGTGTGAGATATGATAGACTAAAGCAATTGGAAGCGTCGAAGGGGCAAAAGTCAGAAAAACTAGAATCGGAGACGGCGAATCGGACACCTGCGATACGGCTCCGACTAGCTTTACCCCACTCCAACAAAGCAGAAAGAAACACGCAAACAATCCTGCAGTAAACAGGGCTAATCCAAGAACAGAAACACCGATAACAGCCGACCGCCCTGGGAACTCCAACGGGTTCAATCCGATCACGCCGAGCCACCAGAATGTTTCCTTCAAGCCGTCAAAACTACCCCCTGCCAGCAAGATCAAAGCGACAACCGCGAGCAAGGCGGATGGTCGTAAATCATTCGCAATTTGCCAACCCGGAACACCAATACGGAGCGTATGATCCCATTTGAAGATACTGCATTTTGAGATCGCGTTGAACATGACCGAAACACCCTCTACCCGGTTCAGCCATGTTTTGCCTCCAAAGAGGATCATTCCAAAGAACTGCAGGGCCCAATAGGCACCTACTACAATTGCCAAACGGTCAGGGTCATTGGGGGCAGGGTCGGCGACCATGAAAGCGAAAAAGGACAACGAAAGTACCGCAGCAGGTAAGACCCCAAGCGCTTCTGGCAGCCGAATTAGACCGGTCGAGCCATGCCGACCCATCAAAACTCGATAGAGACCCGACCAAGGGTTGAGAGTAGCCCAGAAATTACCAACCAGTCCGCATACACTAAATAAAGTTATCCAGCAGCCAGTCCAAATCACCAGCGGCAGAATATTTGCAACCGGATCGCGTGGCCCGTTGATCCCTACAAAAACGAGACCGCAAAATACAACAAAGCTTAGTAAACTCAGAACGATTTGAATCCGGTCGTTAGGCCGCGCTGAAACAACTGTCCACGCCCTGAAAATCCAGGCTGTTGTATTGGTCGGCGCAAGTGAGATTACAAGAACCGACGCCGCAACCGCGGAGCAACCGCCGACAATGAACAGATTTGTAGGCAAGAGCAATATGAACGCCTGTTCGGACGCGTGCGCAATCGCAGGCCCGGTCCAGAAAGCCAGTGCGCCGATGATCACGATCGCCGCCGCTCCCAGTTTCAACAGTTGACTTTTTAAAGATCTCAGCATGAAATATTGTTAGTATACTATTGATAAATTAGGAAGCAAATCCGCATGAGATATCTAATTGCGCTCGTTTTGGTTGCGGGGATCGTTGCCACAATCATATGGCAGGTCACACGCATCACTGGGACATCCGTCGTAACCGGAGGCTCAGCAACGATCATCGACGCCAATGCTCGGAAAGTACATGTTTACGCGAAAGTCGAGAATGGCGAAGTTCCGGACATACTGGAAAGTGTATCCTCCCCGGTTGCCGAATCCGCTTCGCTTGATGGTCGTGTAGATGAAAACGTAATAGCGATTCCTGCCAACTCTACCCCCACATTTTCCAGCGATGGCATCTATATTGTGCTGAGTGGGGTGTCCGGAGATTTGGAGGAAGGTCGGCTTCTGCCTTTATCATTCCTGTTCAAAAAAAGCGGCGAAGTATCGACGCAAGCACGCATCGGGCCCGACGCAAATCCGCATGCCGGACATGATATGTCGATGATGAGCATCGACGATGGAATGCAATCGCCCACGCTGTCCATCACTGTTTCTGAAAACGCAGATGGCACTTATACTGTTGGGGCAGAGACCCAGAACTTCGTCTTTGATCGGGCAACAGATAATCCCGAACATGTACCAGGCCACGGGCATGGCCATCTGTATCTGAACGGCATAAAACTACAGCGCATGTATGAGCCGGTGGCCACTATCGGCACGTTACCGAAGGGCGAACACAGCGTCACCGTGGAGCTGAACAACAACATGCACCTGCCTTATGAAAACGCCGACGGCCCGGTCATCGAAACAGGTTTGATCATTGTCGATTGATGTAGAAACGTTTGCACCGTAACCAAACCCACCGACCATCGGCGTCGGTGAGTTTGTTCATAAATTGATCGACTTGATCAGGCTTCCAGATCGTTCGATGTAACCTGTGTAACGCCGCATTCATTCCAACGCGCAATCATCGGATCATAGTCTTCGTTGTCAAAACGCGCTGTGGCGTCCGTGATGACAAAAACTTCAAAACCTTCCGCGGTTCCATCTACGCCAGAGAAACCGACGCAGTACTCGGTTGCGATGCCGCAAAGGAAAACACGTTTGAATCCGTTTTGGCGCAGGTACCCGGCCATCCCGGTCGGTGTCTTACGGTCATTCTCAAAAAACGTTGAATAGGAATCGATGTCGATGTTAGTGCCCTTGCGAATAATGGCTTTTGCTTTTGTTGTATTCAGTTCGGGGTGAAACTCAGCGCCGGGTGTCCCGGCAACCGCATGTTCAGGCCACAAGATCTGCTCTCCGTACGGCATTTCGATCGTCTCGAATGGGGCTTTGCCTTCATGAGACGTGTTAAACGATTTGTGCCCGACTGGGTGCCAGTCCTGACTGATCGCAACATTCAGAAACTTGTCCATCAGTGCGTTGACAGGCCCTACTACAGCATCAGCATTCTGTACAGCAAGAGCGCCTCCTGCGCAGAAGTCCTTTTGCACATCGATCACAACAAGGACATCCTCATCGGTTAGTCTAATTTTTTTGGACATTCAGCTAACTCCTCCAACGCTGACATATATTCATTAGTATACGAACAATTTTTATGTCGATCGTCAAGCCTTTTCAAACAGCATCGGTTCCGCATGGTTCAAGTTACTGGTTTTCAATGATTTCAGGTGGCTGAAATGCTGTCAACGTCGGAACAGGCCCGGAGAAAAGTTCGACTTCAACCATACAGGTATGAGCAATCGGACCCTGCGCCAAACTTGATGTGCCTTTATCAAGCGTCAAGACATTCGGATTGCCATGTTTGCACATTCCCTGCCCCTCATCTCCGGTGTCCGGATCATACCACGCCCCGGTACTCATCTGGACAACGGAGGGCTTGAGATTGGCGTTAATCACAACGCCGGCAAGACACGCACCCCGCGCATTGTATACTCGCACAATGTCACCGTTAGCCAATCCGCGCAGCTTTGCATCATCCGGGTGAAGCGCGATCGCTTCGCGCCCGGCGATCTTGATATCCCGGCAATTTTTGCTGTGATCGAGCTGCGAATGCAACTTTCGCGTGGGCTGGTTCGAAATCAGGTGTAACGGATGGTCCTCGGTTGCTGAGCCTAACCATTCCGCTGGTTCAATCCAGACGGGGTGCCCGGGACAATCGGAATAGCCAAATCGATCAATCGTCTCGGAAAAGATTTCGATTTTGCCACTGGGTGTTCCCAAAGCATGCGTCTCGGGATCAGCACGAAACTCCTCCAGCAGGTTTCGAGGTGTTTCCGGCCTCCCGATGTTATACGTTCCCAATTCCTTCAATTTGTCAAAGCTTGGAAGATTGAAGCCTGCCGTAATCGCGCGGTCCAGTGACCGCCCATAAATATCCCGCATCCATTCATGCGCAGTTTTGCCCTCGGTGAATTCTTCCTCGACCCCCATCTTTTTGGCAATTCCGGCAAAGATCTCATAGTCGTTGCGCGCTTCGCCAACTTCGTCGATCACCTTGCTCATATAGGTGAAGTACGGATCATAGGGTGAAATCGCCAGATCCTCACGTTCAAGAGGCGTTGTGCACGGCAGCACGATGTCGGCGTGTTTTGCCAGCGCGTTCCAAGTCCATTCATTCACGACGATGGTACTGGGCTTTTGCCACGCTTTGACCATCCTGTTCAGGTCCTGATGATGGTGGAACGGATTGCCGCCGGCCCAGAATATCAAATCAATGTGCGGGTAAGTCTCCCGATCGCCGTTGTAATCAAAAGGCTGTCCCGGATTCTCCAACATTTCGGTTATCCGTGCGACCGGAATATAAGATGCAACAGGATTGTTACCCTGAGGCAACGAAGCCACATGAATGCTGTGATAGTTGTCGCCAACATTATTGCTCGCCGAGTAACCGAATCCTATGCCTCCTCCTGGTAGCCCGATCTGACCGAGCAAGGCGGCCAGCGTGATCGACATCCAGTACGGTTGTTCGCCGTGATCCTGACGGGTCAACGACCAGCTAACCGAAATCATTGTTCTCTTGGCCGCCATTTTGCGGGCGAGCGCACGGATGCGCTCTGCCGGAATATCGCAAAGCTTAGCCGCCCAATCAGCGTCTTTAGCGACCCTGTCGGACGTGCCTAACAGATACTCCTGAAACCGTTCAAAACCAACTGTGTGGCTGGCAAGAAAAGCACGGTCAGCAAGGTTTTCCACGACGAGGGTGTGTGCCAACCCCAGCATTAAAGCCGTGTCACTGTTTGGCCGAACCGCCATCCACTCCGGCGCCAGTTCGTCCTCAACATCTGATCGCAATGGGCTGACATTCACGAACTCAACGCCAGCTTTTTTCGCCGCCTTGAAACCTTCAGCTTGCCGATGCACTCCAACACCACCCGGAGTAATTTGACCGTTTTTCAGCGGAATTCCACCAAATGCCACAACCAGCTCCCCGGAATCGGCGATGATGTCCCAACTCGTTGTAGCCGCAAGCGGCCCCCAAAAATCTCCCAGAACGTGTGGAACGATAACCTCGGCGGCGGCGAAACTGTAGGTGTTATTCGACCGCGTATAACCTCCAATGCAGTTCATAAACCTGTGAATCTGGCTCTGCGCATGGTGGAAGCGACCCGCACTGGCCCAACCATAAGATCCGGCAAATATTGCCTCGTTCCCTTTGTCCCCACGAACCCGACTCAGTTCGTTGGCAACAATCTCTTCGGCTTCGTCCCACGGAACCGCTAAAAACGGCTCTTTCCCCCTGAGCTGGGTCTCCGATCCCGGTCCTTGCTCCAGCCAGCTTTTGCGAATCATAGGGCGGCGAATGCGGAGTTCATCGTCTATCGTGTCCACAAAACCTTGAGCTATTTCGGACACGTTTTGGTCATCTTCAAACCCATGCAAGGCGACTAACCGCCCATCTTGCACCTCGGCCCTGTATGTACCCCAGTGCCCGACTGTTAATGGCAATTTTCTCATCTTCATTGGGTTACACCTCTATCTTCATCTCATTTTTCGGGGAAAAGCGCGACTAAACCGCCCATTCCGAAACCAAAATCATTTTGTTGCGCCAACACGAACAAAATGCTACCGATTCATTTGCATACAAACATTAGGGAGGTACATATGTCCACAGTTGACCCAAAGAAGCGCGCCATCATCTTAATCGATATGGCTCGTGATTTCGTTGAAGAAGGCGGATTCATCGCAAACGCTGGTGGCCCGGAGTACCGCAAAGCAGCAGCCGGAATCATTCCACCGCTTCAGAAAGTGCTCGCCGCAGCTCGTAAGGCTGGCGTCACGGTCATTTTCTCGACTGATGAACACACCGAAGACGATATCGAACTGAAAAAGTGGCCTGCTCATTCCATGAAGGGCACAAAATGGGCGGAAATTCTTCCAGAGCTCGGGCCAGAGCCAGAAGATTTGGTCCTGCCAAAGACCACTTACAGCGGCTTTCTCAGCTCCGACATCGAGCAGCAGCTTAAGGATCGTGGCATCGAATCCGTTTACATGACTGGCCTGCACACGGACTGCTGCTGCCGCCATACTTCGGGTGACCTTTTCCAGCGTGGCTATGACATCGTCTGGATCACCGATGCACTTCAGGCCTTCAGCCAGGAAGCTCACGAAGGAGGTCTTGAGTATTACAAGACCTACTATGCAACCGATGAAGAACGTCAGTTCCAGACGTCCGATCAGGTAGTAGCAGAATTGAGCAGCTTTGCCGCTGCCGCGTAAGATCCTTCACGGACAGAGACGCAGGTGTAAAACCCACGCTCAACCCTTAGTGCAACACACCTTGGTGCAATGAGGTAGCAATCTCCTGATCGTTGTTATTCAACGATCAGGAGTTTTTCGTTTACGATTTCGTAGATCTGAAGTGTATCTCTTAAAGGGAATTGACTCACATTCTCATTGAATTTAATGTTAGCATACAAACGATAATAGGGAGGCTTGCTTGTCTTATCTGTCACCGACCAGACTTGATGAAGCGTGCGTGATTAGGGCGAATCAGACGCCAAAAATCATTGCTGGTTGCACGGATTACTTCCCGTCGAGATCCGTTACCGATTGTCAGGAAACCTTGCTGGATCTTACCCGCATTCCCGAACTGCGGGGAATCACAAACACCTCGGACGGCTGGCGCATTGGAGCGATGACCACGTGGACAGATGTTGTTAAGGCTGACCTCCCGGCAGCGTTTCACGCATTACAACTTGCCGGTAAAGAGGTCGGGTCTGTGCAGATCCAGAACCGTGGCACGGTGGGTGGAAACATTTGCAATGCCTCGCCCGCTGCAGACGGCGTGCCCCCTCTTGTCGCACTCGATGCCGAAGTTGAGCTTACATCCAAGTCCGGGCGTCGTCAGGTCAAGCTGACGGACTTCATCACAGGTGTGCGCCGAATCGATTTGGCTGAAGATGAAATACTGACGGCCTTTCTTATCCCAGAGATTGTCGAAAGCGCGAACAGCGCATTTCTGAAGCTGGGAAGCCGCAAGCATCTAGTGATCTCGATTGCCATGGTCGCTGCCGTTGTCGTTGTCCGCAACGGACGCATTGAGGAGGCACGGGTCTCTGTTGGCAGTTGCTCACCCGTCGCAGCAAGGCTTCCAGAATTCGAGACCCGGTTGATGGGCAAGACAATCAATGAAGTCGCAAACCTTGAAATTGATGCAACAGCTGACATGAGCCAGCTATCACCGATTTCCGATGTACGCGGAACTGCTGAATACCGACTGGATGTGGTGGCAGAAATGTGCCGTCGTGCAGTCATGAACGCTTGCGAACGGAGCGCATAATGGACGGCCATCCTGTACCCCCGAAAATTCGGTTTGATCTGAACGGCGCATCGGTTGAGACCGACGCCTTTCCAGGTGAGCGTCTGTCAGAAACCCTGCGTGAACGTCTCGGCGCGCGCGACGTCAAAATTGGGTGTAACGCCGGTGACTGCGGCGCATGCACGGTCCTTGTGAACGGCGAGATCGCTTGCGCCTGTCTCATCACAACACACCAGGCAGAAGGACAGTCGATTGAAACTGTCTCCGGACTTGTGAAAAACGATAACGTAGCAAAAGGCCTTGCCGAAAGCTTTCAGGATCATGGCGCGGCCCAATGCGGTATTTGCACACCGGGCATGATGGTGTCCGCCGTGGCGCTGTTGCGCCGCGACTCCAGTCCTGACGAAGAAACCGTTCAAGATGCGCTTGGCGGCGTGCTTTGCAGATGCACAGGGTATCGCAAAATCATAGATGCCGTGGTCGGTGCGCCAGCGAAGATTGTCGATTCCGGCAATGTAGGTTCCGCCATCCGTCGTCTGGACGGGCTGGACAAAGTCTTAGGCACAGAAAAGTTCGGCGACGATGTGGCACCAAAAGGCACACTCGAAATTGCAGTTATTCGATCCCCATATCCCCGCGCCAGTTTTGAGCTCGGGGACCTGGAAGCTTGGGCCGACGCCAACCCCGGGATCGAAGCCGTTCTGAGCGCCGATGACATTCCGGGCAAAAACTGTCATGGGGTCATTCCTGAGTTTGCGGATCAACCGGTCTTCGCTGAAACTGTCGCCCGCTTCCGAGGCGAGGCCGTCGCGGCCGTAGTGGGTACGCCTGAAGCCATCCGCAACTTCGATCCGGCCAATTTCCCGGTGACCTGGCAAGAGTTGAAAGCCGCTGTCACCGTTTCAGAAGCAAGAGCGTTGGGCGCACCGCAGGTTCACGATACGCGTGACGAGAACCTGATGTGTCGCGGCTTTGTGGCCTGTGGCGACCCAGCGAAAGCGTTGGAAGCCGCTGAATTCGTGGCGGAAGGTGAATTTCGTTCGGGCTTTGTAGAGCACGCCTATATTGAGCCAGAAGCAGGATATGCCGAAATTGTGGACGGGCGCGTGGAAATTCATGCCTGCACACAGGCGCCGGGCATGGATCTTGATGCCATGGAAATCATTCTTGGTATGGATCGCAGCCAGATCAGAATCGTCCCAACGGGTGTTGGCGGCGGCTTTGGGTCCAAGCTCGATATCTCGATGCAGCCCTATTTGGCACTGGGCGCCATGAAGACAAACAAGCCAGTACGCATCACGTATTCACGGACAGAATCGATGCAGTCGTCCACGAAACGGCATCCGTCTGAGCTCAAAGTCCGGATTGGCGCTACCAAAGACGGCAAGATTAGCGGCATGGACTTCTTCGGTGCGTTCAACACCGGAGCCTATGCTTCTTGGGGGCCAACAGTAGCCAACCGTGTGCCAGTTCATGCTTCCGGCCCCTATCGCATCCCTGATTACCGCGCCGAATCGAATGGTGTGCACACCAATTGCCCCCCAGCAGGTGCTTTCCGCGGGTTTGGCGTGCCACAATCGGCGATCGCGCAGGAAACTCTGTTCGACGAACTGGCCGAACAGATCGGCATGGACCCTCTGGATTTCCGGATCACCAATGCACTGGCAAACAATGTCCCGACGGTTTGTGGACAGGTGTTTACCAAGGGCGTTGGAGTCAAAGAGTGCCTTGAAGCATTGCGAGGTGATTGGGTCAAGGAACAGAAAGAAGCCAAGGCGTTCAACGCGGCGCAGTCGGGCTCGAAGCGGCGCGGCGTTGGTATTGCCGCGGGTTGGTATGGTTGCGGCAATACGTCGTTGCCGAACCCCTCGACGATACGCAGTGGTATTCGCCATGATGGCACGGTTGTGTTGCATCAAGGCGCAATGGACATCGGCCAGGGCGCAAATACAGTCATCACACAGATTTTTTCGTCGGCCCTCGGGATAGACTCCGCCCAGGTTGAGCGCATCGGCGCTGACACGGATCAAACGCCCGACGCAGGGAAGACCTCTGCCTCGCGGCAGACCTTCGTTTCTGGCAACGCGGCACGCCTGTCTGGCGACTCATTACGCAAATCCATCCTGCGTCATGTCAACGCATCTGAAAGTGCATCGCTTCGTTTCGGAGATGGTATGATTGACATCACCGATGGGCCCGAAAGTCACGAAATTGCACTTTCGGAATTGCCGACCGACAACCTCGGCTACGCCTTTTCGGCAGAGGAAACTTATGACCCGCCCACGAAACCGTTAGATGAGAACGGACAGGGTCATCCATACGCGCAATTCGGTTACGCCGTTCAATTGGCTGTGGTCGAAGTTGACCAGGCTCTCGGGACACTGAAGCCGATCAAATTTTACGCAGCCCACGATGTCGGAAAGGCCATAAATCCGATGCTGGTCGAAGGTCAGGTACATGGCGGCATTGCGCAAGGCCTTGGCATGGCACTGATGGAAGAATACCTGCCGGGCCGAACTGAAAACCTGCACGACTATCTGATCCCGACTGTCGGCGACATGCCACCGGTTGAAACCTATATCGTGGAAGTAGAAGACGCATTTGGGCCCTATGGCGCAAAAGGCCTCGGTGAACACGTGCTGGTTCCAACTGCACCGGCTATTTTGAATGCAATCGCCAACGCGACCGGCGTTCGTATGCGTTCAGTCCCGGTGACTCCTTCTAACCTCCGTACCGCAATCAAGGAACACAAAAATGGCAAGTGAAGACCGCGCAAAACCGGAAAAAATCCGTTGTGATGCATGTCCTGTTCTGTGCTACATCGCCGACGGCAAATCCGGCGCATGTGACAGATACGCCAATAGTGGCGGCGAATTGGTGCGACTGGATCCGCTTACCATCATCGAGAATTCTAAAGAGAGCGGGGCGAAAGCCGTGCCATTTATGAAAGGAACCGACGGGAACGATTGGGATGGCGATATAGTTCAGTCGAACCGCCCGTTTATTACGGCAGTCGGCGCCGGTACGACGTATCCGGACTACAAACCTGCTCCCTTCATCGTCAGCCAAACCGTCAACGACGCCGACATGGTGACAGTCGTGACCGAGGGGATCTTCAGTTACTGCGGTGTGAAAGTCAAAATCGACACAGATAGGTTCATCGGACATGAACGTGCGATTGTGCGCGCCGAAGGCGAACCGATTGGCCACGTGATGACCAGCGAATACGGCTCAAAGATGCTGTCGCTCGGAGGCGTTGAACACTTGACAGGCGGTACAAAGAAAGAAGGCCGCATCACATGCGATGCGCTCTTGCGCCTTTGCAACCGAGAAGCCGTCGAACTGACTATTGACGACGGTGCAACTGTCGTGGTCGAGGCAGGCAAGCCACCGATCGTAAACGGCGTGGAAGAAAAGTTGATGCGCGTCGGCTGTGGCTCGGCCACGATTGGCATGTTTGCTTCTCAATGGGCGCAACACGTGGACGAAGTTGTGGTGGTGGACGACCACATCACTGGTGTTTTGTCTGAACACCAAGCCGGAAAACTCCTGAACGTTCCGCCGACCGGCATAAAGGTGAAAGGCCGGCGTTCAACACCAGGACGGTATTTCCAGGTTGCGGAACCGGGTCTTGGTTGGGGAGGCACGGACATCGAAGATCCGTTGTCGATTCTTAATCCAGCGGACGAAAAAGTCGCGTGGCAGGGGCTTCGTCTGCTCATGGTGTCTACTACGGGTGAGCAATTCGCCTATTTCGAACTTGACGAAAACCTCGAACCACAGCCGCAGCCGCTACCGGTATCATTGCAGACTTCGGTGGAAAGGATCGCCGAGAACTGCGAACCTTCGGTCTGTTCGGTTCTGTTTATGGGGGGTGCCGGCGGCTCATTGCGGGCCGGTGTCACAGAAAACCCGGTGAAGCTGACCCATTCGGTGAAGGATTCGCTAACTTACGTGTCTTGCGGTGGCGCCAACGCTTATGTTTGGCCCGGTGGCGGGATCACGGTGATGGCAGATGTTCTGGACATGCCCTCGAACTCCTTCGGCTATGTCCCGACGCCTGCGCTGGTTGCGCCAATCGAGTTCACCATGCGCCTATCGGATTACGTGGCGCTTGGCGGACACGCCGACAGCGTTCAGCCTGTCCATGACGTCATCACTGACTCGGTCCGTCGCGTCGATCAGATCGACCCCGAAAGCGATCCTCATGATAGCCGGAATTTCCGCTGGCGGAAAGACAGTTGAAATCTTGTCCGGGCCGGTTGCTGCATATCTCGAAGGTGGGGAACGTCTGCATTTGCAGCACGGCCCCATTGACCTGATCATTGGTGCGGATTCCGACGATGAGAACGCGCGGCAAACAGCATTTCAGGTCGCAGCAAAGCGATTTGATGGATTGCTTGAAGGTCTTGTCGGGGAACTGGGTTTCCTGCGAAGCCCGATATCAGACGGAACACGGAACCCCTATAACCCTGTGGCACTCCGAATGACGTCTGCTGCAAGAACATTTTTCGACGGTCAGTTTCTGACACCCATGATTGCCGTAGCTGGCTCGGTGGCCGATGTAATCTTGGATGTCATGGTATCACAGGTGCCGCTGCGACGTGCCTATGTGAACAACGGCGGAGACATCGCGCTGCATCTGCAAACTGGAGAAGCGTTTTCCGTCGCTATAGCCGAATATGGCGGGTCTGATCTTGGCCGTATCACACTGCACCCCGAACACGGGGTCGGCGGCATCGCAACCAGCGGCACACATGGGCGCAGCCATTCCCTCGGAATAGCCGACAGCGTGACCGTTCTGGCAAAAGACGCTGCATCAGCCGATGTTGCCGCCACACTAATTGCAAATGCCGTGGATCTGCCGGATCATCCGGCCATTCAGCGTATGCCCGCCGATGATCTGTCTCCAGATAGCGATCTCGGCGACAGGCCGGTCGTAACCTCCGTCGGTGCGCTTTCACAAACCGAATGCAAGACGGCACTTTCCAGAGGGGCGTCCATCGCTCAACACATGCTCGAATCAAACAAGATTACCGGAGCCGCGTTGTTTCTTCAGGGGCGGTCGACAATTGTCGGTGCCATGGCGGACCGGAACAGACTTGGCCTAAAGGAACAATAATATGCCTGACCTGCATGTACGAAAACGAATGATCACTGTGGAAGAGATTTTCCACGAAGGCGGCCCCGCCGCTGATAAACCGCTGAAAAGAGGAGCTGCGCTTGCGGTGCTGCAGAACCCATTTGCCGGCCGCTATGTCGAGGACATTCAACCCTTCATGGACGATCTGCGTCCCTTGGGACTTGCCATGGCGATCGAGCTTGCTAAGGCGCTTGGTGGCAAGGACCTTGTAGAAGGTTACGGAAAAGCCTCGCTCGTCGGAGCTGGCGGCGAACTTGAACATGGCGCACTTTGGCACGCACCTGGTGGGTATGCCATGAGGGAGGTTCTGTCAGGAACAAAGGCCATCGTTCCGTCTGCCAAGAAGGTCGGTGGAGTCGGCACACGGTTGGACGTACCGATTACCCATATAAACGCGTCCTACGTGCGAAGCCATTTCGACTCGATGGAAATCGGTCTGAATGATTCACCCCGTGCAGACGAATTGCTGTTTGCCCTGGTTATGACAACTGGTCCACGCATCCACTCTCGCTCGGGCGGGTTGGAAGCTTGGGACATCAAAGGAGAGGACGGGCTGAAATGAGCGCCGAAATCAGAAAAATTGCGACCTGGGTTGAGGAAGTCCATACTGAAGCGGGCCAACCTATTTCACCGCCGACGCGCAAATCAGTTGCCGCTGCCGTCATCAAGAATCCGTTTGCCGGTCAGTTTGTCGAAGATCTGGCCGATCTGATGGAAATCGGGGCCGAGCTCGGCGGTTTGCTGGGGAAAAAAGCCGTAGACGCACTGGGCGTCGACCCGGCACGCATCGAAAGCTACGGCAAGGCAGCCATGGTCGGTGAAAACGGCGAAATTGAACATGCCGCAGCCATTTTGCACCCCAAACTCGGCGCACCGCTGCGCCACGCCGTCGAAAAAGGTGCCGCTCTTGTTCCGTCATCGAAAAAACGCGGCGGAATGGGTCAGGATCTTGATGTTCCGTTGGGCCACAAAGACGCGGCCTATGTCCGGTCACATTTCGACGGTGTTGAAATCCGCCTGAACGATGCCCCCCGCGCCAACGAGATATTGGTGGCAGTTGCCGTCGCCGATAGTGGCAGACCGCTGCCCCGCGTCGGTGGACTCACCCACGATGAAGCTGAGGGCAGAGACGGTCTACGCTAACCGGTGCAGCCCTTGAAACCGGACACCCGGAAAACTCATATGGAGAACATCCAGATGGAAATAATACAGTCTAGCCAGAATCAGACCGTCATGGTGACCTATGACGTTTCGTTCGGAACTTATGACGAATTGCTGAGCACGCTAACGCAGGCCTACGATGATTTCATCTGCAAGCAAAATGGGTTCATCGATGCTGCCATTCATGTGAATGACGCTAAAACGCGCGTCGCAAGTTATTCGCAATGGGAATCGCGCGAGGACTTTCTAAATGTTCTTCGTTCGGAGCACATGCAGATTGCCAACAAGAAACTAGCCGAACTGAGCAAAGGTTTCGAACCCGTTCTTTATGAAATAAAAAGTTTGATTTCAAAGAGCTAGTTCTGAAGTCGATCTGTCGAACAACCGAGTGAGAAATGGAAATTGGTGAAAACAGTTGACATATTTTCTTTCACCAATATTGTTAGCATACAAATGAATATGAGGGTTGCATGACCTACGTTGTCACAGACAGTTGCATCAACTGCAAATTCACCGATTGCGTCGAAGTTTGCCCGGTGGATTGTTTTTACGAAGGCGAAAACTTTTTGGTCATTCATCCTGATGAATGCATCGACTGTGGTGTCTGCGAACCTGAATGCCCCGTCGACGCCATTCGCGCTGATACAGAACCCGGCCTAGAACAATGGCTGAATATCAATGCGAAATTCGCTGAACTTTGGCCCAACATCGCAGAGAAAAAAGAACCGATGGAGGGAAATGTTGAGTGGGCGGAAAAAACAGACAAGCTTCAGCACCTCTCTGAAAACCCACCCGGCTAATACACCAGATTATCGAGGCCAAAATGACCGAAGTCACTCCAATTGTTCAAGGCGAAGCTGTGAGTTTTGCAATCCCAACAGGGGTTTTTGCCGAAACCGTTACTTCAGTTGAACACTACACCGACAGACTGTTCAAATTCCGCATCACGCGTCCGGCCAGCTTTCGCTTCCGCTCTGGCGAATTTGTCATGATTGGGTTGCCCAATGCAGAAAAGCCAGTCTATCGCGCGTACTCAATTGCCAGCCCGTCCTGGGACGAAGAAATTGAGTTCTTTTCAATCAAGGTTCCGGACGGACCACTGACAGAACACCTTCAGAAGATCCAGGTTGGTGACACAGTTTTGATGCGGAAGAAGCCGACAGGTACGCTCGTCAATGATGCACTCCTTCCCGGCAAACGCGTTTACATGTTCTCGACCGGAACTGGGATCGCTCCGTTTGCGTCGTTGATCCGCGATCCTGAAACATACGAAAAGTTTGACGAAGTCATCCTGACGCACACCTGTCGCGAAGTTGCAGAGCTAAAATATGGACAGGAACTGGTCAAGGAATGTCTCGAAGATCCACTTGTCGGTGAGTTCGCCAATGGCCGACTGCGTCACTATGCAACGGTAACCCGCGAGGACTTTCCAACCATGGGCCGGATCACCGACCTTATGCGTTCGGGAAAGGTGTTTGAGGATCTCGGCATACCGAAAATCAACCCAGAAGAAGATCGCGGTATGATTTGCGGTTCAATGGCAATGCTAAACGAAACCAAGGAAATTCTTGAAGAATTCGGCCTTGTTGAAGGCGCCAACAACAAACCTGCAACGTTCGTTGTTGAACGTGCGTTTGTTGATTGATCACAAGGATATCAAACCATGTCACGAGAACTGCCAAAACCCAGTCAACCTGGACTTTCTTCATTCAACTGGGAAGATGCCTTCCTCTTGGACGGTCAATTGACCGAAGAAGAACGCATGATGCGCGATAGCGCTCGTGCATACTCTGAGGAAAAGCTGCAACCGCGGATCATCGAAGCGTTCGCCGGCGAAAGCACCGATCCAGAGATTTTTCGTGAAATGGGCGATATGGGACTGTTGGGCCCAACCATCCCCGAAGAATACGGTGGGCTCGGTGCATCCTATGTCAGCTATGGGCTGATCGCGCGAGAAATTGAACGTGTTGATAGCGGCTACCGCTCGATGATGAGCGTCCAATCGAGCCTGGTGATGTATCCGATCTATGCGTATGGAACAGATGAACAACGCAAAAAATACCTGCCTAAGCTGGCGAGCGGCGAATGGATCGGTTGCTTTGGCCTGACAGAACCGGATGCAGGCTCCGATCCGTCTGGGATGAAGACCCGCGCTTTGAAAACTGAAAACGGTTATCGCCTAACAGGTTCAAAAATGTGGATCTCCAACAGCCCGATTGCGGACGTATTTGTCGTCTGGGCAAAGTCTGAAGCGCATGACGGCAAGATCCGCGGCTTTATCCTCGACAAAGGACTGAATGGTCTTTCGGCGCCGAAAATCGACGGGAAACTGTCCCTACGCGCCTCTATCACCGGTGAGATCGTTATGGACAACGTCGAGGTGGGCGAGGATGCGCTGTTGCCTCACGTGGAAGGCCTGAAAGGTCCTTTCGGCTGCCTGAATCGGGCGCGTTACGGTATCAGTTGGGGGGTTCTAGGTGCAGCGGAGTTCTGCTGGCATGCATCGCGCCAGTATGGTTTGGACCGGAAACAGTTCAGGAAGCCGCTAGCACAAACACAGCTGTTCCAATTGAAACTGGCGAATATGCAGACCGAAATCGCATTGGGCCTTCAAGGCTCGCTTCGCGTCGGTCGTCTGTTGGATGAAGGCGCAGCCGCGCCCGAAATGATCAGTCTGATGAAGCGGAACAACTGTGGCAAGGCGTTAGAAATTGCGCGTCACGCTCGCGACATGCACGGCGGCAACGGAATTAGCGAAGAATTCCAGGTCATCCGTCACATGGTTAATCTGGAAACTGTGAACACGTACGAAGGCACTCATGATGTTCACGCATTGATCCTTGGGCGAGCGCAGACTGGTCTGCAAGCGTTCTTCTAAGCCAAAAACCTCCCCGGCCAATTCCCTCCCCGGAATTGGTGCGCATGTGGGGAAAGCTAGTTAACTGGCTTTCCCCACATCAGAATAAGGAAGCCAGATGAACCGGAACTTAATCGCAGGTGAATGGGCCGACAGCGGCGATCAGACCGAGAATGTCAATCCCGCCGACACATCAGATGTGGTCGGAATATACGCTCGCGCGGACGTTGCTCAGGTCGAGGCTGCGGTCGATGCGGCTGGTGACGCACTG
Organism: Ruegeria sp. AA6; assembly: GCF_056542865.1. Lineage (NCBI taxonomy): Bacteria > Pseudomonadati > Pseudomonadota > Alphaproteobacteria > Rhodobacterales > Roseobacteraceae > Ruegeria > Ruegeria sp. AA6. Next base: position 151,726 of record NZ_JBQGAN010000008.1, read on the forward strand.
GATAGTTGGGCCACGGGTTCGCCGCAGACGCGTGCGGATGTATTGGAAAAGGTCGCGCAAAGCATTTTGGATCGCAAAGATGAACTGGGCCGTCTTTTGGCCCGGGAAGAAGGTAAAACTCTTACTGAAGCGATCGGAGAAACGGTACGCGCCGGGCAGATTTTTAGGTTTTTCGCCGGAGAGGCACTACGGGTTCCCGGTGACGCTATTGCGTCGGTCAGACAGGATGTTGACGTCGAAGTCCTACGTGAGCCCGTGGGCGTTGTCGGTCTGATCACACCCTGGAATTTCCCGATCGCGATCCCCGCATGGAAAATTGCTCCCGCTTTAGCCTACGGCAACACAGTTGTTATGAAACCTGCTGACCTGACACCAGGCAGCGCACATGCATTGGCGAAAATTTTGCACGACGCTGGATGTCCGCCCGGTGTTTTCAACTTGGTCATGGGTCGCGGCTCGGTTGTGGGCAAAGCCATGCTGGAAAATACCAAAGTCAACGCTGTGTCGTTCACTGGATCGGTTCCCGTTGGCGGCAAACTGGCGGTTCAGGCCGCGAAGAGCCTAAAAAAGGTTCAGCTTGAAATGGGAGGTAAGAACCCGATGATTGTGATGGAGGACGCTAATCTCGAACTGGCGGTCTCGACAGCTATCAATTCGGCGTTTTTCTCAACCGGCCAGCGCTGTACGGCGTCCAGCCGGATCATCGTCCATAAAGACATCCACGACGCCTTTGTTGAGAAGATTGTCGAACAATCCAAATCTCTGGTTGTTGGTAATCCATTGGACCCCAGGACCCAGATCGGGCCCGTCGCTTCGGAAAGCCAATTACGCAACAATCTGAGCTACGTCGCCATCGCTAGAGGCGAAGGAGCAGAGATTGTTGGGGGAGAGGTTCTGGAACGCAGTACAACCGGGTTTTTCCAGCAACCGGCATTGTTTTTGAACGCAACAAACGACATGCGATCCAGCCGTGAAGAGATCTTTGGACCCTGCGCAAGCGTTATCCGGGTCGATAATTTCGAGGAAGCCGTAAGTATCGCAAACGATACCGAATTTGGATTGTCATCAGGCATATGCACCAGATCACTGAAATATGCCCGCGCATTCCGCCAGCAGTCTCAGGCTGGCATGGTCATGATCAACTTGCCCACAGCAGGCGTCGACTATCACGTTCCGTTCGGTGGCCGTAAGGGATCATCCTATGGCTCTCGCGAGCAAGGTCGCTATGCGGCCGAGTTCTATACCAGCGTAAAAACAGCTTACACGTTTGCGGGATAACGTCATGGCACGCCGACTCATTCTATCGATCAATCCTGGCACCACAACGACTCGATGCGCGGTATTTGGAATAGAAGACGACGGGTTATCCCCCGTCGCGGAACAAAATTTGGATCATGCAGAAGCGGAATTGTCCCAGTTTCCAACAATCCCCGACCAGCTCTCGTTTCGCGCCGATTGTGTGGACCGGTTTCTGAAAGACTCGTTGCAATCCAGAGATACGCTGGTTGCTGTCGCAGGCCGGGGCGGAATGCTGACGCCAGTTCCCTCGGGTGTGATTGCTGTCAACGATGAGTTGGTGGATTTTGCGCTGCACACTCCGGTTTATGTCCATTCCAGCAACCTTGGAGCACCGCTGGCGCAAAGCATTGCTAAGCCACTTGGTGTCCCAGCGTTCGTGGTGGACCCGGTCAGCGTGGATGAGTTGCCACCTGTGGCCCGCGTTTCAGGTTTCCCTGAAATCCCGCGCTTCAGCTTTGTTCATGCCCTCAACATCCGCGCCTGCGCCCGGCGATTGGCCCGACAACTGGACAAACGCTTTGATGATCTGCGTGTCGTCGTTGCTCACCTCGGTGCAGGCTTTTCAATTGCAACCATCCTTGGTGGGAAAATCGTCGAAAGTTCAAACCGGATGGAAGCTTCCCCCTTTTCACCCGAACGCTGTGGCGGGCTGCCTCCCCTGCCCCTGATCGAATTGTGCTATTCCGGGAAATATGAAAAACCTGAGTTGCTGAAAAAACTCTACGGTGATGGTGGCGTTTTCGCTTACCTAGGAACAAAAGACATTCGCAAAGTCGAACAGATGATCACCGAAGGCGATCAGCAGGCGCAGCTAGTCTATGACGCGATGCTGTACCAGGTGACAAAAACCATCGGTTCGATGGCTGCAGTCGCGTCATTTGATCTGGACGGGATCATTCTGACCGGTGGGTTGGTTAATTCTCCAATAATTACTGAGCGTTTGACAAAGGCCGTACAACGAGTTGCACCAGTTTCGATTTTCCCAGGCAGTGACGAATGCCTGGCGCTGGCTGAAGGGGCAGCAAGGGCGATTTCAAGCCGAGAGAAACCGATGCAATGGCCCGTTTCAACGAGCGGAACAACAGCATGACCCCGATCACCACCTTTGATCAATTGCGCGAACGTGTGCAACAGTCGGAACCTTCAAGCCTCGTCGTGGCAGGTGGAAACGATGAAAACGTTATCGCTGCGACCGTTCAGGCGGTACGCGAAAATCTGGTTTCCGTGGTTCATGTGACCGGAGACAGCGCGCTTATTGCTAAACATCTCCCAGGAGAAATTCTCGAGCGGTTCTCGTTGATCAATGCCACAGATGCAGCTGATTGTGCTGAGAAGGCAGTTTCGCTTGTACGCGACGGGGCTGGCGACCTCTTGATGAAGGGCCATTTGGACAGCACCGCTTATTTACGTGCCATCGTAAGCCGCGACACTGGTATACGTGTCGATGGAGCGGCACTTTCAAATCTGACAATTGCCGAAATGCCTTCGCTTCCTCGTTTGATCGGTGTCACTGACAATGGTATCATTCCCGCTCCCGATCTAGACCAAAAACGTAAGATCATCCTGAACGCCCGCAATCTCTTTCGCGGGTTGGGGATCGACCCGGTCAGGGTCGCCGCGGTTGCCGCTACCGAAAAAGTGTCGAAAAAACTGCCGGCAACGACGGATGCGGCTACGCTCACTGAAGATGCGAAAGCAGGCAAGCTGCCCGGCACGATCGTGGACGGTCCATTCGGCTATGACGTTGCGATCAGTGCCAAGTCCGCCGCGATCAAGAAGCTTAGTCAATCCGATGTTGCCGGTCGGGCTGACCTTTTGCTGTTCCCAACAATCGAATCTGGGAATGCGGTGGCAAAGGCCTGGAAATTCCATGGGCAGGCGAAAACCGGCTCAGTAGTGGCAGGTGCGCAAGTGCCGGTGATGCTGAATTCCAGATCTGACAATTCCGAGCGTCGTGTCAACGCTCTGCTTCTGGCGATTGCAATGAAACTCGGTGCCACCCGTGCTCTGTGATGTAACCCTCCGTTTGGATCCAGCCACCACGGGCGCGGTTTGCCATCCCTCTGCAACCGGGTTGTCAGTGCGAAATCGCCAAACTGAATCGCGATCATCAAAACAGAATGCCATCGGGGGACGAAGCGGCTCTTTTGGCATTGGGCATTTCAACATGCGACATGCAGGAGGGTAAGAAATGAAGGTGCTTGTGCCCGTTAAGCGGGTAATAGACTATAATGTGAAGGTCCGCGTGAAAGCGGATGGCAGCGGCGTTGATCTCGCCAATGTAAAAATGTCGATGAACCCGTTCGACGAAATTGCCGTGGAAGAGGCGATCCGCCTGAAAGAGGCGGGCAAGGCCGATGAGGTTGTTGCCGTTTCGATCGGTGTGAAACAGTCGCAGGAAACCCTGCGGACCGCACTGGCCATGGGCGCCGACCGCGCCATTCTGGTTGTCGCGGCGGATGACGTGCATCAGGACATCGAACCGCTTGCCGTTGCCAAGATCCTCGCCAAAGTGGTTGAAGAAGAGCAGCCGGGCATCGTTCTGGCGGGCAAACAGGCGATCGACAACGACATGAACGCCACCGGTCAGATGCTGTCGGCCCTGCTGGGCTGGAGCCAAGGCACTTTCGCGTCCGAGCTGGACATCGAAGGCGACACCGCCAAGATCACCCGCGAGGTGGATGGCGGTCTGCAGACCATCTCCGTCAAGATGCCAACCATCGTGACCGTAGACCTGCGCCTGAACGAGCCGCGTTATGCATCGCTGCCGAACATCATGAAGGCGAAGAAAAAGCCGCTGGATGAAAAAACCGCCGCCGACTATGGCGTCGACGTCACTCCGCGTCTGGAAGTCGTCAAGACCGAAGAGCCGCCGGCACGTGCTGCTGGTATCATCGTGGGCTCGGTTGATGAGCTGGTCGAGAAACTCAAAGAAGCGGGGGCTGTATAATGGCTGTTCTTCTTCTCGCAGAGGTTAACAATGGTGAGCTGTCGGTTGACGCCACAGCCAAGACCGTTGCCGCCGTCAAATCGCTGGG
>NZ_JBQGAN010000009.1:0-142329 GCF_056542865.1 Ruegeria sp. AA6
AACGCTGTAGTTTTCATAGAAACCGGCATCCGCCGTTTCTATCTCTACATCCGTAAAGGGTTCGGGTACCGACATTCTTTCCTCCGTGTTGGGATTTTTGTTGCGCCACGGTTTAAAAAACACGCGTGTTTGCACCGGAACGCATTGGGTTGGCACAAACCGTGCGATTATAGCGCCAGAACCAAACGGTCAGACTTGGCGCGTGAGACGCACGTACACATGTAGCTGTTGGAGGCTTGCTCTTCGGGTGTCAGAATACCGTCTCGATGATCCACCTCACCTTCCAAGACATCGACCATGCACGATCCGCACAGACCTTCCGAACAGCCGAAATCGACGTGCACGCCATTGCTCTTGAGAACTTCGAGAATGGTTTCATCTTTTGCGACCGTATAAACTGCACCAGTCGATTGAACTTCAATTTCGAAGCTGTCATTGGGCGCGTGTTCGATATCCGATGCAGCCGCGAAACGTTCAAAGTGAATTGAGCCGCCGCGCAGGGCAGCGCCCGCTTCCAGTACAGCATTCAACATTGGTTCGGGACCGCAGGTATACACGTCCGCACCCATCGGCATGGATTGCATAACCGCCGACAAATTGAACTGACCGTCTGTTTCATCGCAGTGTAGATGATACCATTCGTCCAGACCCAAGGCGCGAAATTTGTCGTCCATTGCCGCCAGATCCTTCGAACGGACGAGATAATAAACCCGAAAATCCTGCCCGCGGTTCAGTAACTCTCTTGCCATGGCGACCATCGGGGTCGCGCCGATTCCGCCAGCGATTAGCGTTACGTGGCGGTCATGGCTTTCCAACTTGAAATGATTGCGTGGCCCCCCAATGGACACCTGGGCACCTTCCTGCAGCTCATGCATCGCCACAGATCCGCCGCGTCCGTCGGGTTCACGTTTGACCGCAACATTGAGCGTTCGGCCATCCTGGCTCCAACTCCACAAGGAATATTGGCGAACCAGATCGTCGCTGAGGTGCACATCCACATGGGCTCCGGGCTCAAGACCAGTAAATCGGCCGTCAGCAATCTCAAAACAGAAATCCGAAGTGTCCGGGCTAAGTTCAGTTTTCCTGACCAGACGCGCAATCTGTGTGTTCATCGGATCTCTCATTTTTTTTGCTCATGACTTAACGCGCCGAAGAGTGCGGGGTTTAAGTCGACTTTGGCGTTTACCTTTGCCCGGCCTAAACCAGGTTGAGTCCCGAATGGACGATGCTGAATAACTGCCGTTGGTATAGTTGATGTGGGGCAAGTTCTCAGCCGGTGCCAAACCTGCAGAAAAAAAGATAGATTTCAATTGCAATTTTTTTCACACTCAGATGAAGTGAGCTCAAGTTAGCCAGCGAAGCCACACAACACTCATGTCCCGACGCCACTATAACCTTCCGCCGCTTGCGACTCTTTCTTCCTTTGAAGCCGCAGCGCGCCATCTCAGTTTTAAAGAGGCTGCGAGTGAATTGTCGGTTACGCCCGGAGCAGTAAGCCATCAGATCAAAGCGCTAGAGACTGAGCTATCTGTCGCCCTTTTCATCCGAAAACATCGTGGTGTTGAACTGACCGATGAAGGAAACGCACTTTACGAAGCCTTGGGTCACGCATTCATGACAGTATCCAGAGTGCTGGAACAGATTCGCAGCGGCGACTCGGAGAACCAGGTAACTGTCGGATCCACCACGGCGGTTGCAGCTTTGTGGTTGTCCCCTTCCGTCATTCGGTTCTGGCAGGACTACCCACATGTCAAGGTCAACCAAATGGCGCAGGATACCTCATTTTCTGATCGCTCGGATGTTGATTTTTACATTCGCTATGGGAAGGATTCAAACACGTCGCTTCCTCATACGAAACTCTATCGCGACACTCTGACCCCAGTTTGCAGCCCCGAGCTTGCATTTGAGCTTAGGGGAGCCAGCCTGGAAGACCTGACGCAACATCGCCTGATCCATCTGGACAGCAAGGACAACACTTGGACAACCTGGCCAGACTGGTTTCAAACGCTTGGGTATACTAAAAGTATTCCGGTTCAGTCGCGGGTGAATAGCTACGCTCTGGCCTTGCAAGTTGCCCGCAAGGGGGCTGGTCTGGCCTTGGGCTGGAGACGCCTGATACAACCGATGCTTAACTCAGGTAAACTTGTCGCTCTTGAAGAGTACAGCGTACCCGCGCCGAACAATTTTTATCTGGTAGGGAAGCAGGACGAGAAGCTGTCTGATGGAGCGCTGGCTCTCAAGAACTGGCTTATAGACGAAGTTCAAGAGCATTCGGTTTAGTCAAGCTCATCCACCGGTTAGGTTTTTTAGTATTGAAGACAGACCACTCGCCCTGCCATCTGAGCCCAAGCCAATTGCCATTCAAAAGCTTAGGAGTGACTGATGAACAAGCACACACCGCTCTCGTCCGTTCTGACCCCGGTAAACACTGCAAACGGGCTGCCGAACGCGCACTATATTGACCCCGAGGTTTTTGCCGAAGAACGTGAGTCGGTTCTGTTTGCGAACTGGTCCGGTATTGGCTTTGGCAAAGATGTGCCCGAGGCCGGCGACGCAAAACCTGTCGATTTTCTGGGCGTACCCCTTTTGATGGTGCGTGATCGGACGGGCGAAATCGGCGTGTTTCAGAACACCTGCCGCCACCGTGGCATGATTTTGGTAGACAAACCGCAGAAGATCCGCGGCGCGATCCGCTGCCCGTACCATAGCTGGTGCTATGGTCTGAATGGCGAACTGCGTACGGCGCCGCATGTTGGCGGCCCGGGTCAGAATACGCACGAAGATCTGGATTTCTCCGAATTGGGCCTGATCCGCATTCGCTCTTACGTCTGGCGTGATGTGGTCTTTGTCAACATGGATGGCAATGCTCCGGAATTTCAAGAAGTGCATGGTGAACTGATGGAGCGCTGGAAAGAGTTCGAGCAGCCCATGTACCATGGCGGCTCGGGCGCGTCGGTTCTGCTTGAACTAGATTCCAACTGGAAACTTGCAGTTGAGAATTTCTGCGAAAGCTATCACCTTCCCTGGGTTCACCCTGGTCTGAACAGCTATTCGCGTCTTGAGGACCACTACAACATCAACGAACTGGGCAAATATTCGGGTCAGGGGACGCTGGTGTATCGCCAGTTTGAAAGCGAGACCGGCGAAAAGCTCAAAGACTTTGACGGTCTGAGCAGCAAATGGGCTGAGGGCGCAGAGTATATCGTGGTCTACCCAAACGTGATGTTGGGCGTGCAGCGTGACCACGGCTTTGCCTTTATTCTTGAGCCCGTCAGCTGCGAAAAAACCCGTGAGCACATCGAACTCTACTATGCTGAAAAACCGGAAGACTCACCGCAACATGAGGAGTTGCGACAAAAGAACGCCGAACTCTGGGGCGACGTTTTCCAAGAAGACGTGTTTGTCGTGGAGGGCATGCAAAAAGGCCGCCATGGCGTCAAATTCGACGGTGGGCGCTTCTCGCCTGCTATGGATGGCCCCACCCACTGCTTCCACCACTGGGTAGCAACACAAATTGAAAAGGGCCGTGCTGAGGCATGAGCGAATTTATCAAGGACGGGCTGGCCAGAAACTTTCTGGCCGGCGCTTGGGTCGAAGGTGATGGCGGCGCGGTTGTAGCGGTTGAAGATCCCGGCAAAGCCGAACACGTTGCGGACTGCGCGCGCGCAGGTGAGGAATCTCTGGCTAAGGCTTTGGATGCGGCCCGTGCCTCTTTTGAACGGGGTGATCTTGCGGATATGAAACCGGACGCACGCGCGCGTCTGATGTACCGTATAGCGAAAGAAATCCGCAATATCGCGGATGAAGGTGCCGTATTGCTGTGTCGCGAAAGCGGCAAGTCGCTGGACGCTGCGCGGGACGAGTTCATCGAAGCCGCGCAGTATTTTGAATACTACGGCGGCGTGGCTGACAAGATCGAAGGCAAATCCATTCCTCTGGGGCCAGACTACGCGGACTATACCGTATACGAACCCTTTGGGGTGTCTGCCCAGATCGTTCCGTGGAATTTCCCTGTCTCAATCGCAGGCAGGTCCCTTGCGCCTTCGATGGCGGCGGGAAATTCGACGATCATCAAATCACCCGAGCTGGATCCGATCGGGCTTGCCCTGCTGGGCGTTGCGTTGGAACGGGCCGAGGTTCCGGCAGGATCGGTCTCCATCCTGAACGGCACCGGATCAGATATTGGCGCAAAACTGGTCGCCAGTTCTCAGGTAGACCAGATCGTTTTCACCGGATCTGTGCCCACCGGCCAACGCATCCTGCGGTCGGCCGCCGACAACGTGATACCGTCTCTGATGGAACTGGGTGGAAAATCCGCCGCCGTAGCTTTTGAAGACGCGGATCTGGACACGCTCATGTCCAGCCTGCAAAGCGGCATTTTCTACAACGCTGGCCAGGTTTGCTCTGCTATGGCGCGGGTGCTGGTCCACCGCTCGATCTATGAGTTCGCTATCGAACGCGCAGCTGAATTGGCAAATGGTTTGCGCGTTGGTCACGGGCTGGATAACCCCGAGCACACACCTGTGATTTCAGCCAATCAGCTGGATCAGGTAGAGGCGCTGACCTCGACCGCGCGACAGGATGGGGCACGGATTGCCGCTGGTGGCACCCGTCTGGATCGAAAAGGCTACTTCATGGCGCCGACCATTTTGGCAGATGTCGACCCTTCCAGTCGTGTTGCACAAGAAGAGATCTTTGGACCCGTCGCTTGCTTCACTCCGTTCGACACCGAAGCCGAAGCGATCGCCATTGCCAATGGTACGGAATTCGGACTCGTAGCAGGGGTGTTCACTCGGGATCTGGCACGTGCGCATCGCGTATCGCGCAGACTGCGTGCGGGTCAAGTGTTTGTGAACGAATGGTTTGCAGGTGGCATTTCAACCCCGTTCGGGGGTGTCGGAAAGTCCGGCTTTGGTCGCGAAAAGGGACTTGAGGCTCTCTATAACTATGTGCGCACAAAGAACATTGCGATCTCGCTGAAAGGCTGACCATGGATCTGGAAGATCTAGATAAACAACTGTTGCAGGCACATGCTGAACATGATGTGCCTGCGTTGATCCGCCTGTATCGTGAGGCGGCCAATCAGGCTGAGCAACGTCAAGATCATGACGCGGCCTGTTTCTATCTGACCCATGCCTTTGTGTTCGCGCTGGAGTACGGCGCGCCCGAAGCTGACGCCCTAAACCTCATGCTTTATGAGCGCGGGCGGGCGCACCGCTTGGCCTTTTGAGTCCAACGCGACTTCGGGGGACTATCCCAAAAAGCGGGCGAAAAATGACACATTTCGCCTTCTTATATTCGAAAGTTTTCCTGGTTGCCGCGCTGTCTACGGCGAGCGGTTCAAACCATTGCGAGCAGCCAGGCTGGTGGCGTGTCAGCGGAACGTTGGCGTTTCAGCCTTCGAACGACCGCAGATCTCAAGCTGCTGCGACTGGCCGTTGACCATCTGCAGCGTGACAGATTTCAACCCCGGACGAGCCGGTGTCCGTAGCCGGCACACCTGCCATCACATCGCACTCGGCAATCCGGGGGATTGTTGCGCGGGTAGTCCACGACGATAACCTCGAACCCTCACAATCGGTGATCAGAAACCCACCCATCTGGTTTTCCTTACCCGCAAGAATGACGTTTGCGTCGGACCGTGTTGCGCTCAGGGCCACAATCGGACCTGACGGCCCTGCACATATAATCAACACATCACAAGGCAGATATCGTTTACCGTAAATGTCCGGGTCCGCCTCTTTGGTCACGCTTCCCAACCTGGCGGCATTTCAGATCATATGCCCTTAAAGTTTTTTTCAGAACACAGTCGTCCGCATGAAGTCTTGTAGTAGAACTTCGCGGTCAGAAACGGCGACACCAGGTCGTTGATTGAACGCGCGTCAGAAGCGAGTGAAGGCCATCGTTTCTGCGATGTAGCGGCCAGACCATCACACAGCTCAACTGTCGTCGCTCGAGTGTTGGGGTATTTCCGATTGCCCGCGCGTAACTGAACCAGCGTATTTGGCTCTTCCGAACCCAACGTCAGAACACCGATGGTATTGGAAGCTGCGACCTACCAGACGCACATTGTTGGCCAGCGGTGCCGGGGCCAGCGTATCGCCCTGGTGGCCCTCATAGAGTTTTCTGTCGAAGGAAAAGGTCATCTTTTTCAAGCGATTAATCAGGCCGCGCTGCTATCGATTGGTCTGAAACACTTTTCCCGCACGACATCCGGAGCTAACAATCCCGCCCGATCATCTGCAGCAAGGACATACCGGCTTGGGCCACGACTCGACCACCGGAAGATTGGCGCGTTGCGCATGGGTGTTGTAGCAATCGATATCGTCACCGAAGACCAAACCTCCTTTGTCGGATTGGCTGACGTAGAAATGTCCCGCACCATAGGTGATCACGCCGTCCAGCATCGGCTTCAATCCTTTGGTTAAAAAAGCCTGCAGAACGTTTTGATGGGCAGGCACTTACCGCCTTTGGTGCACAAACCCGTCACTTCGCAATTCCGGATTATACCGGCTCCGCGCTGGTCACCGGTGAAGGCATAGCCCAAGTCGCTGTATTTTGTCGGACTGTATCGCCCCGGCGATGTAACAACCCGCCTCTGATCGGGAACAGCGCATTATCAAAGTTCGGGAAGAGATATATCGCCCGCGCGCCAACTATATCCAAACGCTCTGCCCCGGGCCCGTTGAAGAGAATAGTATTGCCCCGACGGCGATATGTATCACGCTGCGCATCCATATGGCACAGGTTCAAAATTCCGCGCTTGCTGACCATCGCGTATTGTTCAGCCCTTTTTCGAGGTTCTCCCACAGGTTCAGGGACAGCTCAAAAAGGGACTGGTTACCATCTAGCAGATAACTTGCCCGAATAATCGTTGTGTTGGGGCTAACATTGCCACCTCCGATCCCGCCCTTTCCAGAGCGGAAATTTTCGCAGTCTGGTACGCTTTGGCCAGAAAATTAGCGGTAACCAATCCGTGGTCGCCGCCACCAAGTACCAAGAAATTATAGTCCGATTGCAATTCAGGAATTCGCCAGACCGGAGCCCACCCCGGTGCCCATTCAGAACTTGCCACAATATCGTCAGTGCCGAATACCGCTTGTGGATACTTCCTTGTCTCGCACAGCGCCATGACACATGCGCCAGCGGTGCTCCACAGACCCGTTGGACGCCGCAATTCGTAAGATCTACTTCGACAAAATCCGAACTGGGTTTAGTACATCTAACTTATCCATGAATTTTGTGGGCATTGTCGACGTGGCGGAATTCGTGAAAAAAGTGCCTCGGGAAAAAACGCGCGAGATAGCAAAATGCGAACAGAAGCTCAGGCCGTCGTTATTGGTGGCGGTGTAATCGGGTGCTCGATTCTTTACCATTTAACCAAATTGGGGTGGTCGGATGTGGTTCTGCTGGAACGGGATGAGTTGACCTCTGGCTCAACTTGGCACGCTGCAGCTAATATTCACGGCCTGCACGACAGCACCAATATCAGTCGCATCCAGCACTATACGATGAATTTGTATAACGCGCTGGAAGAGGAAACCGGCCAAAGCTGTGGCGTATTCCAACCAGGCTCGTTGTATCTTGCACAAACCGAGGAGCGCGAGCATCAGCTCAAGCTGCAGGCGGCAAAGGCCAAGCTCTACAGCATGAACTTCTATGAGATCAGCATCGAAGAAGCGCAGAAGTTGAACCCGCTGGTCAATTACGACGGTATCCGCTGCGTGATGTTCGAACCCGATGGCGGCAATGTGGACCCGTCAGGTGTTACCAATGCCTATGCAGTTGGTGCGCGTCAACGCGGGGCAGAAATTCACCGCTTTACTCCGGTCACCGCAACGGAACAACAAGAGGACGGTAGCTGGATCGTCAAAACACCCAAGGGCGACATTAAAACGCCATGGGTTGTCAACGCTGCCGGGCTTTGGGGGCGCGAAGTGGCCAAACTCGCCGGGATCGAGTTGCCACTGCAGCCGACAGAGCACCAGTATTTTGTCACCGAAACCATGACGGATGTGGAAAGCCACGGCACCCGTCTACCGTCTGTGTCGGATCGCGACGGCGAGTATTACCTGCGCCAGGAAGGCCAGGGGTTATTGGTCGGGGCTTATGAAAAGGACATGAAGTTTTGGGCCGAAGAAGGCACCCCGCTGGATTTCGCTCATGACCTGTTCCCCGACGATCTGGAACGGATCGAAGAAAACATGATGAACGCTATCGAGCGCCTTCCCGCCGTTGGCGAGGCCGGGATCAAACGCGTCATCAATGGACCTATGATCTGGTCACCGGATTCCAACGTGCTGATGGGTCCGGTCCCGGAAGTTGAGGGCTATTTCTGCTGCAACGGTATTATCCCCGGTTTCTCCCAATCCGGTGGTATGGGCTTGATGGCCGCGCAGTGGATCATCGAAGGTGAGACCGAATACGATATGTTCGCCTGGGATATGGCGCGATTCGACAGCTGGGCGACCAAAGAGTTCACCAAGGCTCGGGTTCAGGATCAATACGCGCACCGTTTTGCCATCCATTTCCCGAATGAGGAACGCAGCGCAGGCCGCCCGGCCCGTGTTCGTCCGATCTACGAGACACAGAAGGAAATGGGCGCCGTATTTGGCCTCAACGCTGGATGGGAACATCCGCTGTGGTTCGCAGATGTACCAGGGACCGTGGACACTAACGGGTTCACCCGCCAGAACTGGTGGGGCCCGGTAGGCGAAGAATGCAAAATGCTGCGCGACCGTGCCGGGATCATCGATATTTCGAACTTCGCGAAATATGTCTGCAAGGGCCCGGGCGCGGCTGATTGGTTGAACGCTGTCTTTGCCAACAACATGCCTAAATCCGTGGGCCGCTCCTGCCTGACGCCGTTGATATCAAAACGCGGGGGCATCGCAGGTGACTTCACTGTGACACGCGTGGCCGAGGATGAATTCTGGATCATCGGTTCGGGTATGGCTGAACGCTATCACAAGCGGTTCTTCAAACAGGTTCCGTTACCGGAAGGCACTACCTTCGAAAGTAAAACCGAAGCGATGTGCGGCTTTAATGTGGCCGGCCCCAAATCACGTGAGATTTTACAGCGTTTGACAAACACGTCACTGGCGACCGCAGATTTCCCCTTCATGCGCTCGGCCAAGGTTGAGCTGGCAGGCGTCGAGGTTCTGGCCCTGCGCGTTTCCTTCACTGGCGATTTGGGGTGGGAGCTGCACTGCGCCACCGAAGATCAGACGCGCCTTTACGCGGCCTTGGTTCAAGCTGGCAGAGAATTTGACGCCGGCCCCGTTGGCAGCCGTGCGCTGATGTCGATGCGTGTCGAAAAGGGCTATGGTTCATGGAGCCGTGAATACAGCCCCGAATACTGGCCGCATGAGGTGGGGCTGGACCGTCTGTGCAAGTTCGAAAAGAGTTTCCTCAATAAGGAAGCCGCACAAAATGTTCTGGATACTCCAGCACGCGAGCAACTGGTACTGCTGCATCTGGACAAGGCCGATGTCACCGCCTCGAACGCAGATGCAACCGGAGGCGAACCTATCTTTAAGGATGGGCAAGGCATCGGCCGAGTAACCTCAGGCACATATGGTTATACCGTTGGTATGTCACTTGCCTTGGGCTACGTGAAAAATGCCCAGCCGGGAGACGAGGTTGAAGTCATGGTGCTTGGGCGCCCGCATAAAGCAACGATCCTGAAAGAGCCTCCCTTTGACGCAGCGGGTAAAGTTCTAAGGTTCTAGTGTGAGAGATGCCTAGACCGCTCCCCCCTATCCGCATTTTGGGTAGGGGGTGCCCCATCGGATGTGTTGCAGGCATTGGGCTCAGCTAAATCGGAAATGGGTTCCGACTTTGTTCGTGGGATTACTTAAACTACTGATTTAAAAATATTTTACTGTGAATTCCGGGGGATGAGCGCTTGGAAGCTGAAATATTACTGGTTCGCTACACGACGTCATACATTCCAATCAAGAGGTCATAACCTCGCGCAATGTTTAGCTTAACCACGCGACCCGCAATATTTGGGTCGAAAAAATTCGCGTCGCTGACAGAGGCGCAAGCCCTATTGAATAAGCGCTGCACTCTTGGGTAGTGGTATATCGACGAATTCGACAACCTATACACGGGAATCGAATGCCTCTTTCTGAGCTGGCAAAAAAGCAGAAAACACTCTTGATTACATACAGTTCGAGCAAATACTGATCCCGCTGCGCGCAGGTTCTTTGCCAAGGCGCTTTCGTCAAACGGGATTCCCAGAAAATCCGTGATCGAAACAAGCAGTGCCAAAGCTGCAAGCCGGAAGGCCATCAACACAATGCCGAGGAGATTCGGCTGCCCGATACCAATCGCGATGCTGAAGCGGAAACACTTGGAATAATATCATCGAACAGGATCGACGGTTCGCCAAACGGCGAACTCGCTCAATGCTGGGTTTCAAATCCTTAATCTCTGATGAATCGACTTTAGAAGGTCTCGAAGTGGCCAACATGATCTGCAAGGGGCAACTCAAGCTCAAACATTGTTAGTTACTTTGCACAATTCTCTGAACTGGTTGCCTGAGCACGATCCCATCGCAGGAATGGACCGTCACGTTAAAAACTTCGCAACAGATCCCTATTGGTAGGCACCGGCGGAATAGGTCAGCTCATACGAGTGGCTATAAAGCTCGAACACATTCCCGAACGGGTCTTCCATGTAAACCATGCGATACGGTTTTTCGCCGGGATAGTATTTGCGAACCTGATTCATTCGCTGCTTTCCACCCAGTACTTCGATGATTTTGACCCGCTCTTCCAGATTTTCATCCTGCACACAGAAGTGAAACAGGCCGCGGCGCCAATATTCGAAAGGCCGTTCTTCTTCGACCGTTTTGGGGAACTCGAACAATTCGATACCGACGCCATCGCGCATCGATAGGTGGGCAATGCGGAACGACCCCCATCCCTCGCCAAATACATCATCGCACATCTGACCGATGGCGCTGTCGTCTTGATGGATCTCGGTGGGCTCCATCAGAACGTAGAGACCAAAGGCCTTGGAATAGAACTCGACGGCTTTTTCAAGGTCAGGAACGGTGATGCCGATATGGGAAAATGTAAGGGCGGACATAGTGTTTCTCCTAGGGGATTTGCTCTGAATATAGCGGAATTCCCGGGCGTGACATGAGCCGCTGAAAGCATAGGCGGTATGCAACGAGCTTGATGCTCGGTCAGGCATTCACTTTTCTGGGCACAAATTTGCAGGCTGAAAATCGAAGAGACTACAGGCGAATTATGTTGGAAGTTTAGCGTGTTGCCCAATAGAGGATGTAGAAAGGCAGTACCAAGACCACTGCCCAACCAGCCATCCGATATATGAATTTGAATTCCTCGGCCTTCCGCATCGCGAAACTAAAATGTCCAGTGGATTGTCCAATAGGAGTTTTCCGAAAGCGTCCGGGCAGGACGCTGATCAACCAATGCAGAATTCCCATGGCGGCCGTAACACCGCAGAACACCAAACCAAACACGCTTGCGAAAAACCCAAACGGGGTCCAGGCACCATCCCACGCCTGGTGGATTACCGCGATAATGATCGTAAAAGGTAACAAGCCGGACAAACCGAGAAACAACGCACCAACACGTTGGACAAAGGTCTCCGGTACAGAACTGTAAAGGAATTTCAACGGCCTTGCGGTGACCCGCGCCCTAACGCGGGCTGCGCTTCGCCAATATCCGCTGCAACGTCCTGCGGTGCATGTTCAGGCGGCGAGCGGTTTCGCTTACATTCCGGTCACACAGCTCATAGACCCGCTGGATATGCTCCCAACGCACGCGATCCGCACTCATTGGGTTTTCCGGCGGTGGCGGCAGCTCATCATCCTTGGCCAGCAATGCGCTGGTGATGTCTGTGGCGTCGGCAGGTTTTGACAGATAGTCGGTCGCACCGATCTTAACGGCAGCAACTGCGGTGGCAATCGCGCCATATCCGGTCAGAACCACAACCCGGCTGTCGGGGCGTTTTTCGCGCAGAACTTCAACAACATCCAGCCCGTTGCCATCCTCAAGCCGCAGGTCGACCACGGCGTAGGCAGGCGGCCGGGCGGTGGAAATGGCGCGCCCCGCGGCGACAGAGCCAGCGGTCTCAACCTCGAACCCACGTTTTTCCATGGCCTTGGCCAGACGCCTCAGAAACGGCTCATCATCATCTACCAGAAGCAGGGATTTATCGGGGCCGATATCGAGGTCAGAGCTGTCCGCCATGTTCTGTTCTTTCCGCTATTTCACGCTATTGGCTTAATTATGAGTAATAGCAGCGCCATTTCAAAGGTCAAACAACTCAGAGCTTATCCAGAAAACATCCGACCTTGTCCGCCATCTGCTCGGGCGTGTCATCGCGGTTGAAAAACTCAAGGAAACCATGCTCGGGCGTCACCAGGTAGGTAAAGGTTGAGTGGTCGACCAGATAAAACTCATCGCTTTTGTCGTGGGCCTTATAATAGGTCTTATAGGCCTGGCTGGCGGCCTTGACCTGTTCGGTTGAACCAGTCAACGCGATGGTCTTGCCACCAAGGTTAAAGGCATAGTCATCGACTACCTCGGGCGTGTCGCGATCCGGGTCGATCGAGATGAACAACGGCGTCACAGACTGGCCACGCTCGGCCAGAATATCCACAGCTTCGGCGTTGCGGGACATATCAAAAGGGCAGACATCAGGGCAGAAGGTATAGCCAAAATAAACCAGCGTCGGTTCAGTGATCACGTCCTTGTCGGTGACCGTCTCGCCCTTGCCGTTGATCAGTTCGAACGGGCCACCGATGGCAGCGGACCCACCCGCAATCTGGCTGGAGCGGCATTGCGCGAACTGATCGTCCGAGCGCCCTCCCATCGTCAACAGCCACATGGCGCCTAGACCGACGGCCAGAACAACAGTTGCAAGGATGGCGTAAAGACGGACCATGTCATCTATCCTGAGACAAGAGGGGTTGTTGATCGTTTCGGCCGGGACACCTATCAAGATGATCAGCCGATGCAACAGGACATAATAGACCGATGGCAAATTCCAACATCACATTATGGAGCGGCCAAGAAGGCAGCAACTGGATTCGGCTGCGCACGCTGATCCTGTTGCGCTGGGTGGCCATCATAGGCCAGTTCACGGCCATCACCGTGGCGCAACAGTACTATCATATGCAGTTGGAAATCGCGCTGTGCTACCTGGCGATCGGTGTCTCGGTCATGGGCAACATGACGGCCATCCTCCTGTTCCCGCAGAACAAGCGCCTGACCGAGTTCGAGAACTTTCTGATGGTTCTGTTTGATCTGATGCAGTTGGCCGTCCTGCTGTACCTGACCGGCGGTCTGAACAACCCGTTTGCGCTGCTGCTGTTGGGTCCGGTGACCATCTCGGCCAATGTGATGAGCACGCGTTCCACTCTGATCGTGGGCGGTGCGGCGATTATCCTGACCACGTTGTTGGCCGAGTTTCATATTCCCTTACGCACAGAACAGGGCCAGATGCTGGAAATCCCTGACATGCTGGTGTTCGGAAACTGGGCAGCGATTGTCATCGCGATTGTCTTTATCGGGGCCTATTCCCACCGTGTCAGCGCCGAAGTCCGGTCCATGTCCGAGGCGCTTTCCGCAACGCATATGGCCTTGGCGCGCGAACAGAAACTGACCGATCTGGGTGGTGTCGTCGCTGCTGCGGCGCATGAACTGGGCACACCACTGGCCACCATCAAGCTAACCAGTTCCGAGTTGATTGAAGAGTTGGACGACCGCCCGGATCTGAAGGAGGACGCCGCCCTGATCCGCGAACAGGCCAATCGCTGCCGCGATATCCTGCGCGACATGGGGCGTGCCGGCAAAGACGACCTGCATCTGCGGCAGGCACCGCTGTCAACTGTTATTCATGAGGCAGCCGAGCCGCATATCCACCGAGGTAAAACCGTGCATTTTGACGAAGGCCCGGCCGGTGATGGCGATCTGCAGCAGCCTTCGATTCTGCGCAAACCTGAAATCATCCACGGGCTGCGCAACCTGATCCAGAACGCAGTGGACTTTGCCAGCGCCAATGTCTGGGTCGAGGCCGAGTGGACCACCGATCAGATTACCATCGACATCATGGACGACGGGCGCGGCTATCCCGCCCAAATGATCGGCCGGATCGGAGATCCCTTCATGCGGCGTCGACGGGCCGAGACTGATCAGCGAGCCCGCCCGGAATATGAAGGCATGGGTTTGGGCCTGTTCATTGCCAAAACCTTGCTGGAGCGCAGTGGCGCAGAGTTGCATTTCGCCAACGGGTCGGACCCCTATCAAAACCTCTGCGACGACCCGGAACGTCGGGGCGCCATCGTGCGGGTTTCGTGGCCACGTAAACTGGTCGACGCACAAACCGGCGACACCCCTGTTCCTTCGGGCGCAAATCAACGTATCCAGGTCTGAATTAAGACCCCGTTAACCATTCCGGCACATAGTCCCGTTTTGTGGTGTCAGCCCCGAGGAACGTATGGTCGACTGGATCATTCTAGCCGCTATCAGCTTGGTATCAGCCAGTCTGGCAGTACAATGGCTTTTGCCCCGTCGCCGGCAAGCCGGAGACAACTTTGGCTTGTCCGCCCCCGCATCCCTGTTCAACGCCGTTTTTCTGTTCGACGCGGACCGGTTGATCAGCCATTCCGACATTGCGCTGGAAGGCTTTGAATCCGTCCGCGACTGGTCTGATCTGAGCCGTCTGCTGCAACGGGATTTTCCTGCCTTTCCGGAAACGCCCGAACCTGTTCGGCGTGCGGGCACAATGATCATCCCCCCTATCGACTGCACCATCGAACGGGACATTTTGTGCGAGTGGATTGACGGCATCGTTCGCGTACAACTACGCGACAGCATAGACCGCCCCAGCGCCGTTCAGCGCGATGCGCAGGACCCGATCCGCCTGGCGATGGAGCAGGCACCCTATCCCGTCTGGTTGATGGATCATCAAAGCAACGTACGATGGTGCAATGCCGCCTATGTTTCGCTGGTGCGCAAAGTGCGCGGTCAGGATACCGACCTTACAGCGCCACTTTTTCCCGGTGCTCGTGGCGATACAAGGCTGGACACAAAGACTCGCATTTCGATTTCATCTGATGACCGAGAAAACAAGCTCTGGTTCGATCTGAGCCTCGTCGACCACCCCGAAGGTCACCTGTGCTATGCCGTCGATATCAACGCCATCGTCGCTGCAGAAACGACCCAACGCAAATTCGTCCAGACCATGACGAAAACCTTTGCCCAATTGTCGATCGGACTGGCCATTTTCGACCGTAACCGCCAACTGGCCCTGTTCAACCCGGCCCTGATCGACCTGACCACCCTGCCCCCGGATTTCCTCAGCTGTCGCCCCAGCCTGTCCAGCTTTTTTGACCGCTTGCGCGATCAGCACATGATGCCGGAACCCAAAAACTACCGCAGTTGGCGCAGCCAGATGAACGATCTGCTCGAGGCAGCCGAAGACGGCAACTATCAAGAGACATGGTCGCTGTCCTCGGGTTCGGTCTATTCGGTTAGCGGACGGCCCCACCCAGATGGCGCTGTGGCCTTTCTGTTTGAAGACATTACCGCCGAGATCACCCTGACACGCCGGTTCCGTTCAGAGATGGACCTGATGCAATCGGTTCTGGATAAGCTGGCCGATGCCATCGCGGTGTTTGGTGGCGACGGAACGCTGGCTTTCACCAACCGCGCCTATCAACAACTGTGGGGCGATAGCGGAGAGACCGGATTCGAGCCGGATTCCGTGCTGGACGTGACGCGCAGCTGGCAGGAACACTGCGCCGCCACGCCAATCCTTGGTGAAATCCGTGATTTCGTTGAAATGCGGGACGCTCGTGCTGAGTGGTCCAGCGCGCTGAGGCTGCGAAATGGTACCAATCTGACATGCACGGTCAGCCCCATGCAAAACGGCGCCACAATTGTTCGGTTCGCAACAGAGGACTCACCAAAAGCTCTGCCGATACCAAAAATCAGCGCTTGAACCGGGTTGCAGCCGACCGGGCGTAAGGCCATTGTGGCGCCATGACGCCGCACTCACGTTCGATCACCCTGAATTCGCCCGAAGAAACCGCAGAACTGGCCGCCCGGTTGGGTGCAGAATTGCGGCCCGGCGATATCGTATTGCTCGAGGGCGAAATTGGCACAGGCAAGACCCATTTCGCCCGCAGCCTGATCCAGTCACTGATGATCGTGCCCGAAGATGTCCCATCCCCCACCTTCACGCTGGTGCAGGCTTATGACACGCCATCCGGCGAAATCTGGCATTGCGATCTGTACCGGTTGAGTGCTGTGGAGGAGATCGAGGAACTGGGTCTGACCGAGGCGTTCGATACCGCAATCTGTCTGGTCGAATGGCCCGATAAACTGGGGCCGCTTACGCCCGGCTCGGCCCTGACATTGCGCTTAAAAACAGACCCTAGTTCAATGGAATCACGCCAGTTGACCATAAGTTGGTCCGACCCAAAATGGCCTCATAAACTGGAGAACGCCGCATGACAAACCGGGCTGTTCTGGCCGAAGCCCTTATAGCACAAACACCTTGGTCCAACGCAACGCGCGCGCCGCTGGCCGGTGATGCTTCTAACCGCAGGTACGAGCGTTTGACCGATCCCGGCACCGGGCGCACGGCGGTATTGATGGACTCTCCTCCGGGCAAGGCCGAACCGGTCGAGGCATTTGTCCGCATGGCAGAGTATCTGAGGGAAATCGGTCTTAGCGCCCCTGAGATTTACGCCGAGGATACTGAGTTCGGCTTTCTGCTTCTGGAAGACCTGGGCGACGACCTGTTCGCCCGCGTTCTGGAGCGGAACCCAGAGATGGAGCGCGCGCTATATGAGGCCGCAACCGATGTGCTGATCCAGTTGCACGAGGCGCGCACATTGTCGCTGCCTTCCTACGATCCAACCCTGATGACCGAATTGGCAGTTCTGGCCTTCACCAAATACGCGCAGTCAGTTCTTGGTGAACACGATACGGATGCGCGGACCCGGTTCGAGCAGCGCTTCGCGGACATTCTGCATCGCGAAACCTCGGGCAGCAAAGTGGTCGTGCAGCGCGACTATCATGCGGAAAACATGATCTGGCTGCCGGATCGTGTCGGGGTGAAACGGGTGGGCCTTCTGGATTTTCAGACCGCCATGCTGGGGCATCCGGCTTATGATCTTGTCTCGATGCTGCAGGATGTGCGCCGCGATGTCGCCCTTGGCACTGAAATGCGAATGGTAAACCGCTATATCGCCGCGACCGGAGTGAATGATCACGACTTCCGAACTGCCTACGCCGTTCTGGGCGTGCAACGAAACCTGCGGATTCTGGGGGTGTTTGCCCGTCTGGCAACGGAATATGGCAAACCTCATTACGTTGACCTGATCCCGGCCACCTGGGCGCATCTGATGCGCGATCTCAACCACCCGTCGCTGGTCACGGTCGCTGATTTGCTGCGAGAGGCCCTGCCCGACCCGACCCCGGAAAACCTGAACAGGCTCAAACATACATGACCCGACAACCCGACGCCGTTATGCTTTTTGCCGCCGGGTTCGGAACCCGTATGGGCGCGCTGACCAAGGACCGGCCCAAACCGCTGATCAAGGTCGCAGGTCGCCCCTTGATCGACCACGCGCTGGATTTGGTCGACGATTTGCACCCAGCGCGGGTCGTGGCCAACCTCCATTACCTGCCTGAAAAGCTTGAGGCGCATCTAACCCCCAAGGGCGTGCTGCTGTCCCGCGAAGAGCCCGAAATTCTGGAAACAGGCGGCGGATTGCGCGCCGCATTGCCTATATTAGGGTCTGATCAAGTGTTTACGCTGAACACGGATGCAATTTGGTCCGGGCCGAATCCGCTGACCCTTTTGCGGGACGCCTGGGACCCTGACAGAATGGACGCTCTTCTGATGTGCGTGCCAATTGCCCAGACCATCGGTCATACCGGCGCGGGCGATTTCACCGCTGATGCGGATGGCCGGATCACGCGTGGCCCAGGTTTAGTGTACGGCGGTGCGCAGATCATGAAAACCGAAGGGTTGATGGAAATATCCGAGAAAGCGTTTTCGCTGAATGTCCTCTGGGATCAGATGCACAAGCGCGATCGTCTGTTCGCCGCCGTCTATCCCGGTCGTTGGTGTGACGTCGGGCGTCCCGAAGGGATCGCTTTGGCCGAGGGCCTGATCGCCGATGTTTGAGCCCAGTGCCACGCCCCGTGTTTTTGCCGTTCCGCCCGGAGCTGACTTTCCCAAGGCTCTGGTCGACGGGTTGCGACGGCGCAGCGCCAACCGTCCGCCCGAAGCACTGGCGCGCGTGCAACTTGTGGTCAACACCCGCCGCATGGCCCGCCGCGTGCGCGACCTGTTCGATCAAGGCCCGGCTTGCCTATTGCCGCGCCTGTCACTGGTGACCGATCTGGGCGAAAGCGTCGATCTGGCGCAAATCCCACCGGCCATTCCACCGCTGCGACGCAGGTTGGAGCTGACGCAATTGATCGCCAAGCTATTGGAACAACAACCGGATCTGGCCGCGCGATCTTCATTGTTCGATCTGTCCGACAGTCTGGCGGCACTGATTGATGAAATGCAGGGCGAAGGCGTTTCCCCAGATGCAATCCGGCAACTGGATGTCAGCGATATGTCCGGTCACTGGGCGCGCGCGCAGGCGTTTTTCGGGATTGCCGATCACTTTATCGACTCCGGCCCCGATGCGCTGGACGCGCAGGCGCGGCAACGACAGGTGGTGGAAAACCTGATCGACCGTTGGCGGGTTGCACCGCCGCAACACCCGGTGATCCTTGCAGGTTCAACCGGATCGCGTGGCACGACGCTGATGCTGATGGAGGCCGTCGCTCGCCTGCCACAAGGCGCGCTGATCCTGCCCGGCTACGACTTCGATCAACCGGATTACGTCTGGCAGGGATTGGACGACGCGCTAACCTCGGAAGACCACCCGCAGTACCGGTTCCGCCAGCTGATGACCCGGCTTGAGGTGCAGCCGGGTCAGATCGAACCCTGGACAGATGATCCTGCCCCGTCCCTAACCCGTAACCATCTGATTTCTCTTGCGTTACGCCCTGCCCCGATCACCGATGCCTGGATGTCCGAAGGCCCGCAACTCTCCGATCTGGACGGCGCCACCAATGATCTGACGCTGGTCGAAGCGCAATCTCCGCGGGCTGAGGCGTTGGCTATTGCGCTGCGCCTGCGCGAGGCGGCGGAAACCGGCCAGACCGCCGCGCTGATCACGCCCGACAGAATGCTGACCCGTCAGGTCAGCGCAGCGCTGGATCGCTGGAACATCCTGCCCGATGACAGCGCGGGCCTGCCGCTGCAACTTTCACCTCCGGGCCGGTTCCTGCGCCATGTGGCAGGGCTGTTTGCCCGGCGGCTAGAGGGTGAGGCGATGCTGACCTTGCTGAAACACCCGCTGTGCCACGGTGGCGGCGATCGCGGCGCACATCTGTTGCACACGCGCGATCTGGAACTGGATTTGCGGCGCTACGGCCCTCCGTTCCCCGACAGCGCCAGCCTGACCGCCTTTGCCATCCGCAAAGACGTGCCCGAGGGCTGGATGCGCTGGCTAATCACCCATTTCTGCGACCAGCATGTCACAGGTGAACTGCCTTTGTCCGAGTGGGTCAGCCGCCTGCGGTCATTGGCCGAGGCGATCTCGACCGGAAGCGAGGGCGAGGCCGGGCCGCTCTGGGAAAAGAATGCGGGCCAAAAGGCACTGTCGGTTTTGACCGCGCTCGAGGATGAAGCCCAGCATGGCGGGCCGATAACGGCTCATGATTTCGCCGATCTGCTGGGCGCTTTGCTGGCCGGGGAAGAGGTCCGCGACCGCGACGCGCCACATCCGCGCATCATGATCTGGGGTACGCTTGAAGCGCGGGTGCAGGGGGCTGACCTGCTGATCTTGGGCGGCCTGAACGAGGGCAGTTGGCCCGAGGCCGCAGCACCTGACCCTTGGCTGAACCGTCAGATGCGTGACAAGGCTGGGCTCTTGCTGCCCGAACGCCGGATCGGCCTGTCAGCCCATGATTTTCAACAGGCCGTCGGCGCCCCCGAGGTTTGGCTGACCCGCGCCGTCCGATCCGATGACGCCGAAACCGTACCCTCACGCTGGCTGAACCGGATGACAAACCTGCTGCAAGGTTTGCCGGGGCAGGGCGGCCCCATGGCCCTTTCGGCGATGCGCGCCCGCGGTCAGGAATACCTGCGCTGGTCGGAACAGTTAGAGGCCGCACCTCGGATCGAGCCCGCTCGTCGCCCGTCTCCACGGCCTCCGGCCGCTGCACGTCCAAACCGTCTGAGTGTTACCGAGATCAAGCGCCTGATCCGCGACCCATACGCGATCTATGCCAAACATGTGCTGAAGTTGCGGCCGCTGGACCCGTTGGTACAGGTCCCGGATGCCTTGCTGCGCGGTATTGTCATCCATGAAATCCTTGAACATTTCATCAAGGACAGCGTTCTCGATACCGCCTTGCTGACCCGTGAGAATTTCCTGAAACGCGCCGCGACCCTTCTGGATCAGCATGTCGCTTGGCCCACCGCCCGTAAATTGTGGCTGGCAAGGCTAGAGCGGATTGCCGATGATTTCCTGAACGCGGAAACCGCCCGGCGCGGTGATGGCGGGCCGGTGGCCTTTGAGGCGGCGATGAAACTGGTGCTGTCGCCACTGGATGTCACCATCGCAGGCCGGGCGGATCGGATCGACCACAACAGCCGCGGCGCACTTCGGATTGTGGATTACAAGACCGGCACGCCTCCGACGGAAAGCCAGCAGGCCAAGTTCGACAAACAGTTGCTGATTGAGGCGGCGATGGCCGAGCAGGGCGCTATTGAAGGAGTCGATCCTCTCCCCGTGGCAGAAGCAGTCTTTATCGGCATGGGAGGCACGTACAAAGAGGTTGCGGCGCCTCTGACAAAGGAGCCTCCCGACAAGGTTCTGGCCGAGCTGAAAGAGTTGATTTCTGCCTATTTAGAGCCAGAACAAGGCTTCACGTCGCGCCGAATGCTGCACAAGGACACGGACATTGGCGACTATGACCATCTGGCGCGTTTTGGTGAGTGGGACCGCACCAGCGACTCCGACCCCGAGGTGCTGAAATGAATGCGCGCAACGACGCGACTGAGCGGCAGGTACAGGCGGCGCGGCCCGATGCCTCGACGTGGTTGGCGGCCAACGCAGGATCAGGCAAGACGCGGGTTCTGACCGACCGCGTGGCGCGATTGCTGCTGGGCGGGGTGCAACCGCAGCACATCTTGTGCCTGACCTATACCAAGGCCGCCGCCAGTGAGATGCAGAACCGGCTGTTTAAACGGCTTGGTAAGTGGGCAATGCTGGATAACAACGAGCTAAAAAGCGAGTTGGTCGAACTTGGCGTGACGGGCGCAATTGATCCCGAACGTTTGGCCCAAGCGCGTACGCTGTTTGCCCGCGCCATTGAGACGCCGGGTGGGTTGAAAATCCAGACGATCCATTCGTTCTGCGCCTCACTGCTGCGGCGCTTTCCTCTGGAGGCCGGGGTCAGCCCGCAGTTTTCCGAGATGGAGGACCGCGCTGCCGCCCTGTTGCGCGAAGAAATTGTCGAGGATTTTGCCGAAGGCCCGCAGGCCGCACTGATCGAGGACGTCGCACGTTTCGTCACCGATACGGGCTTTGAAAACCTTACGGCTGCGATCACGCATAAGCGTAACCTGTTTGCCCAGTCTCTGGGCTGGTCTGATCTGTTGCAGAAATTCGATCTGCCTAGCGGGTTTGACGAAGACACCCTACTGGCGCGCGTGTTTTTGGGGGGAGAGGTCGATCTGATCCGCTCGATCCTGCCTGCGTTAGTAGAAAGCGGAGGCAACAACGCCAAGGCGGCCACCAAATTGGCGGCCTTCACCGAGGCGCGGATTGGCAGCCTGCCGGTATTGGAAGGCGTGTTCCTGACCGGCAAATCCGCCAAAGAGCCCTTCACCGCCAAAATCAACAGCTTCCCGACCAAGGCCCTGCGCGAAGGTGCGTTGGCCGCGCAGATGCCGCAACTGGAATCCTTCATGCTCCGCATCGAGGCCGCGCGGGAACAGCGGCTGGCGCTGGTCGCTGCGCGCAAGACGCATGTGTTGCACCGCTTTGCCGCCGCCTTCCTGCCGGAATATGAACGCCGCAAGCAGTTGCGCGGCTGGCTGGACTTTGACGATCTGATCCTGCGCGCGCGGCAGGTGCTGAACGACCCCGCTGTGGCCGAATGGGTGCTGTACCGTCTGGATGGCGGCATTGACCACATTCTGGTCGATGAAGCGCAGGACACCAGCCCTGACCAATGGGATGTGGTCGAGAAGCTGGCGCAGGAATTCACCAGCGGTGAGGGTGCCCGGTCGGGGGTCGAGCGTACGATTTTCGTGGTCGGCGACAAAAAGCAATCGATTTATTCCTTCCAGGGCGCCGACCCGCAAGCCTTTGACCGAATGCAGCAGGAATTTGGTCGCAGACTGGAAGAATCAGGCTCTAAACTGTGGGATTCGACGCTGGAATATTCGTTCCGGTCCTCAAGCGCGATCTTGTCTCTGGTCGATATGCTGTTTGAAAACCGCACTGAGGCCGGGTTTCACAAAGACAGTTTGCACCGCGCCTTCAAGGCCGATCTACCCGGTCGGGTTGATCTGTGGCCGGTGGTTGAAAAGGTAGACGAGGACCAAGACGGAGACTGGACCGACCCGGTAGATCGTCCCGGCGCGCAGCATCACACTGTTATTCTGGCCGAAAAGGTGGCCCGTTCGATCAAGGATATGATCGACCGCGGTGAGACGATCCCCGAGGATGGCAAAACGCCCGGCACATTTGTACGCCGCAAGGTGCAGCCGGGGGATTTCCTGATCCTCGTGCAACGCCGATCCGACCTGTTTGCCGAGATCATCCGCGCGTGCAAGGCCCTGCGCCTGCCAATCGCCGGGGCCGACCGCCTGAAAGTGGGTGCGGAATTGGCGGTGAAGGATCTGGCCGCGCTGCTGAGCTTTCTGGCCACGCCGGAAGACAGCCTGTCGCTGGCGACCGTGCTGAAATCGCCTTTGTTCGGTTGGAGCGAGCAACAATTGTTCGATCTGGCACACAGGCGGCAGGAACAGTTCCTGTGGGCCGCCCTGCGTCAGCGGGCAGACGAGTTTCCCGAAACCTTGGCGATTCTCAACGATCTTCGGGGCCAGATCGACTTTTTGCGCCCTTACGACCTGATTGAACGAATCCTCACGCGTCATGATGGGCGGCGCAAACTGCTGGGCCGTTTGGGGGCCGAGGCCGAGGATGGGATCAACGCGCTGCTGTCGCAGGCTTTGGCCTATGAGCGCACGGATATCCCCAGCCTGACTGGGTTCCTGGTCTGGATGCAGACCGACGATCTGGAAATCAAACGGCAGATGAGCGGCGTCGGCAACATGATCCGGGTGATGACGGTACACGGCTCAAAGGGGCTGGAAGCACCGATCGTGATCCTGCCGGATACCGGCAAACGGCAAGCCCCGCGCGATGCCGAGATCATGGTAGGTGAGGGGGCGCCACTGTGGAAAGTGCCCGCCGATGCTTCTCCGACGTTGATCGCACAGGCACGGGCCGAGGCACGGGCACGAGAAGAGAATGAGCGCCTGAGATTGCTATATGTGGCTCTAACACGGGCCGAAAAGTGGTTGATCGTCGGAGCAGCGGGGGATGTCGGTAAAGACGGCACAAGCTGGTATCAGATGGTTGAGGCGGCAATGGCGCGGGCAGGGGCGGTACAATTGCCGGGGTCGGAAACCCTCCGCCTGTCACATGCGGATTGGGACGCGCTGCCGCTTGTTGAGCACATTGAGACCGAAGTGGTCAGGACCCAGCTACCTGACCAATTTCTGAAATCGGCGACTGCACCGGATCCCGAGCCAGACACACTCAGCCCGTCTGATCTGGGTGGAGCCAAAGCCTTGCCCGGCGAAACCGGTCAGGATGAAGAGGCCGCCAAGCTGCGCGGGACACGCCTTCATCTGTTGTTGGAGCATTTGCCTGCAATCGCGCAAGACCATTGGCCGCAGCTTTGCGCCCGGGTTCTGCCCGATATGCAGGACGCGGAACGGCACGACTTGTTAAAAGAGGCGAAAACCGTCCTGACGACCGATCATCTGCAATCCGTGTTTGCCCCCGATACGCTGGCCGAAGTTCCCGTCACTGCTGATCTAAACGGGCGACGCATGCATGGTGTGATAGATCGGCTGATCGTGACGGAAACCGAGGTGCAGGTGATTGATTTCAAATCAAATGCGACGGTTCCCGACAGCCCGGCCGCGTGCCCCGAAGGCTTGCTACGGCAGATGGGGGCCTATGCCCAGGCGCTGGCGCAGATCTATCCGGGCCGACAAATCCGTACGGCGATCCTGTGGACGCGCACGGCGGACCTCATGTGGTTGCCACACGATCTAGTGACAGATGCATTGGGCCGCACCCAGATATCTTGACCTTGGACGGCGGCGACCCTACGTTCAGTTCCCGAGTTTACCCCATTCAGGAGACAGAATATGTCGACCGTAGCCGTAACCGACGATACCTTTGACGCCGAGGTCAAGAATTCCGACATCCCCGTAGTTGTCGATTTCTGGGCTGAATGGTGTGGCCCTTGTAAGCAGATCGGCCCCGCTCTGGAAGAGCTGGCCGCTGAGTACGGTGACAAGATCAAAATCGCCAAGGTCGACGTGGACAGCAATCCGAACTCCGCCGCCGCCATGGGCGTGCGCGGCATCCCGGCGCTGTTCATCTTCAAGGACGGTCAGGTTGTTTCGAACCGCGCGGGTGCGGCCCCCAAGGCAGCGCTGCAAAGCTGGATCGACGAATCCATCTGACGCTCCCTTGAATGCGGATTTGAAAGGGTGTCCCACGGGGCACCCTTTTTTTGAGGATTCAGCGACCAGCGGAAATGGAGCTTACAAAATGGCAAGTTTCACTCGATTCGCCAGCTTACCGAAATCCCGCCACCCTCTTTGTGGGTGAAAGTGACAATACCGTCCGCGATTGAAACCGTCTGACAGTCATGGGGCAGGGGGATGTCGTCGATCACAAGATCGCGGCAATAGAATTTGCCCTTCCAATCCCATGAGCCGTTTATGTCTCCGCCCTCGGGGCCTTTGCCCTCAACCATCCCGTCCTTTAGAATACGCACCCAAGCCTCACCTTCGACGAGCTTTTTGCCAACCACCCGTTCCACAAACTGGTGTTTGCTCTCTATTTCTTTGGCTGATGCTTGTGTCATCGCAAAGCCTACCAGCGCCACCAATACCAACAGTTGAAACAACTTCATCGCGGCAATCCCTTTTAAGGCCACACAGCTCAATACCGTCGATATTAACCGATATGGCCCGCATGAAAAACACACACCGGGATTCGGAATTTTTGACATTTGGCCAGATACACACTGCTGTTTTGGTTCTTTCCATAAGCTGACAGCCGTGCAGGGTGTCTTGGACACAAAAAACAGGAGGCGACATGCCCAAAACACGGGTTCTCGTAGAGTTCGGCATGGGAACGTCCTTGCGCCGCGAAGATTACACCGAAGCGGCGCTGCGGGCGGTTAAAGACGCGCTTTGGCACAACTCGGTCAACATGGCCGAGCTGTTCGGCTTTCCAAAGGAAGCGATGATCATAGATGCCGAGATCGGGGTTCAGAAACCCGATGAGGTGGATGTAACAGCGCTGACCGCAATTTTCCCCTATGGCCAGCCAAATATCACCATCACGCAGGGCGGGCTGGATATTGAAAAACCACATACCGAAGGCCGCACTGTGATTGCCAATGCGGCTGTCATCGTCTCATTCGATATGGAGCCCGTGGCATGACCGAGAAACGTATCATTCTGGAAATGGGCACCGGCAACGATCTGTATGGACAGGACTATACCAAGGCCGCGCGCCGGGCGGTGCAGGATGCGCTGCACCATTCGTCAATCACTTTGTTTTCAAAGCTGGGCATCGACCACGTCGAAATGCGCGTGCGGGTCACGATTGGCGTGCAGAACCCGGGCAGCGTGAATTGCGATCTGGTCGCCTCCGATCTGCCGCGTGGTCGTGCAGAGGTGCGGGCCGTGAAAGGCGGGTTGGATATAGAAGACGTCGAGGCGGGTACAAAACACGTGATCGCGACTGCCGCGATTGAGGCCTTCCTGCCGGATCTGTCGGGGCAATACAAACTGTCCTGACAAAGAAAAAGCCGCTCGGATGAGCGGCTTGCATTCTTCGTCGTACTGGTCGCGGATCAGACGTTTTTGATGTCCGCGCGGCACAGGCCGATATCGTCCAACTGTGCGTCGCTCAACTCCGACAGGACCTTATGGGTTTTACGGGTTTCATTCCACTCAACGGCTTTTTCGAAAGCTGTGGTGAACGCGTCCACTACGTGCAGGATGGTAGCTGCTCCGAGCGGCGCATGGATATTTGCTGTGGTTGCCATTTGCGCATTCCTTTGAACTGAAACAGCCGACCGTTCGTCGGTTGTGAGCCTCATGTAGGATTTTCGCCTGAGTCTCACAATTGCTCGTTCAGCAGTCCCGATCTGCAATTCTTGCATATCTTTTAAGCAGTTTGTGAACTGTTGCGCTGCGGGCGGGTCCGGCCCATATAGGACGGCAAACGAGAACGGAGGCATTCATGGCGGACAGCGATTTTCCCGGTTGGCATGGCACAACGATCATTGGCGTCAAAAAGGGCGGTCAGGTGGTGATTGCCGGTGACGGACAGGTCAGCCTGGGCCAGACCGTGATCAAGGGCACCGCCCGCAAGGTGCGCCGCCTGTCGCCTGGCGGGTTCGAGGTCGTTGCCGGTTTTGCCGGATCGACTGCCGACGCGTTCACTCTGCTGGAACGGCTGGAAGCCAAGCTTGAGGCAACACCCGGCCAACTGGCCCGCGCCTCGGTCGAACTGGCCAAGGACTGGCGCACTGACAAATACCTGCAAAAGCTTGAGGCGATGCTGATCGTCACTGATGGTAAGGACCTGCTGGTCATCACCGGGGCAGGGGATGTGCTGGAGCCTGAACACAACGTGGCCGCGATCGGCTCGGGGGGGAACTTTGCCCTGGCTGCTGCGCGCGCGATGATGGACAGCGACAAAGAGGCCGAGCAAGTGGCCCGTGAGGCGATGGCGATTGCCGCCGATATCTGCGTCTATACCAATGGCAATCTGACGGTGGAAACCATTTCAGGCTAACAGCGCTTTTATTTCTTTGCCTTTCCAACGGCGGTGCATGCCGATTAGACCGCAGATCGCAGCGATGATCACGATGTAGTAGGGAACGCGGATGTCGATGCTCATCAGTCCGCCGCCGATCAGCGACATCACTCCGCCAGCCAAACAGAAGACTGCGGTCGTCACACCCATGACCCAGCCCTGATCCGTTTCGCTGACGGCGGATGAAAACAAACCAAGCAAGGTTGGGTAGGCGACGCCGAACAGGAAATAGAACAAAAAGACTGGGATATAGATAAGTATCCCGCTCGGACTGAACGCAAAGGCAAATCCACAAACGACCATCGTCACAAGCGAGGTAAATATGATGGTTTGTTTGCTGAACCTCTCCTGCGCAGGTTTGACAAGGAAGGTACTGGAAAAGGCCAGTGCAACGCCGATAACCACCATCGCCACGCTGCCTCCGATCACACCGTAGCCGAATTTACTGGTCAGGAAATTGTCAACAAACACGTAGAAGGTGACGTTGGCGATCATGAAAAAGGAATAGACCGGCAGGATTTTCAGAACGGTCGGATGCCCGCGCACCGCGATCAGGCTGTCGGTTATATCGCGCGGACGAAACACAAATGCCGCGCGTTCGGTTCGGGTATCCTTGAAGAAAAACAGCACCAGGAAAATGGCAATCAGGACTAGGATGAAAGCACCATAAAATGGCGTTTTCAGCGTGGCCACATTGCCCAGCAGGGAAGAGTCGGACAGGACCGCTCCGATAATCGGGCCGCCGACAAGGCCAAAGCTGACGCCGGTGACGATGTACCCCATGTTGCGGTCGCGGTCGGCGGCATCGGTACTGCCGTCGATCATCGCCGCCTGCGCGATGGGTTGGTTACCAGCGGTGAAGCCGGTGATCGAACGGCCAATGATCAGCAGCAGCAGGCTGTTCATATAAAGCGACGCAATGGTCAGTGCGTACCCGATAAGCGCGCCGCCCAGACAGACCAGCAGGGCATTCTTGCGCCCGATGGAATCCGAGACTTTCGAGACATAGACAACCCCCAGAAACCAGGACAAGAAAAAACACCCGATCACCAGCCCATAGTAGAAATGACGCCGACCCACGGGTGTGCTGTCCGGCAGGAACCCGGATTTCGTCTCCATGATCAGCGAATTGATAATTGGAAAGACCAGCCCTTGCCCGATCAGGTCCACAAATACCACAAACAGCAAGGTGATTTTGGCAATCTTGGTCATAAAAACGCCCCCGGTTCCAATACCTTGGGGCGAGTGTAACAGAGTAATGCCCTGTCACCTAACAGCGTGTCAGAGGCCGTGGGGGTGCGGCCTCTGACATTTGCGTTTACTTCAGAGAAGCAACGCCCAGTGGTACTCCGGCAACCTCGCACCAGATGTACACTTCGTTGTAGCCGGACACATCCATGGTTGGCGGCACAGCGTAAGACTGCTTGCCGGTCAGGTGCAGCAAAGCACCCAGTTTGCTATCGGGGGCATAGGTGCCGTCCTTACCAAACGCCACGCGAGGGTCGGGGCCGTTGTCCAGCGAAAAGTCGTCGCCCAGCTCAACGATGTAACGGTCGCCGTCCTTGACCAGTTTCACCGAGCCGGTGGTTACGTGGTTCGAGCGGCCCTCGAACGAGCCTTTCTTTTTGGCGCCACCGGCCACAGCAGCTGTGGTGCCGGCCAGGGTCAGAGCCGCGCCGGTGGCAGCAGCTTTCACAAAAAGCGAACGACGAGTCATCATGATGAGGTATCTCCAATAAGATTGATGCGGGCTGGGGTGCCCGTCGTCGAAGGTTATGCCGCAGGCCGTGCTCACAAGGCGATTCACATCACCACGAATTTCCGTGTGCTGCCCGTGAGTTGGCGTGATGTTTTCGTGATCGGCTTGTGTTTTCGCACGGTATGATTAGGTTCCGCTGCGAAACAGACGGATAGATTTGACATGACCGACCTGACCCCGCGCGAAATCGTCTCGGAACTGGACCGCTTTATCATCGGGCAGAAAGACGCCAAACGCGCCGTGGCCGTGGCGCTGCGCAACCGCTGGCGGCGCAAGCAACTGGCCGATGACATCCGGGATGAGGTCTATCCCAAGAACATCCTGATGATCGGCCCCACCGGTGTCGGCAAGACCGAGATCAGCCGCCGTCTGGCCAAACTGGCCCGCGCGCCCTTTATCAAAGTCGAAGCCACAAAATTCACTGAGGTTGGTTACGTCGGTCGTGACGTCGAACAGATCGTACGCGATCTGGCCGACGCCGCCATCATCCAAACCCGTGAATACATGCGCGAAGACGTCAAGGCGCGCGCGCATCAGGCTGCCGAGGATCGCGTGATCGAAGCCATTGCAGGCACCGACGCACGTGAAGGCACGCGCGAGATGTTTCGCAAGAAACTAAAGGCTGGTGAGTTGGACGATACAGAGATCGAACTGGAACTCTCTGACACCTCGAATCCGATGCCAATGTTCGACATTCCAGGCCAACCGGGCGGTCAGATGGGCATGATGAATCTTGGCGATATCTTCGGCAAAGCCTTTGGCGGGCGTACCGTCAAGAAACGGATGACCGTCGCCGAAAGCTATGACGCGCTGATCGGGGAAGAGGCTGACAAGCTGCTGGACGACGAAACCGTCAACCGCGTGGCATTGGAGTCAGTGGAACAGAACGGCATCGTCTTTTTGGATGAGATCGACAAGGTTTGCGCCCGTACAGACGCGCGCGGCGGCGATGTCAGCCGCGAAGGGGTGCAGCGCGATCTGCTGCCGTTAATCGAAGGCACGACGGTTTCCACCAAACACGGGCCTGTCAAAACCGACCACATCCTGTTCATCGCCTCGGGTGCGTTCCACATCGCCAAACCATCGGACTTGTTGCCCGAACTTCAGGGCCGTCTGCCAATCCGCGTTGAGTTGCGTGCGCTGACCGAAGAAGATTTCGTCCGCATCCTGACCGAGACCGACAACGCACTGACCCGTCAGTACACTGCCCTGATGGGCACCGAAGAAGTCACCGTCAGCTTTACCGATGACGGCATCGCCGCGCTGGCGCGTATCGCGGCCGACGTGAACCAAAGCGTCGAAAACATTGGCGCTCGGCGATTGTACACGGTGATGGAACGTGTGTTCGAGGAACTGTCCTTCACCGCACCCGATCAGGCCGGGGCCGAAATCACGGTAAACGCGCAGTTTGTTGAAGACAATCTGGGTGAGTTGACCAGCTCGACGGACCTGAGCCGTTACGTCTTGTAATCTTTTTAGCCGAAAATCGCCGTTGCTCTTGCCCCATGTCGCTAGACGTGGGGCCAAAAAACGGTAGCGTAGCGCAAAAGGCCCCAAGGACCCTATGAAATGCGCTATCTGACAATTCTGATCGTGTCTCTTTTACTGAGCGCTTGTGTGGACAGAACAGTATCCGAGATTGTGCCCTCGGCTGCGTCTGTCGGCACACCGAAGACGGTCTTTGCCTCAACAACCCGTGCGCGCGAACCGGATGGCGGATATGGGTTTGAACGCGGCGATACCTTAAAATTCCTGGAAATGACCGTGTCGATCCCGCCGTCACACACACCGGGCGAGCTGGACTTCTCATACGCCAATCCCAAGCCGGAACGGGAGTTCGTACTGGCAAACGTCACCGAATTTGACTCGGTTCAGGACTTTGGGCAGCAGTTGCGCGACGAAAACGGCAAGAGCATCGAAGAGGTGATAATCTTTGTCCACGGCTACAATTCCACCCAGACCGAGACTGCCTTTCGTGCTGCGCAACTGACCCATGATGTCGGTATCCCTGGGGCCACCATGATTTATTCCTGGCCCAGCCGCGCGCAGGCGTATGGATATGCCTACGACATTGACAGCATGCTGTTTGCGCGCGACGGGCTTGAGAAAACCATCCGGGCTCTGAAAGCGATGGGGGTCAAGCGGATCATATTGCTGGCACATTCCATGGGATCTGCCTTGTCCATGGAAATGATGCGACAGGCCGATCTGCGCGAGCCCGGCTGGGCAGACAGAACGTTGGACGGTGTAATGCTTATCTCGCCTGATCTGGATGTGGATGTCTTCCGCTCGCAAATGGAAAGTATCTCGGCCCTTCCCAAGCCCTTTGTCATCATGGTTTCACAAAAGGACAAAGCCCTGAACTTTTCGGCCCGCTTGCGTGGAACGTCAAAAGGCGACCGGTTGGGCAGCATTGACTCGATCGACGCCATCGCCGATCTGCCGGTGGATGTAATCGATACCACCGCTTTCAACAGAGATGCCCAGTCTTCGCACTTCGTGGCGGCCACGTCTCCGGCGATGCTCAGTATTCTTGGGTCGCTGCGTGAGGTCAGCAACACGTTCGGGCCAGAAAGAGGCATGGATGCACTGATTCCAGTGGGTGCGCGCAACCAAACAGGCGCGAACGAAGTTGTCCTGACTGGCACCGGCACGGCCGAAGTCAATCCAGAGTGACACGGTCCAGCTTAGCGCAGTTTCTTAGGCAAAACGTCTCATGGCTAAGCGCAGGCGTTTTGCTGACCTTCCTGTCCAGTTTTGGCCAGACCTTCTTTATCTCGGTTTTCGCCGGTGAAATCCGCGCAGAGTACGGTTTGAGTCACGGATCATGGGGCGCCATGTATTCGCTGGGCACCACGGCGGCGGCGGTGGTGATGATTTGGGCCGGCGCGCTGACCGACATTTTTCGCGTACGCGTACTTGGCCCTGTTGTTTTGGCCGGTTTGGTATTGGCCACACTGGCTATGGCTCTGAACAGTTGGGTGTTGCTGTTGCCAATGGTGGTCTTTCTGCTGCGCTTTTTCGGGCAGGGGATGAGCACTCACCTCGCTCTGGTTGCAATGGCGCGTTGGTTCACTACGACCCGCGGCAAAGCACTGTCGATTGCCTCGATCGGATATGCGGCGGGCGAAGCGCTGCTTCCGCTGATTTTTGTTGCCGCGATGGGGTTTGTGGACTGGCGCTTGTTGTGGGTTGTGGCCGCAGTGATTACCGCGTTGGGCATACCCGTCCTGATCAGGTTGTTGCGACAAGAAAGAACACCGCAGAGCCTTGCGTCCGAGTATTCAGCAGCTGGCATGCAGAACCGCCATTGGACGCGACGCGACGCTGTGTTGCATCCTTTGTTCTGGTGCATGGTTCCTGCAGTTCTGGGACCATCGGCCTTTATCACTGCTTTTTTCTTCCATCAGGTTCATCTGGCCGAGGTCAAGGGCTGGCAACATATCCAACTGGTGGCCTTGTTCCCCGTCTTTACAGGCGTTTCCCTGCTTTCGATGTTCGCGGCCGGATGGGCTTTGGACAAGTGGGGAACGGCGCGCCTGATGCCGTTCTATCAACTGCCCATCGCGATCGGCTTTACCATCCTGGCCATGTCGTCATCTGTCAGCGGCGCTTTGGTCGGACTTGTTTTTCTGGGAATGACCGTAGGCGCCAACAGCACCTTACCCAGCGCCTTTTGGGCCGAGTTCTACGGCACGCAACACATCGGCGCGATCAAGGCGCTGGCCACTGCGGTCATGGTTCTGGGATCGGCCATTGGGCCAGGGCTGACCGGTGTCTTGATAGATTTTGGGGTTACGCTTGATAGGCAATTTCTATGGATCGCCGGGTTTTTTGTCGGCGTCTGCATACTAGTCGGGTTCGGGATATCCCGCGCCGACCGCAGCCCTTAGCGAAAACGTCTGAGGTAAACGTAGTATGCGCCGTCGCCACCGTGGCTAATATGGGCGGGCGTCACCTGCATCACCGCCTGAGCCAATGGAGGGATCGATAACCAATGCGGCACCTGATTGCGCAGGACGCCGCGCGGGGTGGGGATCGGGCCGGGCTCGTCGCGGTCTTTGCCTTTGCCCGTGACCACAAGAACCAACCGTTTACCCTGCGCCTGGGATGTCAGAACAAAGCGGATCAAAGCCGGGTGGGCCGTATCCACCCGCATCCCGTGCAGGTCCAACTTACCCTCGGGTTTCAGTTTCCCTCGCTTCATCCGGCCAAAGGCTTTGCTATCCATCTGAACCGGTGCTTTGCGAAGCGCGTCCGTGACAGTTGGCTTGAGGTCGTTGGGTTTTTGTGTTTGCTGAGGGTTCAGACCCAAATTGAACACCTCAAACCGAGGTTTGGGCGATTTTTTGGGCGTGGGTTTGGGCAGTGAGGTCGGGTGCACCGTCTGCGGGATTTCCGGGTGCATGCGCTCGGCCTGTTTGGCGACCTTGCGCCACAGCTCGATCTCTTCAGCGGTCAGCTTTCGGCGCGACATCAGAACTCATCCGGGATCAGGGCATAGGCGCGTTGGATCGGCAGCAGAACTACCATACGGCCTGGGTCTTTCAAACGCCCTGCGGCCTGACCAGCGTCATCACCGGTACCAAAGAAAATATCCGCCCGCTGCGCACCCTTGATGGCAGCGCCCGTATCCTGCGCGATCATCAGACGGCGCAATGGCTTCTTGCCATCCTTTTCTACCCAGACCGGCGCTCCCAGCGGCGTATAAGCCGGGTCCGCCGCGATACTACGCATCGTGGTGACAGATCGGTTCATTGCGCCCAGTGGTCCAAGTTCGGGCGCCACGCGGGTTACCTCACGAAAGAACACGTAAGATGGGTTATGAAACAGCAGTTCGGCACCGGCCTCGGGGTTCTTGCGCACCCAGGCGCGGATCATCTGAGCGCTGACCTCATGCGCGCCCAAAGCACCCTGCCGGATCAACTCGGCCCCGATCGAACGATAGGGATGCCCGTTCGCACCGCCATAGCCTACTCGCAAGGCACCCCCGTCTGGTAGGCGAATACGACCCGATCCCTGTATCTGCAGAAAGAACAACTCAACCGGGTCATCGACCCAGGCAATTTCCAAATCCCGGCCTGACATCGCGTTGCCGGTCAGGATTTCACGACGGCTGAGCCACGGTCCTTCCGCTCGCGCCTCTGGCGGCATTTTGTAGATCGGGTATTTGAAGCGGTCAGTTGGGGTGCGCGACCCGTCCAGTTCGGGTTCGAAATAGCCGGTGAACAGCGCATCCTTGCCGTCTTCAACCAGAACCGGGCGAAAGAACAGCTCAAAGAAGGCTCGCGCCGCGTCGACCTCATAGGTCCGGGCCACGCCACACAAGGCACGCCAGTCGGGGTCCTTCAGGTCGCCGCAAGTGTTCAGAAAAACCGAAAGGGCCGCCCCGTGATCGTCAGCAGCCCAGCCTTCAAGGTCGTCAAAAGACAGGATCAAGCGCGTCGCCTCTGCTCCGGCGGCGCTTGCAGTGGTCATCGCGCCCACCAGTAAGAGCGACCGGAGTGTGGCAATCATGCGTCCGTGGCAACAAGCAGCCAGTTCGGATCGTCCGAGCCCATGACACGGGCAAAGGTCCAGCTGTCCTTTTGGCGTTTGACGGTATTCGGGTTGCCTTCAATGATGTCGCCACCGCGATCCCGCACGACCGAGGTCAACTCACCCACGAATTTCATGGTGATCTCGGCCTGATTGGTGTCTTTGTCGAACTTCACATCGGCCAACGAGGTTTCGCGGACGCCGATAAACTCGGCCTCGATGGTCAGACCTTTGTCTTCCCGATCGGCGACGACGGAAACGAAGGTATCAAACACCTCTTCGGACAGGAAAGGCTGGATTTCATCCAGGTTGCCCTTTTCGAACCCCATAACGATCATCTCATAGGCGCCACGCGCGCCCTGCACGAATTCGCTGACCGAAAAGCTGGGCTCAACCCGCTTCATCGCGGCCAGGGTCTGTGCCTGTTCGCTGTCTTCGGCGACATGGTCTGTGATGTCGTGATCCGGGCCACCGTCGATCACCTCGAACCCGCGGCGGGCACTGTTTGTATCAGGCTGTTGTTGAACGGGAGGTTTCTCAAAACCTTCACGCGTGCCCAGCACACTTTTCAGGCGCAGGATCAGGAAAACGGCAATTCCGGCCAGGACCAGCAACTGGATCATCGGTTCGTTCATTTCATCCTCTTTTCAGGCCGCGACTTTGTATACACGGCCTCATGCCACTATGTAGGTGACAGTTCGTGGCAAGTCCACCGCCCGGCCTTATGTAAAGGATAACGCAAATGTACCTGTTCTTGGCATTTTTATTGGTCCCCATCATCGAGATCGCCCTGTTCATTCAGGTCGGCGGCCTGATCGGCCTGTGGCCAACACTGGCAATCGTGGTGCTGACAGCCGTTTTGGGCACCGCATTGGTCAGGACACAAGGTCGCATGGCGCTGGCCAACCTGCAGCGATCCTTCGCCGAACTGGACGACCCGACCGAACCGCTGGCCCACGGCGCCATGATCCTGCTGTCGGGTGTGCTGCTGCTTACGCCTGGATTTTTCACCGATGCGGTTGGCTTTGCACTGCTTGTTCCAGGCATCCGGGTGGCAGTGTTCCGCTATCTCAAGTCGAAAGTGCAGATCACGCAATTTCAGATGGGCACCGGCGCACAGTTCCGGTCGGGACCGCAGCGGTTCGACGATGACGTGATCGACGGCGAATTTACCGAGGTTCGCCCCCGTCAGAAACCCGCCAAGCCTTCACAATGGGTTGAAGGCCCGCACCAGCATTGAGGTGCAGCGCCCAACTTGCTAAGCAGTGATGGATTTCTTTTTTGGAGTAGACCATGGCCGAAGAAAAAGCTGCAGAAAACACTGCGGCCCAAGCAGCCCCTCAGGTTCAGATGCGTGTTCTGGGACAGTTCATTCGCGATCTTTCCTTTGAAAACGTGATGGCGCAAAAGGGCGTGTCCGGTGACGTTCAGCCCGAAATTGCCGTTCAGGTGAATCTGGATGCAAAAAAGCGTCAGGCAGAGCATCAGTACGAAGTTTCGATCAAGCTGAAACTGACGTCCAAAGCCAAAGGCATGGAAGACGTCCTGTTCCTGTGCGAGATCGACTATTGCGGTATGTTCCACGTGGAAGGCATTGCAGAAGATCAGCTGCACCCGTTCCTGCTGATCGAATGCCCGCGCATGCTGTTCCCGTTCCTGCGCCGCATCGTCAGCGACGTCACGCGTGATGGTGGCTATCCGCCGGTGAACCTGGACAATATCGATTTCGTCGCGTTGTACCGCAACGAGTTGATGCGGCGTCAGGCCGAAGCGCAAAAAGCCGAAGCCTAATTGGTTTGACCCGCGCCGGGTTGAACCTCAGGCGCGGGTCCACAGGGCGTTATCGCCCAGCTTCTCAACAAATGCTTCATGCGCCGCGCGTTCTTCGTCGGTGATTTTTGATGCCAGCGGTGTCGGGCGCGCCGACGGGCGCCAATCCTTTTGGCCGCCAGTACCTGAAGAGGCCGACGTAGACAGACCGAAGTCCGGCTGCCGCCCACCAATCAGTTCCAGATAAACCTCAGCCAGAATTTCCGAGTCGAGCAACGCCCCGTGCAGCACACGGTTGGTGTTATCAATGTTGAACCTGCGGCATAGCGCATCCAGCGATGCGGGCGACCCCGGGAACCGCTTGCGCGCAATCGCCAGCGTATCCAGTGCCTGATCCATCGGGATCTGCGGCAATCCCATCCATCTAAGTTCCGCATTCAGGAACTTCATGTCGAAGGATGCGTTGTGGATCACCAGCTTTGAATCCTGAACGAAATCAAGAAAGCCCTGGCCGACCTTGGCAAAGACCGGCTTGTCCTTCAGCGTGACCTCACCCTTTTCCGGCGGACGCGGGTTTTCCAGAATGTCGGGACCGATGCCATGCACGCCGAACGCCTCATCGGGCATCGAACGCTCGGGGTTGATATAGACGTGATAGGTCTCACCCGTTGCCACATGATTCCACAGCTCAACCGCGCCGATCTCGACAATCCGGTCGCCGCTTTCAGGATCAAACCCCGTGGTTTCGGTATCAAGTACAATCTCACGCATTTACCATCCCCGCCCGTATCTGCCTGACGACATCCTGCACCTGCGCGCGGGCGTGGTCCAGCGTATCCGTTACGATCACAAAGTCCGACCGCGCGCATTTTTCGTCATTCGGCATCTGCTTGGCGCGGATCTGCTCGAACTGCGCCTCAGTCATCGTGCCACGCTCCATCACGCGGCGCTTTTGTACGTCAGCCGGAATCGAGACACAGGCAACAGCATCCATCGCCGCTTCACCGCCGGTTTCAAACAGCAAGGGGATGTCGAATACGAGAATATCCACCTTTGTCTGCTCGCGGAATGCAGCTCGATCTGCGGTGACCAAAGGATGCACAATCGCCTCGATCTGTTTCAATTCGGACGGGTCCTGCGCGATGATCCGTTTCAGCGCATCACGGCTGACAGCATCGTCTACAATAGCTTCGGGAAACGCGGCCTGCATTGGCTTAACTGCCGCTCCGCCCCTTGAATAGAGTCTATGTACGGCCGCATCCGCATCCCACAAGGCGCATCCTTCGTCGACGAACATCTGCGCCGTGGTGCTTTTGCCCATGCCGATCGAGCCCGTCAGGCCAAGCGCAAAACTCATCCCAAAACCGCCGCGCGTAGGTCATCTGTTACCTCGGGGCGGATACCGAACCAGCGTTCGAACCCCGGTACGCCCTGATGCAACAGCATTCCCAACCCGTCGACGACCGTGCAGCCCGCCGTTTCTGCCTGTTCCAAGAGGTAAGTCTTCAACGGCGCATAAACCAGATCGGTCACAACCATGC
Source organism: Ruegeria sp. AA6 (assembly GCF_056542865.1). Lineage (NCBI taxonomy): Bacteria > Pseudomonadati > Pseudomonadota > Alphaproteobacteria > Rhodobacterales > Roseobacteraceae > Ruegeria > Ruegeria sp. AA6. The sequence continues at coordinate 37,829 of NZ_JBQGAN010000009.1, forward strand.
CGGGTTTCAATCCATCCATCGGCACCCGTAATTCGGGCTGCCCCAGCATCCCCAATGAGGTGGTGTTTACCACCAAGGCGGCCTCTTCGACAAAATTACCCGCCTGCACCCAATCCACAACGGTGATGCGAGGACCAAATTCCTCTTTCAATTGGTCTGCCCGGGCGCGAGTGCGGTTTGTCAGCAGAATCTGGGGCACGCCTGCCTCCAACAATCCTTGCAGAACAGCCCTTGCGGCACCGCCTGCACCCAGCACTAAAGCCGGACCAGCCGGGGGAACCCAATTCGGAGCGCGGTTGCGCAAATTCTCCATAAATCCATAGCCATCGGTGTTGTCGGCGTGGATCGTACCATCTTCCCGAAACACCAGTGTATTCGCAGCGCCAATCAGCTTGGCCCGGTCAGAGACATGGTCCGCAATGCGCAGCGCAGCCTCTTTATGGGGAACGGTCACATTGGCACCAACAAAGCCGGCTTTGGGCAGCGTGCGTAAAACCGCCTCAAGATCCGAAGGCGCGACGTCCATAGGAATATAGTGCCCAGCCAGCCCATAGGTCTTCAGCCAATGCCCATGCAGCTGAGGCGATTTAGAATGCGCAACCGGATGCCCGATCACCCCAGCCAATGGAATTCGGTTATGCGTCATTGGTCGATCACCCCTTTGACAGCCAAATAATTGAGCAGTTCCAATAGGGGCATACCCAAGACATTAAAATAGTCGCCGTCAATGGTAGCGAACAGGCGAACGCCTTCCTCTTCCAGCTTATAAGCCCCGACTGCATGGCGAATGCTGTCCCAGTTCCGGTCGACATAGCCGCGCAGATAAGCGTCCGAACTCATTCGCATCCGCAGGCGCACTTGCCCGACATGGCGCCAGATCGGTTCCCCATCCTGATAGATCACCGCCGCGGACAAGAGCATGTGCCGCTTGCCTCGCATCGCCTTCAACTGCGCCAGCGCGTCTGTAGGCGTTTCAGGTTTGGACAACAACTGCCCGTCAAAATCCAGCACCTGATCACAGCCCAGAACCATTGCGCCTGGGTTCTTATCACTGACTTTGCGCGCTTTCATCTCGGCCAACGCATCGGCGATGTCCCGGGGCGGGGCATCTTCGGCCAGCAATGCGCGCTTCATGGTATCCTCGTCCACGCGCGCAACCTGAACGGAAAACGGCACGCCTGCCTTTTGCAACAGCTGCGCGCGAATGGATGAGCCTGAGGCCAGGATGATGGGGACAGACATGTGGAAAACCCCGTGTGCAAATCGTTGAGCGTTCTGGGACGGTTTGTATGGTTTTCCGATTGACACGCAACCCCGGGATTTTCGTGCGAAACTTCCCCGAGTCGCTCAAACGCTGTCCATCCGGGACAAGGATAAGTCAGACTACATGGATAACCATGTATTCCCGAATTACCCAACAAGTTATCCTCAGAAAAATCCAAAGATCAAACATTCAACTTATTGTTTTTTAAAACTTATTTTTGAAACTCACAGAATTACCTGAAACGCGTTCCCTTTTTTCCACCTGGGGAAAACACATGTGTAAAAAAGTAATCCACGGATTTTGTTCACCCTACAAAACCATCTTCCTTTTTCTTTTCTTATTTTTTTATTAGGGAGAGTTCCGAGCAACGCCCGGAGCCAGAATGACCGATCTTCTTTTCACGATTTACCCGTGGGTGAAGTCTTTACACATTATGGCCGTGATCTCGTGGATGGCCGGGTTGTTCTATCTGCCCAGACTGTTCGTCTATCACGTGGAAAAGGCGCAAAGTGTCGACGGTGCTGAAACCATCTTCTTTGAAATGGAAGAGAAGTTGCTGCGCGTAATCATGCGCCCTGCGATGATCGTGGCTTGGGTTTGCGGACTGATCATGGTGTTCACGCCAGGTATCGTCGGATGGGATTTTGCGTGGCCCTGGGTTAAGGGTGCGGCTGTGATTGGCATGACTTGGTTCCATCACTGGCTGATGGCACGGCGCAAGGACTTCTTAGAGGGCCAAAATAAGCTCACTGGGCGGCAGTATCGCATGATGAACGAGGTTCCGACCATTCTGATGGTTGCCATCGTTCTGGCGGTCGTTCTGAAGTTCTGAGGGGCCATTTGACTCCAAACGTGGTCGCGCTTATGTAGGGATCAACACGCCCGTCCGGGCGGCGTATCTTCCGTACTGAAATTCCACTTCGTGCCGCGCTGGCAGCGGTGAAGGTATTTATGATGACAAATGAAGCCCTGAATCTGGCCGATCTAAAGGCCAAAAGCCCCAAAGACCTTCTGGCGATGGCCGAAGAGCTGGAGATCGAAAACGCCTCGACCATGCGTAAAGGCGAGATGATGTTCCAGATCCTGCGCGAACGCGCGGACGAAGGCTGGACCGTTGGTGGCGATGGTGTGCTTGAGGTGCTGCAAGACGGCTTCGGCTTTTTGCGCTCGCCCGAGGCGAACTATTTGCCCGGCCCCGATGACATCTATGTCTCGCCCGACATGATCCGTCTGCATTCGCTGCGCACCGGTGATACGGTTGAAGGTGAGATCAAAGCGCCGGACGAGAATGAGCGGTACTTTGCGCTGACCAAGGTCACGAAGATCAACTTTGAAGACCCCGAGAAGGCCAAGCACAAAATCCTGTTCGACAACCTGACGCCTCTGTACCCGGATGAGCGTTTGAAGATGGAGATCGAGGACCCCACCATCAAGGACAAGTCGGCCCGTGTGATCGATCTGGTCGCACCCATCGGTAAAGGTCAGCGGTCGCTGATCGTGGCGCCTCCGCGGACTGGTAAAACGGTGATCCTGCAGAACATCGCGCATTCGATCGAACAGAACCACCCTGAGTGTTATCTGATCGTTCTGCTGATCGACGAACGCCCGGAAGAGGTGACCGACATGCAGCGCTCGGTGAAGGGTGAGGTTGTGTCCTCGACCTTTGACGAACCTGCAACACGCCACGTCGCTGTATCCGAGATGGTGATCGAAAAAGCCAAGCGTTTGGTCGAACATAAACGAGATGTTGTTATTCTTCTCGACTCGATAACAAGACTTGGTAGGGCGTTTAACACTGTGGTCCCATCCTCGGGTAAAGTTCTGACCGGTGGTGTCGACGCAAACGCGCTGCAACGCCCCAAGCGTTTCTTTGGTGCCGCGCGGAACATTGAAGAGGGTGGTTCGCTGACCATTATCGCGACCGCGCTGATCGACACCGGCAGCCGGATGGATGAAGTGATCTTTGAAGAATTCAAAGGCACCGGTAACTCGGAAATCGTTCTGGATCGCAAGATTGCAGACAAGCGGGTATTCCCAGCGATTGACATCCTCAAGTCCGGCACCCGAAAAGAGGACCTGTTGGTCGACAAGGGTGATCTGGCCAAGACCTTCGTTCTGCGCCGCATCCTCAACCCGATGGGCACGACCGATGCGATCGAGTTCCTGTTGTCGAAGTTGAAACAGACCATGACGAATGGCGAGTTCTTCGATTCGATGAACACCTGACACAGGTCTTAGACCCAAGCGAGGCCTTCGAATGGATACGATATTCGCCTTGGCCAGCGCGCAAGGCAAAGCCGGGGTGGCGGTTATCCGCCTCTCTGGCCCTTTGGCGCATTCCGCTGCGGCCGACCTGACCGGCAGCCCGCTGCCGTCTCGTGGCATGCGGGTGCGGACCCTGCATGCCGCTGATGGGTCACGCCTAGATGACGGGCTGGTTCTGACGTTTCAAGCCCCGGCCAGTTTCACAGGCGAAGACGTGGCCGAATTGCAGATTCATGGCAGCACCGCTGCGGTCAACGCTGTGATGAGGACCCTATCCGACAAGGACGGACTAAGGTTAGCCGAGCCTGGAGAGTTCACGCGGCGCGCGCTGGAAAACGGCAAGATGGATTTAACGCAGGTCGAAGGGCTGGCTGATCTGATCGATGCAGAAACCGAAGCGCAGCGAAAACAAGCCCAGACCATTCTGGCTGGAGAGCTTGGCAATCTGGCTGAACGGTGGCGCCGAGATCTGATCCGGGCTGCATCTTTGTTGGAAGCCGTGATCGACTTTGCCGATGAAGAAGTTCCGACTGACGTTACACCCGAAGTTAGAACATTGGTGACAGGCGTACTGCAGGACCTAAAGCGCGAAGCCGAGGGTGTGAAAATCGCCGAACGCATCCGAACCGGATTTGAAGTCGCCATCGTCGGGTTACCGAACGCGGGTAAGTCCACATTGTTGAATGCTTTGGCGGGGCGAGAGGCCGCGATTACCTCGGAATACGCAGGCACAACCCGCGATATTATCGAGGTTCGAATGGATCTTGCCGGGTTGCCAGTTACACTTTTGGATACGGCCGGGTTACGCGAAACCGAGGATCACGTTGAAAGCCTTGGGATCGAATTAGCCCGGAAGCGTGCAGAAGCGGCTGATCTGCGCGTATTTCTGACTGAAAATCCGAAAGAGTTGGGTGTTTCCAAGGTGGATGGAGATATTCAGCTTTTGCCGAAATCAGATCTTCGTGGGGACACCACAGATGGGATTTCTGGGAAAACTGGGTTCGGAATTGATCGTCTAATTTCCCATATATCGCGTGTTCTCGGGAAACGCTCTACCAGTCATGGTATAGCAACGCGGGAGCGTCATCGGATCGCGCTGAATGATGCCAGTGCATCACTGTCGGCTGCAATGACGGTTCTGGAATCAGGACCGGACTTGTATGATATTGCAGCAGAGGAACTACGTACGGCGATCCGCTCTCTTGAAACGTTGGTTGGTAGAATAGGGGTCGAGGACCTGCTGGATGAGATTTTCTCCAGTTTCTGCCTTGGAAAGTAAGGAGTGTTTCACGTGAAACATTCAAAATTTGATGTGGTAGTTATTGGTGCCGGCCACGCAGGTACCGAAGCCGCGCACGCAGCCGCACGGATGGGTGTTGAAACTGCTTTGGTGACTCTGTCTGCCCAGGACATAGGAGTCATGTCCTGTAACCCTGCTATTGGAGGCTTGGGCAAAGGGCATTTGGTACGTGAAATCGATGCGTTGGATGGCGTCATGGGACGGGTCGCTGACCAAGCTGGCATTCAATTTCGGCTATTGAACCGTCGAAAAGGCCCCGCGGTTCAAGGACCGAGAACCCAGGCGGACCGCGTATTGTATCGCGCTGCCATGCAGAAAGAGACAGCAGAGCAGGAACATCTATCTGTCATTGTCGGAGAAGTTGTTGATTTTCTGATGGACGGACCGAAAGTTGCTGGAATCAAACTGGCGGACGGTTCTGAGGTTCATGCTGGTGCCGTCATACTTACGTCTGGTACCTTTTTGCGTGGTGTCATTCACATTGGCGACGTTTCTAAACCAGGTGGTCGAATGGGCGACCGTCCTTCGGTAAAGCTGGCGGAACGTCTGGACAGTTTTGATTTACCTTTAGGACGTTTGAAAACCGGGACGCCACCCAGGTTGGATGGGCGGACGATAGATTGGTCAGACCTTGAACGTCAGCACGGAGATGATGATCCGACGTTGTTTTCTTTTCTGTCAACTTCGGTCACTGCACCACAAATCTCGTGTGGAATTACGCATACAAATGCTCAAACCCACGAGATAATTGAAAAAAACCTGTCTAGGTCTGCCATGTACGGCGGACATATAGATGGCGTAGGCCCCCGCTATTGCCCATCCATCGAAGACAAGATCGTTCGCTTTGCAGACAAGGAATCTCATCAGATTTTCCTGGAGCCCGAGGGTGTTAACGACCATACGATTTATCCCAACGGGATTTCGACGTCACTGCCTCAAGATGTGCAACAAGATTATGTCCGCTCCATTAAAGGGCTGGAAAACGCCGAGATCCTGCAACCCGGCTACGCAATCGAATATGATTACGTTGACCCGCGGGTTTTAACTTCGTTTTTGTCATTGCCAGAGGTGCCTGGTCTATATCTTGCAGGTCAGATCAACGGCACGACGGGTTACGAGGAAGCCGCTGCGCAAGGTCTTGTTGCAGGTTTGAATGCCGCCCTCGCTGTTTTGAAGCGGGATCCTGTGCATTTCACCCGTGCTGACAGCTATATTGGTGTAATGATCGACGATTTAACCACGCGCGGAGTGGCTGAACCCTACCGCATGTTCACCTCGCGCGCGGAATTCCGACTGTCTCTGCGGGCTGACAATGCAGATCAGCGGTTAACGCCAGTGGGTATTGATCTTGGTTGCGTCAAGGACGCCCGGGAAGCACATTTCCTTGAAAAAATGGAAAAGTTAAGGGTGGCCAAATCAAAATTGACGGACCGAACATATACTCCGAAAGAGGTTCGCGCCGTTGGGATTAACGTTAATCAGGACGGAAATCGCCGGGATGGCATGGCGCTGTTGGCATTTCCAGATGTATCCTTTGATGACCTTCTGCCACTAGTGCCGGGACTAGATGATACGGCTGCGGAAATACGCCTTCAAGTCGAACGAGATGCGCTTTATGCGAACTATATCGAGCGGCAGAAAAAAGACGTCGAAGCCATGAAACGTGATGAATCGTATGAGATTCCACGTGATTTTGATTATTCTATCTTGGATGGACTGTCATCTGAAATGAAGCAAAAGCTGACGCGTGCGAGACCATTGAACATTGCTCAGGCTTCGCGTGTAGAGGGGGTGACACCGGCCGCACTGACATTGTTGCTGGCTAAGTTGCGGCGGGACCAGAAGGTGCGCAAGGCATGAGTTCCGAAGTATTGGCCGGAATGGATGTTTCACGTGAAACATTGGACCGGCTCGAAACTTATGTAGGGTTGGTTCAGCGCTGGAATCCAAAGATAAATTTGGTTTCCCGGAACAGTTTGAAAGAAATATGGCCACGCCATATTCTGGATTCCGTGCAGGTGTTCCGTTGCGCAGCCGGATTTCAGACCTGGGTCGATTTGGGAAGCGGTGGGGGGTTTCCTGGTATGGTTTGTGCTATCATGGCCGCCGATGAAGCGCCGGATGCTCAATTTACGCTCATTGAAAGTGATCAACGAAAATCAGCGTTCTTGCGTAACGTCGCACGAGAGTGTGGTGTGCGGTGTACTGTCATTTCCAAGCGTATAGAGGATGTATCCTCATTAAATGCCGATGTCCTTTCCGCGCGCGCTTTGGCTGAATTGAGAATATTATTGTCCTTTTGCGACAGACATTTGGGAAAACAGGGCACAGCCCTGTTGCCCAAAGGCGCAAACTGGAAAAAAGAGCTGGAAGGCGCACAGGAGGAATGGAATTTCGAATGCGAGCCCATTACAAGTTTAACTGAGCCCCAAGCTGTTATTCTAAGGATTAAAGGAGTATCGCGTGGTTGATCTGTCTCGTCCCTCTGGGCCCCGGATTATTGCGGTTGCCAATCAAAAGGGAGGGGTAGGAAAAACGACGACAGCGATAAATCTTGCTGCGGGCCTTGCTGAAGCGGGGTGCAGAGTGCTGGTGGTCGACCTTGATCCCCAGGGGAACGCATCAACCGGCTTGGGTGTGGAAGATCGGGATTGGACCACCTACGATCTGATACTTGATGAAGCTCCGCTTGAGGCGGTCTTGCAAGAGACAAGTATTGAAGGGCTTTTCGTCGTACCCGCAACTGTTGATCTGAGTTCTGCCGATATTGAGCTGATTTCCAACGAAAAACGCAGCTATTTACTGCATGACGCTCTGCGCCAAACGGCGATTGATAAATTTGAACTGGATTTTGTTCTCATAGACTGTCCTCCTTCACTGAATCTTTTAACTGTGAACGCTATGGTGGCAGCCCATTCCGTTCTGGTTCCGTTGCAAAGCGAGTTCTTTGCGCTGGAAGGTCTTTCACAGCTTATGCTGACGATCCGTGAGGTTCGCCAAACTGCGAATCCGGACCTCAGAATCGAAGGTGTTGTGTTGACCATGTATGATAACCGCAACAACTTGTCCCGTCAGGTCGAGCAGGATGCGCGTGACAATCTGGGTGAGATGGTATTTAAAACCAAAATACCCAGAAATGTGCGGGTCAGTGAGGCGCCGTCGTACGCCTTGCCGGTTCTACAATATGACTCAGGGTCGTTGGGGGCGATGGCATATCGGCACCTCGCGCGTGAAGTCATACACAAGAATAAGAATATCGCCGCCTAAGCGGTAGTGAGGAGGGCTCAGTGGTCGCCAAAAAATCGAAACCCCGAGGTTTGGGTCGGGGATTGTCTGCCCTGATGGCTGATGTCACGCAGGAAGCCGAAGGACTGGTGCTGGCCGAGCCACGTCGGCCGGATATGAAAGTTCCAATAGAAAAGCTGCGGGCAAACCCAAATCAGCCACGCAGAACCTTTTCGACGGATCAACTGGATGAGCTGGCTGCATCGGTTAAAGAAAAAGGCATCATTCAACCGCTTATCGTGCGCGAGATTTCTGGCGGAGAATACGAAATCGTCGCTGGTGAACGCCGCTGGCGTGCGGCTCAGATGGCTCAGTTGCATGATATTCCGGTTATTGTGCGTGAATTCGACGATACCGAAGTGCTCGAAGTTGCAATCATCGAGAATATTCAACGTGCTGACTTGAATGCCGTTGAGGAAGCAGCAGGGTACAAGCAATTGATGGATCGTTTCGGTCATACCCAGGAAAAGCTGGCCGAAGCATTGGGAAAAAGCCGAAGTCATATTGCCAATCTTCTGCGCTTACTGTCGTTGCCGTTGGATGTGCAGACACTTGTGATCGAAGGCAAGTTATCAGCCGGTCATGCGCGGGCGTTGATTACGGCAGAAAATCCCTCTGAACTGGCGAAGATCGTTGTAAAGGATGGGCTTTCGGTGCGCGCAACCGAGGCGCTTGTTAAGAAACAGCAGGCTGATCCGGTGAAAGCAGCGCCGCGTTCGCGCAATCTGGATGCGGGCAAGGATGCTGATACGCGAGCATTGGAAAAAGATCTCTCGGCGATTCTGGCGATGAAAGTTGTGATCAATCACAAGGCCGGAACGGAAACGGGGCAGGTTGTTTTAACCTATGAGAACCTAGATCAGTTAGACGATCTCTGTGCGAAACTCAGCCGTTAGGCCGGGTCCAGATAAAAATCATCACGCAGCTCAGAACCACAGCCTGAACGATCAGAACGTGGGATGGCAAAGTGAGCAGAACAGATAAGCCAAACACGGCGGCGATCGAAAGGGTGGCCGCCTTTTTTGCGCTTGGGCGTATAGCACCAGAGGTTTGCCAGTCCACGATCAACGGGCCAAAAGTCTGATGTGAGATCAGCCAATTGTGTAGGCGCGAGGAGGATCGGGCAAAGAAAAACGCGGCCAACAGCAGGAAGGGAACCGTCGGCAAAAGGGGCAGGGCGATCCCTATTGCGGCAAGTCCTACACAGATCAATCCCAAAGCGGCCCAGAGATATTGCATCATTTACCCCAGCAATTCCCGGATCACCGCATTCAGAACGGCGCGCCCGTCCTTGGTGGCGATCAGATGTTCGTCGGTTTGTTCAATCATGCCGAACTCAATCAGGTCGGCCAGCTTGTCTTGCGGCAGAGAGCGCCCGTTCAATTCATTGAATCTTTCTATATCTAGGCCCTCTATGATCCTCAGCCCCATCATAAGGTATTCATTGGCCTGATCTTGCGGTGAAAGCAGTGTCCGTTCTTTTTCTCCGTTTCCATCTGAAACCGCAGAAAGCCAAGCATTCGGAGACAGATAGGTTTCTGTCGCCAGTTTTCGACCATTCAGCGTGATCCGCCCATGCGCTCCGGGTCCGATGCCGACATAGTCTCCATACCGCCAATAGACGAGGTTATGTTGCGATTCCGCACCGGGGCGGGCGTGGTTTGAGACCTCATAAGCCGGCAGGCCATGCGCTTCGCAGATCTCTTGGGTGGCCAGATACATGTCGGCAGCGCTGTCATCCTCGGGCAGGCCGCGCAACTTGCCGATGGCATAACGGTCGCCGAAGGCGGTGCCGTCTTCGATGGTCAACTGGTACAGGGACAGGTGATCGACGGCCATCGACAAAGCTTCGGTCAACTCTGTGCGCCAAGCTTCTGGGGTTTGATGCTGGCGAGCGTAGATCAGGTCGAAACTGACGCGATCAAAGCAATTTCGGGCAATGTCGAAGGCAGCACGCGCTTCGGCCACTGTATGAATGCGGCCCAAGCGGCGCAGGTCTTCGTCATTCAGCGCCTGAACACCCATCGAGATGCGGTTCACCCCGGCATCACGATAGGCGGCAAACCGTCCCGCCTCGACCGAGCCAGGATTTGCCTCAAGCGTTATTTCCATGTCATTGGCAGGACGCCAGTGCGCGCGGGCCTCATCAATCACGGCGGCGACGGTGTCTGGGTCCATCAAGGAGGGCGTGCCGCCGCCGAAGAAGATCGTGTTTAGGACGCGGTCGGGTGTCTCAGAGGCCGAGCGGAACAATTCGCTCAGATACGCGTCAAGCCATTGTTTTTTATTGATATTTTTGGAAACATGGCTGTTGAAGTCGCAATAAGGGCATTTGGCCTCGCAAAAAGGCCAATGTACATACAGGCCAAAGCCCCCGTTGCGCCAATCATCCGCCAAAGCAGCCCTTCACGAACATCTCCACCGCGCGGCCGCGATGGCTGATCTTGTTCTTTTCCCAGCGATCCATCTCGGCAAAGGTAATGTCGTGTCCGTCTGGGACAAACATTGGATCATAACCGAACCCATCTTTGCCGCGGATTGGCCAGACCAGATGGCCCGGGGCAATACCCTCGAACACTTCATCATGCCCGTCGGGCCAGGCCAGAACCAGTGTACAGCGAAACTGCGCGGTGCGGGGATGCGCAGCGCCTTTCGCCTCCAGCTCGTTATGGGCACGTGTCATCGCCATCAGGAAATCGCGGCCATTGCCGGTTTCGGCCCAATCGGCGGTGTATACACCCGGCGCACCGTCCAGTGCGTCGATGGTGATCCCGGAATCGTCCGACAGGGCAGGCAGGCCGGTGGTTTTGGCAGCGGCGTGCGCCTTGATCCGGGCATTGCCGACGAACGTGTCCTCGGTTTCATCCGGTTCAGGCAGGTTCATATCGCCAGCGCCGATAACGGTCACGCCAAATGGTTCAAGCAGATGCGCCATCTCCTCGAGCTTGCCTTTGTTATGCGTGGCGACCAATAACCGATCCCCGTCGAACTTGCGGGTCATGCGGTGGCGGCCTTCTGGGCGGCAGCGAGTTCACTAACGCCTTTTTCAGCCAGATCCATCAGCTGATCCATCTGCGCGCGGCTAAAGACCGAGCCTTCTGCGCTCATCTGCACTTCGATCAGTTTACCCGAGCCGGTCATGATGAAGTTACCATCCACGCCCGCTTCGCTGTCTTCGGGGTAGTCCAGATCCAGCACCGGCTGGCCGGCGTAAATACCGCACGAAACGGCAGCAACAGGGTCTACTAAGGGGTCTGAGATCACATCACCGGCCTTCATCAGCTTGTTCACAGCCAAGCGCAGCGCCACCCAACCGCCGGTGATCGAGGCGCAGCGGGTGCCGCCATCGGCCTGGATCACATCGCAGTCGACGGTGATCTGACGTTCGCCCAGTGCGACCCGGTCCACGCCAGCGCGCAGGGCGCGGCCAATCAGGCGCTGAATCTCGACAGTGCGACCACCTTGCTTGCCCGACGCTGCTTCGCGGCGCATCCGGGTGTTAGTGGCGCGGGGCAGCATGCCGTATTCGGCGGTGACCCAGCCCAGGCCTGATCCCTTGATAAAGGGCGGCACGCGATCCTCGATCGTGGCGGTACACAGCACATGGGTATCGCCCATTTTGATCAGGCAGGAACCTTCGGCATGTTTGGTAAAGCCTGTTTCGATTGAAACGGCGCGCATTTCGTTTAGATCACGTCCTGAGGGTCGCATGGAAAATCCTTTGTTTGCTGGGTTGGGGATAACGCCCCGTGGCGTTACGATGCAACCCCGATTGACCTTTCATTTACCTGCGATTTAATGACGATCAAGCAGGGGACCGCTGATGAGCGAAGCAAGCAGAATTCTGGACGAGATGAATGACCGGTCGCGCGAGGTGTTCCGGTTGATCGTCGAAAGCTATCTGGACAGCGGCGAGCCGGTTGGCAGTCGCACCTTGACCCGGACATTGTCCGAAAAGGTCAGTGCCGCGACCGTGCGTAACGTGATGCAGGATCTTGAGTTTCTGGGCCTGCTGGACAGCCCGCATGTCTCAGCGGGCCGAATTCCAACGCAGCAAGGGTTGAGGATGTTTGTCGATGGGCTGCTTGAGGTTGGTGATCTGGGCGCGGATGATCGGCAGAAGCTGGACCATACATTAGGCTCTAACGCAGGCGATGTGGGTGGAATGCTGGACCGTGTCGGATCGGCATTGTCACACGTGACACATGGCGCATCGCTGGTTCTGACGCCCAAGCACGAATCCGAGATCAAGCATATTGAGTTTGTTTCTTTGGCGCATGATCGTGCGTTGGTCGTGCTGGTCTTTGCCGATGGTCACGTAGAAAACCGCTTGTTCACTCCGCCACCTGGACAAACACCCAGCTCGATGCGCGAGGCTGCGAATTTCTTGAATGCACTGATCGAGGGGCGCACCTTGAGCGAAGTGCGCCGTCAGATGCAGACTCAGATCGACGCGCGAAAACAAGAAATCGACGTTTTGGCGCGTGAGATGGTAGAGAGTGGCATGGCGGCCTGGGATGGTGACGGGGGCGACTCGGCCCGTCTGATCGTGCGTGGGCGGGCGAATCTGTTGGGCGAATCCGGTGAGGCCGAGGAACTGGACCGCATTCGCACGCTGTTTGACGATCTGGAGCGCAAGCGGGACATCGCGGAATTCCTTGAATTGACCGAAGAAGGCGAGGGTGTACGCATTTTTATCGGGTCTGAGAACAAACTTTTCTCACTTTCGGGTTCCTCTTTGGTGGTGTCTCCATATATGAACGCTGATCGAAAGATAATCGGTGCGGTCGGGGTCATCGGACCCACGCGTCTGAATTATGGACGGATCGTGCCGATCGTGGATTATACGGCGCAACTGGTCGGCAAGCTGATATCCGACCGGAGCTAGAGGGTAAGAGATGGCAGAGCCCAAAGACGAAGAATTTCTGGACGATATCATGGCCGCTGAAGCGGAAGAGCTGGCCGAGGAATTTGCTGAGATCAGCGATGAAGCGCTGGAGCTAGATGAGCTGCGCGCCGAGCGTGATGACTACAAAGACAAGTTCATGCGCGCGCTGGCAGATGCGGAAAATGCACGCAAGCGGGGTGACAAGGCGCGTCGGGACGCGGAACAGTATGGTGGGTCGAAACTGGCTCGTGACATGTTGCCGGTCTACGACAACATGAAGCGCGCGCTTGAGGCCGCGACCGATGAGCAGAAAGAGGTTGCCGCCGGTCTACTGGAAGGGGTCGAACTGACCATGCGCGCCCTGAAGGATGTGTTCCAGAAACATGGGATCGAGGTGATCACGCCTGAAGTTGGCGATCGGTTTGATCCGAATATTCACGAAGCAATGTTCGAAGCTCCTGTTCCCGGCACACGCGCTGGCGACATCATTCAGGTTTCGGCTGAAGGCTTCATGCTGCACGATCGCCTGCTGCGTCCGGCGCAGGTTGGTGTGTCTTCGATGCCTGCAAGCTAAGCCGCTTTAAATCTGAAAAGTGTTGAGGCGGTCAGGTTCTGGCCGCCTCTTTCAGTTTGTAGATCAGGTCCAATGCCTCGCGCGGGGTCAGCTCATCCGGCAGGATGTCATCCAACATATCCGTGACAGGTGAGGCTTTGGCCGCCGGAGGTGGTGGTGGCGGAGCAGCAGAGAACAGCGGCAGGTCATCGATCAGGGCTTTTTGTTTGCCACCTTCGCGCTCGGTTTTCTCCAGTTGGTCCAGAACTACGCGGGCACGTTCAACGACTGAAGCGGGCAGGCCGGCCAGCTGCGCGACCTGAACACCATAGGACCGGTCTGCGGCACCTTTGTGGACCTCGTGCAGGAAGATCACCTCGCCTTCCCATTCCTTGACCGCAACCGTTGCATTGTCGACACCTTCCAGTTTCCCGGCCAGTGCCGTGAGTTCGTGGTAGTGGGTGGCGAACAGGGCGCGGCATTGATTTGCGGCGTGCAGGTGTTCCAGCGTGGCCCAGGCGATCGACAGACCGTCATAAGTGGCTGTACCGCGGCCGATTTCGTCGAGGATGACTAGCGCGCGGTCGTCGGCCTGGTTCAGGATTGCCGCAGTTTCCACCATTTCGACCATGAAGGTCGAGCGGCCTCGGGCCAGATCGTCGGAGGCTCCGACCCGGCTGAACAGCTGGCTGACGACGCCAACATGGGCTTGCTCGGCGGGGACATAGCTGCCCATCTGGGCCAACAGCGCGATCAGCGCGTTCTGGCGCAGGAAGGTCGATTTACCGGCCATGTTGGGACCGGTCAGCAGCCAGATCGCCGCGCCTTGATCTGCGCTGAGGTCGCAGTCATTGGCAATGAAAGCATCGCCGTTTTGTTGGCGCAGAGCGTGTTCCACAACCGGGTGACGGCCACCTTGAACGTCAAATGTGCGGGAGGTGTCGACCTGTGGGCGGCACCAGTTTTCTCCGCGTGCGAGGTCGGCCAGCGCGGTGGTCAGGTCCAGCTCGGCCAACCCACGGGCGGCTTGGTTGAGGCGGGCCGCGAGGGATAAAATCTCATCAGATAGCCTTTGATAGAGCCGTTTTTCGATCTCAAGCGCCAGATTGCCCGCATTCAGGATGCGGGTTTCGATCTCCGAAAGTTCCACGGTGGTGAACCGCACCTGATTAGCGGTGGTCTGGCGATGGATATAGGTTTCGCTGAACGGCGGGTTCAGCATCTTCTCGGCATGGGTGGCCGTGGTTTCTATGAAATAGCCCAGCACATTGTTGTGCTTGATCTTCAACGAAGTGATGCCGGTATGTCCCGCATATTTCTGTTGAAACCCCGCAATGACCGAGCGGCCTTCGTCCCGCAACGTGCGCGCTTCGTCCAATTCGGTGTCGAAACCGGGAGCGATGAAGCCGCCATCGCGTGTGAGCAGGGGCGGTTCGGCGACAAGCGCCTCGTCCAGCAGGGTCAGCAGATCATCAAAACCGACAAGGTTTTGCAAAGCGGTCGCCAGCAGAACCGGCAGGTCCTGACCTTCGCAAATCCCGGCGATGGCTGTAGCTTGCGTCAACCCGTTGCGGATCGCGGCCAGATCGCGGGGTCCGCCACGCTCCAGCGACAGGCGGGATAAGGCGCGGTCCAGATCGGGTGTCTTGCGCAGCGCTTCGCGCATGTCCGAGGCGGTCAGGCTGTCTTCGGTCGCAAATGTCACTGCGTCCAGCCGGGCATGGATCACGTCCAGATTGCGGGATGGGCTGGATAGGCGCTGGTCCAGCAATCGTGCGCCGCCCGGCGTGACGGTTCGGTCAACCACCGACAGCAGCGATCCGGCGCGGCCGCCGGATAGGGCTCGGGTCAGTTCAAGATTGCGGCGTGTGGCGGCGTCGATCTGGACAACGCGGTCCTCGGATTCCTTCAGGGGTGTTTGCAGCAGGGGCAGTTTGCCCTTCTGCGTAATCTCCAGATAGTCGATCAATGCACCCATGGCGGAGACTTCGGCGCGGCCAAACGACCCGAAGGCGTCCAGCGCGCCAACGTGAAACAAACCGCAGATACGTTTTTCCGCCGCGGTGCTGTCGAAACTGGCGCGTCCGATGGGGGTCAGTGAAATCCCCAGATCACGAACCGGTTCCTGCAAATGTTGGTCTGACCCATCAGCCACGATCAGTTCGGACGGGGCCAGCCGCGCCAGTTCGGGGCTGAGGCGGACCGAGGTCAAAGGCATCACGTGAAACGCCCCCGTTGAGATATCGGCCCAGGCCAAAGCAGCCTCATCGCGCACCTCGGCATAAGCGGCAAGAAAGTTGTGGCGGCGGGCTTCCAAAAGCGCGTCCTCAGTCAGCGTACCGGGCGTCACCAGACGCACGACATCGCGCTTTACCACTGATTTAGAGCCTCTTTTCTTTGCCTCAGCTGGGCTTTCCATCTGTTCGCAAACGGCCACGCGAAAGCCTTTGCGGATCAGGGTCAGCAGGTAACCTTCGGCTGAATGCACCGGCACGCCGCACATCGGAATATCGGCACCGTTGTGCTTGCCGCGTTTGGTCAGGGCGATGTCCAGCGCCTCGGCGGCGTTGACGGCGTCTTCGAAGAACATCTCGTAGAAATCGCCCATGCGATAGAACAGCAGGGCATCGGCGTGGGCCTCTTTGATCTCGAGATATTGCGCCATCATCGGCGTGACTGTGGACAAGGCGGCCCCCTTCTGGCGTGTTCCGGGCGCGACCTTACAAATCCCGCATCTTCTGTAAAAGCCGAAAACTCATTCTCGTTGAGGCGCGCCTTTGCCTGCGCTATGACGCAAAGGTCCAACAGATGTAAGGAAACGACATTTCCGATGCCCAAAACGAAGATCACCAAAGAAGAGGCGCTGGCCTTTCACCTGGACCCGACCCCCGGCAAATGGGAGGTGCAGGCCACCGTCCCCATGACAACACAGCGCGACCTGTCGCTGGCCTATAGCCCAGGCGTTGCTGTTCCATGTGAAGCCATCGCCGAAGCGCCCGAGACCGCGTATGACTACACCAACAAGGGCAATCTGGTGGCCGTGATCTCGAACGGGACCGCCGTGTTGGGTCTTGGGAACCTTGGGGCGTTGGGCTCGAAACCGGTGATGGAAGGGAAATCGGTCCTGTTCAAACGCTTCGCCGACGTGAACTCGATTGATATCGAACTGGATACGGAAGACCCGGATGAATTCTGCCGCGCGGTCAAACTGATGGGGCCTACCTTTGGTGGCATCAATCTTGAAGACATCAAAGCGCCCGAATGTTTCATCATCGAACAGCGTCTGAAGGAAGAGATGGATATCCCCGTCTTCCACGACGACCAGCATGGTACGGCGGTGATTTGTGCGGCGGGTCTGCTGAACGCACTGCATATATCGGGCAAAAAGATCGAGGATGTGAAAATTGTCCTGAATGGTGCCGGTGCCGCTGGGATCGCCTGTATCGAACTGCTCAAGGCGATGGGGGCCAAGCACGAGAACTGCATCGTCTGCGACACAAAGGGCGTGATCTATCAGGGCCGGACCGAAGGGATGAACCAGTGGAAATCGGCCCACGCGATCACCACAGAGCTGCGCACGCTGGAAGACGCCATGAAGGGCGCGGACGTGTTTCTGGGCGTGTCGGTCAAAGGGGCTGTGACACAAGATATGGTCGCCAGCATGGCCGATAACCCGGTGATCTTTGCTATGGCGAACCCGGACCCGGAAATCACGCCGGAAGAGGCGCACGAGGTTCGGGTGGATGCCATCGTTGCCACCGGGCGCAGCGATTACCCGAACCAGGTGAACAACGTTCTGGGCTTCCCCTACCTGTTCCGTGGCGCACTGGACATCCATGCCCGCGCCATCAATGACGAGATGAAGATTGCCTGCGCCCATGCGCTGGCCAATCTGGCGCGCGAGGATGTGCCGGATGAGGTCGCCATGGCCTATGGAAAATCACTGACCTTTGGCCGCGACTATATCATCCCGACGCCTTTTGATCCGCGTTTGATCCACCGCATTCCACCCGCAGTGGCCAAGGCCGGGATGGACACCGGGGCCGCGCGCCGTCCGATCGTCGACATGGAGGCGTATGAGCTGAGCCTCAAATCTCGCATGGACCCAACCGCCAGCATCCTGCGCGGCCTGAATGCCCGTGCGCGTCAGGCGCAAAGCCGGATGATCTTTGCCGAAGGCGACGATCCCCGTGTGCTGCGCGCGGCGGTGACTTATCAACGCTCGGGTTTCGGCAAGGCATTGGTTGTAGGCCGTCCCGATGATGTGAAAAACAAGCTGGAAGAGGCCGGACTGGGGGACGCCGTGCGCGAGCTTGAAGTGGTCAACGCCGCCAACACCACGCATCTCGAGACATATTCGAATTTCCTGTACCAGCGTCTGCAGCGCAAAGGGTTTGACCGTAAGGATATTCACCGTCTCGCCGCACGTGACCGGCATGTGTTCTCGTCCCTGATGCTGGCACATGGGCATGGTGATGGTCTGGTGACCGGTGCCACACGCAAATCTGCGCATGTGCTGGATCGAATCAATCACGTGTTTGACGCTGACGCGGCCCACGGGGCGGCGGGCGTGACAGCCCTGCTGCATAAGGGGCGGATCGTGCTGATCGGCGATACGCTGGTGCACGAATGGCCGGATGAGAATGATCTGGCCAACATCGCGGAACGCTCGGCTGCCGTCGCCCGCCATATGGGGCTTGAGCCGCGCGTGGCCTTCGTCAGTTTCTCGACTTTCGGGTATCCGGTCTCGGAACGCGCAGAAAAGATGCACCGTGCTCCGGCGGTTCTGGACCAGCGTGGGGTCGATTTCGAATACGAAGGTGAGATGACCGTGGACGTGGCCCTGAACGTGGATCAGCAAGCGGTATATCCGTTCCAGCGTTTGACCGGTCCGGCGAATATCCTGATCGTTCCCGCGCGACATTCGGCGTCAATCTCGACCAAACTGATGCAGGAAATGGGCGGAGCAACCGTGATTGGCCCGATCCTGTCGGGCGTCGACAAACCGATTCAGATCTGTTCCACCGTGTCCACGACAAACGACATCCTGAATATGGCGATACTCGCCTCGTGCGATATCTCAGGTAAACCATGACGATCTGGAATCTCGGTTCGATCAATGCGGACATGATCTATGACGTGCCGCATCTGCCCGGACCGGGAGAGACGCTTTCGGCCAATCGGCTGGACCGGTATTTGGGCGGCAAAGGGGCAAATATGTCCGTTGCCGCCGCGCGGGCCGGGGCACGCGTCGCGCATATCGGCGCTGTTGGGCCAGATGGGCGCTGGGCGCGGGATCGTCTGACGGAATATGGCGTGGATACGCGCCATATAGCCGGGGTGGATGTCCCCACCGGCCACGCCATCATTGCGGTGGATGCACAGGGTGAAAACAACATAATCCTGTTTCAAGGCTCAAACCATGCGATTTCGCAGGATCAGTTAGGGCAAGCGCTGTCCTCTGCCGAGCGGGGCGATCTGCTGGTGATGCAGAACGAAACCAACCTTCAGGTCGAGGCTGCCCAAATGGGACGCGATCTGGGTTTGACTGTCTGCTATGCCGCAGCGCCGTTTCAGGCACAGGCCGTTCAGACCGTATTGCCCAATCTGGATTTCCTGATCCTGAATGAGATCGAAGCAGAGCAACTGCGTGCAGCCACCGGGCAATCGGTGGCTGATCTGGAAGTAGAACATGTGATCGTAACCTTGGGCTCGAAAGGCGCACGCTATTACCGCCGGGGTGTGGCGTCGGACTTTCCGGCACACAAGGTGCAGGCCGTCGATACCACCGGCGCGGGCGATACGTTCACAGGTTATGTTCTGGCGGGGATGGATCGTGACATGCCGATGGCGCAGGCAATCGCGCAAGCAAATCGTGCCGCGGCCCTGATGGTCACGCGGCACGGCACGGCAGATGTGATCCCGGACCTCAAAGAGGTGCGCGAGGCTCGGTTCGATTAAGATCCGGCGAAAGGTGCCTCGCTGCCCCAAAGCTGCTTGACCCGCGCGTCACGCCCGCAGGCTTTGCGATAGGCTTTGTAGGCGCTGGCCTGACGCTTGGGGCCAAAACGGGTGAGAACCAGCTTGTTCCCCTTGTAGTAATCCTGATGGTAGGCCTCGGCCGGGTAGAACGCGCCTTGCTTTAAGATCGGCGTAACGATGCGCTGCCCTAACGCATTCTGCGCATTGGTCTTGGCTTTCTCGGCAACCGCTTTTTCGCCTGTATTAGAGACGAAAATGGCAGTTCTATAGCTGTCGCCCCGATCACAAAACTGACCGCCCGCATCGGTGGGGTCGACCGAGCGGAAGAACATGTTCAACAGGGTTTCACGGGAAACGCGGGCTGGGTCAAAGGTGATCTGTACCGCCTCATAATGGCCGGTGCCGCCTTTGGTGACCTGATCATAGGATGGGTTCGCCGTGCTGCCACCTGTGTAACCCGAGACAGCGCCGATCACGCCCGGTACGGATTCGAAATCGGATTCAACGCACCAGAAACATCCGCCTGCAACCGTCAGGGTCTCGGTTCCCGCAGCGGGCGCGGGTGCCGCCCGCAACAGAGCGGCCACTGCAATCAGCACAAAAAGAAACGTCGGTTTGATGAAATCAAGATAGGCAGTCCGGGTCATGGCAGGTCTCCTTTCAGGATCAGGCTGCCCTGACTTAAGTACCGGCGCAATCCGCTGACATGGTTTGTCACGCGGTGGTGAGACGAGTTTATCGCCCTAGCCCAGCAGCTGCCCCAGCTTCATCGCCACGCCCATATTGCCCGAAACCTTGAGTTTACCCAACGCCACGCCGGTCATCGGGTTCAGCTTACCGGTCAGCAATTTGGTCAGGTTGTCCTGCGAAATGCGGATGGTGCAATCGGTATCGCGATCTTGCGTGGTGGCCTGATTGTCAGCCAGAACGATAACGCCATCCTCACCACAATCGAATTTGAGCGAGCCTTCAAAGCTGCGCCCGACAAGGTTCTTCTGGATGCCATCTGCAATTGCGGCCAGTGTCATAGGGTCCCTCCTGTTTCAGCCAAAGGGTTAGGGGGCAGCCGTGGCGTAGGCAATAGCCCACGCCTAGTGACCTTGGGTCATGGATTTCAGGTTCTCCTGACGATCCTCGAAACGCGGGTGGGTGCTGAGCCAGTCTGTATCTTGATCGCCGAACTCCTGTTCCAGCAGGTCGAAGAAATCTGACAGGCCGTTGGGGTCGAACCCGGCCTTTGTTGCCAGATCAACACCGAAACGGTCGGCGGCCAACTCGTGCTGTCGGGAGTAAGACAGGGACAAGATCAGATTGCCCTCCAGCAGCACCTGGTCCAGCACCGGGCCGGTATCGCCGGCCATCATGCCGATCAGGACAAAGGCCCCGAGCGAACGGTATATCTGCGTCAGCCCATGTTGTTCGGCCACGTGCCCGATCTCGTGCCCGATCACCCCGGCCAGCGCATCGGTCGAGACCTGCCGCACCAGATCATCGGTCACCACAATTGTTCCATTGGGCAGCGCAAAAGCATTGGGACCCAACCCCGGCATGTCCCGGAATTGCAGCACATAGTCGTGATCTGCGGCGGCAGGCCCCAGCGCGACCGAAACCCGATCAAAACTGTCCTGAACTTCAGCTTTCTGCGTATCACTTAGCGCGCTGGGTTCGGTCAGCACCTGATCCAGCGCCTGCATTACGCCCGCATCAATGGCGGCCACCAGCGGTGGGGGCGTCATCCAAACCGCCAGCGCCACCAGCAGCGACAACCCGTATTTCCAGATACCCCAGGCGCAGA
This sequence comes from Ruegeria sp. AA6, assembly GCF_056542865.1. Lineage (NCBI taxonomy): Bacteria > Pseudomonadati > Pseudomonadota > Alphaproteobacteria > Rhodobacterales > Roseobacteraceae > Ruegeria > Ruegeria sp. AA6. The sequence goes on from NZ_JBQGAN010000009.1 coordinate 59,161, forward strand.
CCAAACAGGCCAGAGTGACAACGATCAGGCGCGGGTGGAATTTCTCGGCATGATGCAGACGTGATCCGCTGGTGTCTGCCAAAATATGCTCGAGGGCTGCATGTTGGTTGGTCAGAAACAGAGTGCCGTCCGGGAAGTTCACGCGACGTTCGGTGGCACCGATGCGGGGCTCGACAGTCAGGTCATCTGGCGCGCAGCGGGATTTGATCTGTCCCTGATCGTCGATCAGCCAGACTGTATTGTTCCCCACAGCCAACCGCGCAGGAACCTCGCGCGTGCTAAGAGGCGGATAGGCGCGCCCTGGAACCGGCACGCCTATATCTTCCTCGAACCGGTCCACCGATCAGACCGCGATACCGATATCAAACCCTTCGATATCCCCATAGGCATCACCGATGGCACTGACATTTGCGCTGACGGTGCCAACGAAATCATCCAGTGGACCGTCGGGAATAAAGATGGTGTGGCTTGCCAGATAGCGTGCCCGCCGCACATGTGCCCAAGGCAACATCAAGCCCAAAGTCAGTACAATAACCACTGCGTTAGAGACTGAAATCCACAGCAGACGCAGAGCAGATACATCAGAGTGGAATCGGTGCCCGTCACCTAGAATTGTGTAGTTGTAGACCGTGTTGCGGACCATCGCGTGGTAAATGATCACGGCTGGAACCAGTACAAGGATCAAAAAACCGTACAGCGACAATACGGTCACAAGTGCCGCGATATTTTCGGGATCACTTTCCAGCGTTTTGAACGCATCGAAAGTCGCAGCGTTGATGCCAATAATCGAGAGCAGCCCAACAATCCCGGCGATTACCCACAGGGCCGCGCATAAGAATGCCTTGTAAAACGGAGCAATCGGGCTGTCGAAACTCATCGGCGTGGTCCCGAAACTATGCCCGTTCACGTGGAACCTTTGGATCGAGCGTGTGACGAACGGCCAGGTGGTATAAAGCGTCAGTGCCGCGATAAAGGGATACAGAAAGTAATTGGCCGCTGCCGATCCCCAAGTTCCGTTGAAATCGAACCGAACGTTGGACCAGCTGGAGACGCGCGCCTGAAAACGCAGCGATCGCACCAGCAGGTAAGGGATCAGAAAAATCAAACCGAATAGGATGACCAGGTTCACCAGTGGTATTGCAGCCAGGATTGTATAGGCCACGATCCCTGCGATTACGATCAGCCGCCCAAACAGAATCTGCATGCCACTCGCGTGATAGTCAAAGCTGCGCCCGGCGACATATGTATTTTGGTAGAAGTATTTCTTGGTTCTAACCTTGGCCCAGGCGCTATAGATGCCAAAGGTCAACAGCGACAACATAAGGTTGACGATCCAGATACCGAAGTATTCGCTTGCCGATCCCCGGAACTCGAATTCGGCTGGGGTAGGGTGTGAGGGGTCTGCCTGCATGAGTGCCTCAAAAGGATTGAATCAAAAACGGGCCGACCTCTTGCAGGGCCGACCCGTTTTCTCTGTTCAATCATGACGGCAATACTACGGCAAAGTTGCGGCCAGAGCGACCATTTCAACTTTTTCGTGCTTTGCCGCAACTATTTGAGGCGCTTGTCCCGCGCGGCCAGCAATTTCAGGCGCAGCGCGTTCAGTTGGATGAAACCAGCCGCGTCTTTTTGATCATAGGCACCGGCGTCTTCCTCAAACGTCACGTGTGCCTCGGAATACAGCGAGTGATCCGACCAGCGGCCCACGGTTGAGGCCAGACCTTTGTACAGTTTCACGCGCACGGTGCCGGTGACATGTTCTTGCGACTTGTCGATGGCGGCTTGCAGCATCTCACGCTCGGGGCTGTACCAGAAGCCGTTATAGATCAGCTCGGCATATTGCGGCATCAGCTGGTCTTTCAGGTGCATCGCGCCGCGGTCCATGGTGATGGACTCGATACCGCGGTGTGCTTCCAACATGATGGTGCCGCCGGGTGTCTCATAGATACCGCGCGATTTCATACCAACGAACCGGCCTTCGACCAGATCCAGACGGCCAATGCCGTGTTTGCCGCCATATTCGTTCAACTTGGTCAGGATGGTCGCCGGGCTCATCGCCTCGCCGTTGATGCTGACCGGATCGCCTTTTTCAAAACCGATCTCTATAAACTCGGGCTCGTTCGGCGCATCCTCAGGGTGGACGGTGCGCTGATATACATAGTCAGGCGCCATATCGGCAGGGTCTTCCAGAACTTTACCTTCGGAAGAGGTGTGCAGCAGGTTGGCGTCGACCGAGAACGGCGCCTCGCCGCGTTTGTCCTTGGCAATCGGGATCTGGTTCGCCTCGGCAAACTCCAGCAGCTTGGTGCGGCTGGTCAGGTCCCATTCACGCCACGGCGCAATCACCTTGATGTCAGGGTTCAGCGCATAAGCCGCCAGTTCGAACCGCACCTGGTCATTTCCCTTGCCGGTCGCGCCATGCGCCACGGTATCTGCTCCGGTTTCCTGCGCAATCTCAACCAGACGTTTCGAGATCAGAGGCCGCGCGATCGAGGTGCCCAGCAGATACAGGCCTTCATACTGTGCGTTGGCGCGGAACATGGGGAAGACGAAGTCGCGGACGAACTCTTCGCGGATGTCTTCGATATAGATGTTTTCGGGCTTGATCCCCAGCAGCTCGGCCTTTTTGCGGGCGGGCTCCAGCTCTTCACCCTGACCCAGATCGGCGGTGAAGGTTACGACCTCACAACCATACTCGGTCTGCAGCCATTTCAGGATGATCGAGGTATCAAGGCCACCGGAATAGGCCAGAACAACTTTCTTGGGCGCGGACATCTGACTTCCCCTTATGCGTAGAACGCTTGGCCCCTAACGGGTTTTGAAAGCGGGGGCAAGTTATCTGCGTTGACGCAGGGTGGGAATTGGGGTGAAACGGGTGCAAAGAGAACAAGGATTGGTTGAGAGAGCGGTTTTAGGATGTTGAGTTGGCGAATTTTCAAACATGCGCTTGGAATGATTTTCAATGATTTCGGCACAGCTTTGCGCGTTTCATCTCCTGTAATTGCGGTGTCCTTGCTGGGAGTGGTTTTGTTCGTCGTGAAAGGACCAGCATTTGTAACTGGAGAGCAGGGAATTAACGGTGGAGTTATTCCGCTCGCAGTTATGAACTACGTCGCTGCGCTGTGGGTCGCTGTTGGATGGCATCGCTATTGTTTGTTGTCAGAATACCCAGACAAAGTTTTTCCCGCGTTTAATGGATCGCGCGTGTTGGCTTACTTCGGTTGGGCACTGCTGCTGGGATTGATTCTTCTTGGAATGGCCATTGTTTTGGGCGGGGTCGTTTACGTCGTTGGAGGGCTTGGATCAGGTTCTATTTCACTGCTTGGTGGCGCGATTTTCACCGTTGGTCTAATCTTCGTTCTCTGGGTCACGCAACGGCTGAGCCTGATACTTCCTGCAAGCGCAGTTGGGAACACGATCTCAATCTCTGAGTCTTGGCACGCGACCCAATCGATCGCGTCGGCAATTCTTGTGGTACTTTTGTTTTTCTTTGCGTTTAGCTTGGCTCTGGGCTTCCTGGTAGGTTTCTTTGGTGCTTTTTCAATGTTTCTGGGTTTTGTTTTCCAGGCCGTCGTAAACTGGATGATTGCTATGGTTGGACTGAGCATTTTGACCACGTTCTATGGAGTATGTGTCGAAAAACGCGAACTCGCCTAACCCGCGTACACATATGTATTCCTTGCTCTTATCGCACTGATGCGGCACTGAAACGGTCATGACTGATTTCATGACCCGTGCCCGCGCTGCCGAACAGGCGATGCGCACTGTGTTTCCGGCAACGCCTTTGCAGCGGAATGCCCATTTGTCTGACCGTTATGGCGCGGATATCTGGCTCAAGCGCGAAGACCTCAGCCCGGTACGGTCGTACAAGATCCGTGGTGCGTTCAACGCCATGCGCAAGCAGCAGGGGCAGGAGCTGTTCGTCTGTGCCAGCGCGGGCAATCATGCGCAGGGCGTGGCCTATATGTGCAAGCATCTGGACGTGAAGGGTGTGATCTTCATGCCGGTGACCACGCCGCAACAGAAAATCCAGAAGACCCGCATCTTTGGCGGTGACAATATCGAGGTTCACCTGACCGGTGATTATTTCGACGACACTCTGGCCGCCGCGCAGAAATGGTGCGCGCAGCAGGGCGGGCATTTCCTGTCGCCCTTCGATGATGAGGATGTGATTGAAGGTCAGGCCTCATTGGCGGTTGAGATCGAGGCCCAGTTGGGCGGTTTGCCAGATCACGTCATCCTACCAGTGGGTGGGGGTGGCATGTCCTCGGGCGTGGCGACGTGGTTCGGGGACCGCACCCATTGCCTGTTTGTCGAACCCAAAGGTGGGGCCTGCTTGCACGCGGCGATGGCGGCGGGGCACCCGGTGGCGCTGGATCATGTGGACAATTTCGTCGACGGCGCGGCGGTGGGCAAGATCGGCGCGAAACCGTTTGAGCTGCTCAAGGATCGCCATCTATCAGATGTGTATGTCCTGTCCGAGGATCGCATCTGCACCACCATGATCGAGATGCTGAATGTCGAAGGCATAGTGCTGGAACCGGCGGGCGCGCTGGCGATTGAGGCGCTGGGCGATATTCAAAGTTTCATTCGTGGCAAAACCGTCGTCTGCGTGACGTCAGGTGGAAACTTCGATTTCGAACGGCTGCCCGAAGTCAAGGAACGGGCGCAGCGCTATTCCGGCGTCAAGAAATACTTCATCCTGCGCTTGCCGCAGCGCCCCGGCGCGTTGAAAGAGTTTCTGGGCATTCTCGGCCCCGAGGACGACATTGCCCGCTTCGAATACATGAAGAAGTCGGCGCGTAATTTCGGCTCGGTCCTGATCGGGATAGAAACCCGCAAGCCCGAAAACTTCGCCCGCCTGTTTGCGCATCTGGATGAGGCCGGGTTTACATATACCGACATCACCGAAGACGAAACGTTGGTGCAATTCGTGATCTAAATCAGGTTCGTAGCCCGTTCGCTCAGGAACACGGCTTTTGACTGGTCATAGACTTTCAGGATCGCCGGCAGATCAACTTCGGCCGCGTTGCCGGTCGCGGCTACACGCTCGCCGTCCTGACAGAGTTTGGAAAACCGGTCGAAACCAAGGCTCAACGCGCTGCCCTTGAGGAAATGCATGTTCTGTTCGAACTCAAGCCGGTTTGTGTCCTTGTGCAGCCGGTCGATGGTTTCCTGCACCTCGTCCAGAAAGATCTGCACCACCTCGTCAAATTCGCTGGCGCCGACCTCATCCCGTAGCTGTCTGACCCTGACCCAGTCGATCATGTTCGGCCTCTCCACACATATCGCGACCTGACTTGGGTAACGCCAGACCGGTAAAGGGCAGGTTAAGCAGTATGAAAAATCCGCCTTCACGGGATGTTAAACCCGGGCGCGCTAGGGTCGCCGGGTTCCGTTGGGGTTACAGTGCAGAGGGTTCAGGTGGCAGAAGGCAGTCAGGCAGAGACCAAGGCAGAGCTGGATTTTGGCGCGATCCAAAAGGTGCTGGTCGTCGATGACAGCCGCCTGCAACGTCGAATTCTCGTGGCGTCGTTGAAAAAATGGGGCTTCGAAGTGCTTGAGGCCGACAGCGGTGATATGGCCCTTAAGATGTGCGCGGGTAACCCGCCAGATCTTGTGCTCAGCGATTGGGTGATGCCGGGGATGAGCGGGCTGGAATTTTGTCATGCCTTCCGCGCATTGGAGAGCGATCAGTACAGCTATTTCATCCTTCTGACCTCAAAAAGCGAAAAGCAGGAGGTGGCGCGGGGACTGGACGCGGGCGCCGATGATTTCCTGATCAAGCCGCTTGAAGCTGATGAGTTGCGCGCGCGCATTTCGGCCGGGGCGCGCATTCTGGATATGCAACGCGAGTTATCCCAGAAAAACCGGATGATCGAATCCGCGCTTGAGGAATTGCGCGTGGCGCATGATGCGATCGACAAGGATCTGATGCAGGCGCGGAAAATACAAAACTCGCTGGTACCGGAGTTGACGCGCGCGTTCGGAACGTCTCGGGTCAGCCTGTTGCTTAAACCCTGCGGTCATATTGGCGGTGATCTGGTGGGGATGTTCTCGCCCGGGGTCAACCGGCTGGGGTTCTACAGCATTGATGTGTCGGGTCACGGCATAACCTCGGCGATGATGACGGCACGGCTGGGCGGGTATTTGTCCAGCAACCATTTTGAACAGAACGTGGCCATGGAAAAGCGGTTCGACAAATTCTATGCGCTGCTGTCGCCCGAGCAAGTGGCCGAAATGCTCAACTCTCGTCTGATGGCGGATGCGGGGGTCGAGGAATACTTCACCATGGTTTACGCCATCGTCGACCTGCGCAACGGGCATCTGAAAATGGTGCAGGCGGGACATCCTCACCCGCTTGTGCTGCGCCAGGATGGCAGTACCGAATTTCTGGGCGAGGGTGGTCTGCCCATCGGTCTGCTGCCGGATGTCAGCTTTCAGCGGATCGAAACCTATTTGAAACCGGGCGATAAACTGCTGCTCTATTCGGATGGGTTCACCGAATGCAGTCTGAACGAAGGTGGGTTGCTGGAAGAAGAAGGCCTGCGGAACATGGCCCTGGAATGTGCGCCGGGCCGCAGCGGGCCAGAGTTCCTTGACGATATGTTCTGGCGTCTGACTCAAGCCATGACGCCGGGCAGCGGCATGGATGACGACGTCTCGGCCGTGTTCTTTGAATATAACAGGCCTTAAAGCCCGTTCAGGTGCATTGCGGCAAAATGCCGATCGCCTTCATTGCCCAGCATCTGCACAGCAGCCACGCTGTCCATCCAAATCGCCTCGTGAAACTCTTCACGGGGTGGCCCCATCCGGCGCACGGGACGGGCGCTGTAGATCATGCAGATCTTCTCGGCCCACAGATCGTATTCAGGCATATAGGTGAACCGCCGGAACGCTCCGATCCGACGGGGTGCGGCGATCAGCCAGCCGGTTTCCTCTAACACTTCGCGGTGCAGGGCGGTGATCGGGGATTCACCGGGGTCGATGCCTCCTCCTGGCAACTGTAATTCAGGGTTCAGGCCATCGTCGTACCACGTGACCAGCAGATCCTTTCCCTGTGGCAGCAGAGCGTAGACACCCGGCCTGCGTGTATACGTTCGCCCCGTTTCCGGGGTTTCACCAAACCGTCTGATCATGTATGGCCCCTTACAACCCAATCTCTGCGACCTATATGGTGCCGGTATGCCAACCCGTGGCGTGTAAGGAAACCCCATGTCTCTTGGAACGAAAATCGCGTGGGACGACACCGTCCTGCCCTTTCAACTCGATGTATCGGATATGCGCGGCCGTGTGGCCCGTCTGGATGGCGTGCTGGATGGCATCCTGAAGCAGCACGACTATCCAGAAAAGGTTGAGGCCCTGGTGGCCGAAATGGCCCTGCTGACCGCTTTGATCGGCCAGACCGTTTCGCTGCGCTGGAAGCTGTCGTTGCAGGTTCAGTCCAAAGGTCCGGTGCGCATGATTGCCACGGATTACTACGCGCCGACGGAAGAGGGTGAGCCGGCCCGCATCCGCGCCTATGCGAGTTTCGACCGCGATCGCCTGACTGACGGTGCGCCGTTCGATCAGGTGGGTGAGGGCTATTTCGCCATCATGATCGACCAGGGTGAGGGCACGCAGCCCTATCAGGGCATTACGCCGCTGGCCGGTGGTTCGATCTCGGCCTGTGCCGAGGCGTATTTCGCCCAATCCGAACAGCTGCCGACGCGGTTCTCGCTGAGCTTTGGCAAGTCGACCGAACCCGGCGTCGGTGAACACTGGCGCGCGGGTGGGATCATGTTGCAACACATGCCCAAAGCCTCGCCCTTTGCGGCGACTGGCGAGGGCACGGGTGATATCCTGACTGCCAATGACCTTGTCGACGGCGAAGAGGGTGAAAATTGGGGCCGCGTCAACATCCTGCTGGATACGGTCGAGGATCTCGAGCTGATTGGCCCGTCCGTGGCACCGACCGACCTGTTGATCCGGCTGTTTCACGAGGAACAGCCGCGGGTTTACGACGCCCAGTCGGTTCAGTTCGGGTGCACCTGTTCGGAAGAGCGTGTGCGGCAGAGCCTGTCGATCTATTCGGCCAAGGACATCGAAAAGATGACGACGGCCGATGGCAAGGTCACTGCAGACTGCCAGTTCTGCGGCGCACACTACGTGTTGGACCCAGCCACGGTCGGTTTTGATGCGGACGACGCCTGATCCAACAGACCTGCTGCGGGCGGCCCTGCGCCGCCCCGGCCACGGGTCGAGCGATTTCGACTTGAACCCAGACACCGTTCTGCCGGAAAATCGCAAGCTGCGCCCGGCTGGGGTGTTGGTTCCGATTATGTTGGCGGGCGGTGAACCGCGACTAATCCTAACGAAACGCTCCTCGGCCCTGAAACACCACCCGGGTCAGATCGCGTTTCCCGGCGGCAAGCAGGACGAAGGTGATGCGGATGTGACCGCCACCGCGTTGCGGGAGGCGCGGGAAGAAATCGGTCTTCCGCCCGAGTTGCCCGAGATCATTGGGCATTTGCCCACCCATGAAACGGTGACCTCGTTCAACGTGACGCCGGTGGTGGCGATCCTGCACAAACCATTCAAGGTGGTCGCTGAGCCGGGCGAAGTGGACGAGGTGTTCTCGGTTCCGCTTGAACATGTGCTCAACCCAGCGAATTATATTGTTGAATCGCGCCGGTGGCGCAGTCAGAAACGGAATTACTTCACGGTGCCGTTCGGCCCCTATTACATTTGGGGTGCGACGGCCCGTATGTTGCGGGGATTGGCCGCTCGGGTGAGTGAATGACGCAGATATCTGAGGCTTGGGTTTCTGACCCGGCCACACAAAAAGTCTGCTTGGCGCTGACAGATGCCGGGGCGCAGGCCCTGTTTGTGGGGGGATGTGTCCGCAATGCGCTGTTGGGCGCGCCGGTCTCAGACATTGATATCGCCACCGATGCGCATCCCAAGCGTGTGATGGAGCTGGCACAGGCGGCAGGATTGAAGGCGATCCCAACGGGAATCGATCACGGTACGATCACCGTGGTCAGCGGTGGCGCCCCACATGAAATCACCACCTTTCGCCGCGATGTGGAAACCGATGGCCGCCGGGCCGTCGTGGCCTTTTCTGACAAGGTGGAAGAAGACGCCGCGCGCCGCGATTTTACCATGAATGCGATCTATGCGCGGCCCGACGGCTCCATTCTGGACCCGTTGCATGGGCTGCCGGACCTTCAGGCGCGGCGGGTACGGTTCATTGGAACTGCGGCAAACCGTATTCGCGAGGATTACTTGCGTTCGCTGCGCTATTTCCGGTTTCACGCCTGGTATGGGGATGCCGAGGCAGGGTTTGACCCGGATGCATTGGCCGCGATTGCAGCCAATCTGGACGGCCTGGCCGGGTTGTCCCGTGAACGGGTCGGCGCGGAATTACTGAAACTATTGGGCGCACCGGATCCCGCGCCTTCGGTTGCCACAATGCGGCAGACAGGTGTGCTGGCTCAGCTTTTGCCGGGGGCCGAGGACCGCGCACTGGCGCCCTTGATCGCTTTGGAGGAACAGGCCAGCGCCGCGCCCGAGCCGATCCGCCGTTTGGCCGCCATTGCAACACCCGAAATCGCCAAGACCCTGCGCCTGAGCAAGGCGCAGCTGCAACGACTGACCCGGATGCGGGATGAGGCATCGGGCACAGCAAGTGTGGCCGAACTGGGCTTTCGTTACGGTGAAGAGGGCGGTTTGCACGAAACCCTGCTGCGCTGCGCCTTTCTGGAACAGCCCTGGAGCGAAAATCTGCGCCAAGCTCTGCAAAAAGGGGCCGCCGCTGAATTCCCTATTAAATCGACCGACCTGATCCCCGATTTCACCGGCCCCGCGCTGGGCAGGAAACTGGCCGAGCTTGAGGCCCGCTGGATCGATTCTGGCTTTACCCTGACCCGCGAGGACTTGCTGGGTGAATGACCCAAAGTCTCAAAAGGGGATGACAAATCAAAATCTTTGTGGTTACGTGCGGCTGTCACATGAATGGAGGGATGCGAATGTATTACGGGATCTGGGACAGCTAAAGCTGGAACACATTGACCCGTAGCGGTGGCGTTCTGGCGCCATCTTTCTTCGCATGACCTATCTTCTGCTCAATCGGAGCACTCTCCATGTTTCGCTATTTCGAAAACCTCGTTGACCCTTTTGCTGACTATACCGAGACCGACACGCCGCCCACGCGGTTGTGGCCGTTCATGCTGGATTATTCCCGCCCGTTCAAACGCGTTTTCTTCTGGGCTGCTCTGATCTCGATCGTCGTCGCGGCGGTTGAGGTTGGATTGATCTACTATATGGGGCGGGTAGTTGATCTGTTGTCTGGCCCGCCTGCTGAAGTCTGGCAGGCGCATGGCACCGAGCTGATCCTGATGGCCGTCTTTGTTCTGCTGCTGCGGCCTATGTTGCATGTGGTCGATGTGCTGCTGCTGAACAACACGATCCTGCCGAACTTTGGCACCATCATCCGCTGGCGCGCGCATAAGCACGTATTGCGGCAGTCGGTGGGGTGGTTCGAGAACGACTTTGCGGGCCGCATCGCCAACCGGATCATGCAGACGCCCCCCGCCGCGGGTGAGGCAGTGTTTCAGGTGTTCGACGCCATTTCATTTTCGTTGGCCTATCTGATCGGGGCGGCGATCCTGTTGATGGCAGCTGATCCACGCCTTCTATTGCCGCTGCTGATCTGGTTCGCGCTCTATGCCTTATTGGTGCGCTGGACAGTGGCGCGGGTTGGTCCGGCGTCCAAAGCTGCGTCGGACGCACGTTCGGCTGTGACGGGTCGGGTGGTGGACAGTTATACCAATATCCACTCGGTCAAGATGTTCGCCCATGATCAACAAGAGCTGGACTACGCCCGCGAAGCCATCGCGGAAACGCGCCGTACTTTTCAGATTGAGATGCGCATTTTCACCATCATGGATTCCGTTCTGGTCACGCTGAACGGTCTTCTGATCGTAGGTGTGGTCGGCTGGGCGATTGCCCTGTGGATGCAGGGCAGTGCCTCGGTTGGTGTGGTTGCTGCGGCGACGGCCCTGACCCTGCGGCTGAACGCAATGACCGGATGGATCATGTGGGCATTGACCAGCTTCTTTCGCCAGCTCGGTGTTGTGGCCGAAGGGATGGAGACGATCGCGCAGCCGATCGATTTGCTGGATGCACCGGATGCGAGGCCGTTGCAACTGACCAACGGGCAGATCGACATCCGTGACCTGTCGCACCATTACGGGCGCAAAACGGGCGGTCTGGATCACATCAACCTGACCATTCAACCGGGTGAAAAGATCGGTCTGATCGGGCGGTCCGGGGCAGGGAAATCGACTCTGGTCAAGCTGCTTTTGCGGTTTTATGACGTAGAACAGGGTGCGATCCTGGTCGACGACCAGAACATCGCTGGCGTCACACAGGACAGTCTGCGCAGCCATATTGGCATGGTGCAGCAGGACAGCGCATTGCTGCATCGTTCTGTGCGCGACAACATTCTTTATGGTCGCCCCGAGGCGACCGAGGAACAGATGATCGCCGCTGCCAAACAGGCCGAGGCGCATGAGTTCATCCTTGACCTGCAGGACCCGCAGGGGCGCACCGGCTATGACGCGCATGTGGGCGAAAGGGGCGTGAAGCTGTCCGGGGGTCAAAGGCAGCGGGTAACGCTGGCGCGGGTGATCCTGAAAGACGCACCGATCTTGTTGTTGGATGAGGCGACATCTGCCCTAGATTCCGAGGTCGAAGCGTCGATTCAGGAAACCCTCTACGGCATGATGCAAGGTAAAACCGTGATCGCCATTGCCCACCGGCTGAGCACTATTGCCCAGATGGATCGCATTCTGGTCATGGATGGCGGCCGGATCGTGGAACAGGGTGGGCATTCCGAATTGCTGGCGCATGGCGGTCTTTACGCTCAGTTCTGGGCGCGGCAATCTGGGGGCTTCCTGAACCCGGAGGCCGCGGAATGAAGGTTGCCGACCTGATCAACCCTTTCAAAAACACCGAAACGCCCCCGCCGCAAACACTGGGGGCGTTTATCCGCTGGTGCCTGTCCGGCGCATGGCCGATGATTTTTGTTGCTGCCTTTTTCTCGGCTTCGGCAGGTGCGTTGGAGGCGGGAACTGCGTGGATGTTGGGTCTGGTGATCGATGTGACGACTCAGAGCGGGCCCGAAGGCTTTCTGTCTGGAGATAACCTGTGGATGATCCTTGGTGTTGCGGTGTTTTTCATGCTGCTGCGCCCGATGTTGTTTGGCTTGTCGGCGTTTTCCAACAACTACGTTGTAATGCCCAATATCCCACCTCTGGTTCTGGCCAAGTTGAACCGCTGGACGCTTGGTCAGTCGGTCACTTATTTCGATGACGACTTCGCGGGGCGGATCGCGCAGAAACAGATGCAGACGTCGAATGCGCTGGCCTCGGTCGTGTCGGAAACGATCAGTGCGATTGTATTCGCCCTGGCCTCGCTTGCGGGTTCTTTGCTTTTGTTAGGGTCTATTCATCCGCTGGTGATGCTGCCTTTTGCGGCGTGGCTGACGGTGTATTTCCTGCTGATCCGCTGGTATCTGCCGCGCATCCGTGTGCGGTCCGCCGCGCGGGCCGGGGCGCGGGCGATGGTGTCGGGGCAGGTGGTCGACACCATTACCAACATCAAAACCGTCAAACTGTTCGCCCATTCCGCGTTCGAGGATCAGGCCGCGCGCAATTCGATGGTCGACCTACGGGAAAAGATGCTGGCCTTCGGCAAGCTGTCTGCGAGTTTCCGCTTTATCCTGATGGTGCTGGCCGGTGTGCTGCCGGTGATGCTGTTGGGCGCAACGCTGCTGCTGTGGCGAAACGGAGCTGCAACGGCGGGCGATATCGTGGCGGCGGGTGCGGTTTCGATCCGCATCGCGCAGATGACGGGATGGGTCAGTTTCACGCTGATGGGGCTTTACGCCAATGTTGGTGAGATCGAGAACGGCATGAAGACGTTGGCCAAGCGCGACCGGGTTGAGGACGTGGCGAATGCAACGGCGTTGACCGTCAACAAGGGCCAGATTGAATTCGACCATGTCAGCTTTGCTTATGGCAGGGACGTCGGCGGCGTTTCGGACGTCAACATGGTCGTACATCCCGGTGAAAAGCTGGGCATTGTCGGGGCTTCGGGCGCAGGGAAATCGACCTTGGTTTCGCTGTTGCTTAGGCTCTATGATGGGGAAAAAGGCGCAATTCGGATCGACGGGCAAGATGTGGCACAGGTGACGCAGGACAGTTTGCGCAGTCAGATCGGCATGGTCACGCAGGAAACCGCGATGTTCAACCGCTCGGCCCGTGAAAACATCCTGTACGGTCGTCCCGACGCCTCTGAGGATGAGATGATCGCGGCGGCGAAAAAGGCTGAGGCGCACGACTTTATACTCAGCTTGCAGGACGCCCATGGCCGCAAGGGCTATGACGCGCATCTGGGGGAACGGGGCGTTAAACTGTCTGGTGGACAGCGGCAGCGGATCGCATTGGCTCGCGCTATTCTCAAGGATGCGCCGATATTGGTGCTGGATGAGGCGACCTCGGCGCTGGATTCCGAGGTCGAAGCCTCGATCCAAACCGCGCTGCACAGGGTGATGCAGGGTAAGTCAGTTCTGGCGATCGCGCATCGCCTGTCTACACTCAGCGAAATGGACCGGATCATCGTTCTGGATCAGGGGCGAGTTGTTGAAACCGGAACGCATGAGGTGCTGTTGGAACAAGGCGGACTCTATGCCCGGTTCTGGCACCGCCAGTCGGGCGGGTTCATTCAGGCCGAAGCGGCAGAATAAAGCGCAAAGCGCGCTAAGGGGTTTTGTTGGACGTAAAGCCCCGGTATCAGGCCCCCTATGACGCAGCAGTTCACCATTACCCGCTTGGGCCATCAGGGCGACGGCATCGCCGATGGCCCCGTTTACGCGCCGCGCACCCTGCCGGGTGAGGTGGTCAGCGGCAGTCTCGACGGGCAGGTTCTGACCGATATCCGTGTCGAAACGCCTTCGGACCAGCGGGTCAAGGCGCCCTGTCGCCATTACAAAGCCTGCGGTGGATGCCAGCTGCAGCACGCCGCAGATGACTTTGTGGCCGACTGGAAGGTTGAGGTGGTGCGCAACGCGCTGGCCGCGCAGGGGCTCGATGCCCCGATGCGGCCAATTCACACGTCGACGGAACGGTCGCGCCGTCGTGCGACCATTGCTGTGCGTCGGACCAAGAAAGGCACGTTGGCCGGGTTTCATGGCCGCGCGTCGGACACGATAACCGAAATCCCTGATTGCCGACTTCTGGACCCCGCGTTGATTGCAGCCATTCCGGTGGCTGAGGCGCTGGCCGTCTTGGGCGGCAGCCGCAAGGGTGTGCTTGCGGTAACGCTGACCCTGTCAGAAGGCGGGTTGGATGTGGCCGTCAAGGGCGGCAAGCCTCTGGATGGACCGCTGGAACTGGCCTTGGCGCAAGCGACCGAGAAACACGGCCTTGCTCGGCTCAGTTGGGATGGTGAGGTCATTGCCATGCGTGAACCGCCGGTTCAACGTTTTGGCGTGGCAGGAGTGGTGCCGCCCCCCGGTGCATTCTTGCAGGCCACCAAAGACGGGGAACAGGCTCTATTACAGGCCGTCTTGCAGGCCACGCAAGGTGCCAAGCGGGTCGTTGATCTTTTTGCTGGCAGCGGCACCTTCTCACTTCCTATCGCACAAACCGCCGAGGTGCATGCCGTTGAAGGTGAAGCGGCGATGACGGAAGCTCTGGATCTGGGCTGGCGTCGCGCGCAGGGGATGAAGCGAGTTACGGTTGAAGCGCGAGATCTGTTCCGACGCCCACTGATGCCGGATGAACTGAAGTCCTTTAACGCGATCGTCATCGACCCGCCTCGGGCCGGGGCCGAAGCACAGGTTGCGGAACTGGCGCCGGCACAGCGCCCCGTGATCGCCTATATCTCATGCAACCCAGTGACCTTCGCGCGGGATGCAAAAACACTGGTAAATGCAGGCTATACCCTTGAATGGGTGCAGGTTGTGGACCAATTTCGATGGTCATCACATACCGAACTTGCCGCGCGGTTTGTAAAAAGGCCCGGATCATGAGCACACAGGAGAATGTCACGATGGGATTCAATCAGCGCCTGCTGAGCATCATTGAAAATCCCAGCTTTGGCCGGTTCATCACTGCTGTCATTATCTTCAACGCTATTTTGCTGGGGATGGAGACCTCTCCGACCCTGATGGAGGCCGCCAGTCCCCTGATCGTCACATTGGATAGCATCTGTCTGGCGATTTTCGTGGCCGAGATCGCCATGAAACTGGTGGCGACGAGACAGCGATTCTTCACCAGCGGTTGGAACGTGTTCGACTTTATCGTGGTGGGCATCGCTCTGGTCCCCAGCGCGGGCGGGCTGTCGGTGCTGCGGGCGCTGCGAATTCTGCGGGTTCTGCGCGTTATCTCGGTCGCGCCGCGGTTGCGCCGGGTGGTCGAGGGCTTCATCTCGGCCCTGCCGGGTATGGCCAGCGTGTTCCTGCTGATGGCGATCCTGTTCTATATTGGCGCGGTGATCTCGACCAAGCTTTTCTCGGCATCATTCCCCAATTGGTTCGGTGATCTGGGCCTGTCGGCTTACACCTTGTTCCAGATCATGACACTGGAAAGCTGGTCTATGGGCATCGTCCGCCCAGTGATGGAGGTCTATCCCTATGCCTGGCTGTTCTTTGTCCCCTTCATCATGGTCACCACCTTTGCGGTGGTGAACCTGCTGGTCGGTCTGATCGTGAACTCGATGCAAGATGCTCACCACGCAGAGGATGAGGTGAAAACCGATGCCTACCGCGATGAGGTGCTGGAGCGGCTGGAAAACATCGAACGTCGCCTGACCGAGCAACAACACAGCAAAAAGTGATTTAAGTTTTTCGGCTTTTTGGCATAATGCTGAAAAAAAAATGAGCAGTAGCAGGCAGTGAAACATGGATCGTCGAGCATTTGGATTGGGCGCTATGGCAACGCTGGGCCTTTCGGCCTGTGCCTCAGCGGGCCCTCGATTTCTGACATATGATGGCCCCGAGGTGACCTCTTTGGTCATCAACAAGGGCGCGCGGAAGATGTATCTTCTGCACCACCAGAGCATTCTCAAGGAATACAAAGTTGATCTGGGATTTGCCCCGACCGGCACCAAGACGCAGCGCGGAGATGGCCGCACGCCCGAGGGCAGCTATCTGATCGATCGTCGCAACCCCAACAGCCGGTATCACCTGTCTCTGGGGATTTCTTACCCGAACTCGCAGGACATTGCGCTGGCCGAGGCAGCGGGGGTTGATCCTGGAGGCGACATTTTCATTCACGGGCAACCAAAGAAACGCTCGGAGCGGAAACGCGCCAAGAAGACTCCGGATTGGACCGCAGGCTGCATCGCCGTCAAGAATGACGAGATGGAAGAAATCTACGCGATGGTGAACAAGGGCACATTGATCACGCTGCGCCCCTAGGCGGTTTCCAGTCTCCGAACCCGAATTGCATATAGTCGCGCTGGTAGGCGTCGGTCGCCAGCGCTTCTAGCTCCGCGTCATAGATATCACTCAGTTCGAATGGGACGTCCGGTTGACATTGCCCGGGAACTGGCGGGTTTTGATGGCCCATGCGACGCGCCAAATCCGGCAGAGCTGTTGCAATTTCTTCTTCTCGCAGGATCAGATCAGGTATGGAAAACGTGGCCATACCGTCCAGAATTTGAGATTGGCTCGCCCACACTCCGTCGACCCGCACCGGTGTTTGTCCGGCAAGGTTCTGACGCAGAAAGGTCAGGAAGCCCGAAAAAGCCTCATAATGCTGTTCGACGGGATAATTGTTCTGGCGCAATTGGCCCGGGATAGGAACCTTGAAACTGTTGCGCAGCATATTGCGGATTTTCAGATACGCGCCGGTTTCGGTGCTTAGGATATAAGAACAGAAGGCCGAATGTGCCCGTGCCAAAGGGTGCCGAAGCACCGAGAACTTTCGGTGCCCTTGATGGCTCTGAAGCCAGCGCCTCATCTGTTTTCGGTTTTGGTTGATGATCAGTTTGTCGGTGTCGACCTTGTCCAGATCCGCCAGCCATTGGACGATCGAACACTCTATCCCCCCGCGTATCGGCAGATAAATCAGGGGGGTTTCCGGGGTGGCAACGTAACTGCCGATCGCCGGGCCGCGACGCGGTTCGAAATTTGGCGTCCGGTGCAAGTTGAAACTGTCGATACCGGCCAGGGCACGTTCGGTTTCCTCGGGATTTGTCACCTTGGACAAGGCCGGCTCGGGGTTTTGCGGCTTGATCGTGTCGTCAATCGCTGACAACCGCGCCTTAACACCCAGCCATTTGGCCAGACCGTTCAGCACTTTCAGATCGGTGAGATCGTCATAGGCGATATAAAACCCGGTCTGCCCAGTTTTTTGCAACGTATTGAGCAGCAGGAATTGAAACTCCTGCTGTTGATCCAGGTATTTTTCGAATTCCTGAGCATCAAACTCAACCTGAGCTTCGCGGCGGCGTTTGACGTTCTTGAGCTGCCACTGTTTGGTTTCACGTGCGATTTTTAGAGAAACATAGCTGTCCAACGGGTTCCGCGTCAGAATGATCTTGGCGCAGCGGGGATCGGTCAAAGCATGCTCTAACACGCGGGGATCGTGCCCCTGAAACAAGCGAAACCCATTCAGTTGACCCTCGGCCGACTTTATAGCGTGCACCAGTTTCATGGGGTCGCTGTCGCGTTCTTCCAACGTCACGCCAAGAAGACTTTCGGATTTGAGGCGGCCGATGAAATAAGGGTTGAACGCTTCGCCATGACACGCAACGCCTTCCAACGCGTTCAGGTTGAATTCCAACAGGTTTGACCCGGTGCGCATGGCGGCGAGAATTATGAAATAGTCAAATCTGGATGTCATGGTGGGCTACTGCACCAGGTAAGGTTTCTTGAACGGTCGAACCCGCGATCCGAACACATCATCGGTGGGAAAGTCCCCCATCAGGTACGGGTGCATGCCTTGATTCTTGAGGTTCTGCAGGAATTGCCCAAAACCCGAAAGGTCGACCATAACCGGGGCCTGGGTCAGGTGGCCGGCATGTTGGGTGCCGATTTCTTCGATTACGGTCTGCAATGGCTCCATCGGAGATTCCACAAACTCCGCCAGCGACCATGTACGCACGCGAGCCTTGGTCCAGACCGAGTTCAAAACGTCGAGCTGCTTGGTTTCGATCTGCTGCAACCGCGCGGCCTCATTACGGATATCAGCGAAATTCATGTTCGACCGAAACAACGGGATCGCCCATGCCCCGGTAATGACCGATATCTGAGCGTTCTTGTCGCGCGCCAGAAACCAGTTGATCTGTTGGGTGTCCGCTGGGCCGAATTGAAAACACTGCCGCTCGCCGCGCGTGTTCCAGATCAGGTTCGAGACAAAGGCCGTCGGATTATAGTCCCGCAACACGGCGCAATCGCTGAGCGCACCATAGGTAATGGTCTCACCCTCGGAAAACTCCGCCCGCTCGGGGGCGAAAAGATGCCCGTGCACACGTGCGCCGGTCGCTTCCTTCAGCCAGGGTGAGAAATCTTCGAACAGTTCGGCAAAGCCCTGAAATACAGAATAAGGGAATGAGGTGAGCCCGTTTTCACTACCGTGGCGCGGAAAGCGGCTTTGCATATACAACCCGTCGCGCCCGCGCGTCCGACGTTCAACCGCCTTGGAAAACACCCTGTCGATCTTACCGGGGTTGGGTTCGGCAGGCCGCATTGCGAAGTTTTGGTCGGTCAAAAAGGCCTGATACAGACGATCCGCCCGCGACCAGATTTTGCGCGCCACAAAACAATCGGATCGGCGCAGAAGCTGCAGATGGTCATCATAAAAGATGTGAGGCCGCCCCTGATAGTCGAACTTCGATAGTGTCAGAGAGCGGCTTTCGATGTGGGTGGAATACAGCCGCGCCAGCGTTTGGAAATAGCTTTCATCCGGAATCCAGACATGGCGAAAATACCGGTCATAAATCTGACGCTTTGGATCCTGCAGAATGGCCGACAGGGTTTGGCGGGTCAGGCACCACCACTGGCTGCCCATATGCGGCACCAAGCCCTCGGGGATTTTGCGGCGCATGCCGACCGTACGTTGGAATTTTACGTAGGCATCAAACAGTTTGCGGTTTCTCCGCCAAGAAAATGGAAATCGCAGCGTAAAGCGTTCTTGATCCAACCCGCCAATTGTCCAGCTGACATCAGCGGTTGTGGCGCTTTCAATGAAATCGACGCGGGGTCGATCGGCGATGTAGGCTATCAGCTCATCCACTGGTCGCAACGGAAGGCAAGCACCGGACGAGAGATAGACGTGGCGCACATCCGCAAAGCTTTCCAGCATCAGTTCCGACGCGGATTGTGAGGCGGCCACAATCCCCCAGCCGCCCCATTCGCAGGTATGACGCTCAGAATACCGGATCAGGGGGTCGTCAGCCAACGAGGCAGTGAAATCGGAATAAATGCTTTCGGGTACTTTGCGGTCTACGTGAATCACCACCGGACAGCCCGATGCCGTCCAGTGCCGCGCCACCTGCTCTGCCCGGTGCAAGGCAGTGTGCACAAGCATTACGACGCCCAGACTGCTCATGCCCAATCCCCTTTTGACATGAGGCCCAAAATCTCAAGCTGGCGCCAGTTTATGTATTTTTCGGACCACTCACAGCGAAAAATCGGTTTGTCATCGAGATGGTCAGCGTAGGCTCGGTACTCGGACGAAGCGCCGAAATGTTGGCCGCGCTGCAATTCTTCGCGCGCCTTTTCACCCAACGTGTCGATCAGTTTGGCGTGCAATAAAGCACCGCTGAGTTTCTCTCCGCCCCATTCCTCGTAGACCTGGTTCAGCCCGCGCGGCAGCAGTGCGTGGGTCGAGCTGACATAAACATAGCGGCGGTGCCATTTCACCAGCGGTATCTTGTTCAGGGCGGGCGCTTTGGACGGCCTGTCCCTGAAGAACACACGCGCGCGGGGGCCGCCTTGTATCCACAGGTTGTGATAATCCGGGTTTTTGCTGATCACATAGTTCCCGGCATCGAACCAATTCGCGATTTTAAACGGATCCTGCCCTTCGTGATAGGGTTCTTCGTCAACCGCACCATTGGGATACATATCGATCAACATCGTGCCGAAACTGCGCACGCCGGTGATATCCAGCCAATCTGTCAAGGCGCGCAGGGGGCGCGTGTCGCAAAACGGGTAGACAAAGAATTCATCCGGATCGAGGGTCAGAACCCAATGCTTGTGGGCATATTTCCGCAGCAGGTAGTTCGACCAGTCCAGCCCGTAGCCCGCCTTTTTATAGCTCGCTTTGGCGCGCCAGAAGGAAACGTCACTCTGGGCAGCGAGAAAATCTCGGGTGCCGTCGTCACTGTCATTGTCCACAAACAGGAAATGGTTGACGCCCAGCTTGCGGTAGTAGTCCAGAAAATAGGGCAGGCGGATTTTCTCGTTGCGTACAACGCTTACCAAAAGGATATCGTCGCTGCGAATGGCGTCAGTTTTGTTTTGGACCGGCTCCAGCTGCCGGCGTTTTCGCAGACATCTCAGAAGACGGCGCTTGCGCCGCAACCTCATTCGATATGAATCCAACAGGCTCACGCGACTGCCCATCCCCTATTATAACGCGAGCGTGTCCGGGGCTGGTTCAAGCCAGAGTGGTGCCGGACAATTTCCGTTTTATGCCATTTTTTTCTGTTTCGGGGCAATCAATTTAAATCTCGTTAGTTTGGGCCGGATATGCCGCAGTTTCGCGCAGCGCATCACCATCCTCCGGAATTCATCAGGCCCAGTTCCTGCAAATCTTCCCAGCCGATGTACCGTGCCGACTGATCGGTCCACATGTCCGGTTGGCCGACAATATCGTCGTAATAGCCAGTGAACTTATCCGGGTCGTGAAAATGCTGCCCCCGTGCCTTTTCTATCCGTGACTCCTCAACGATGTTGGGCAGGAATTTTGTGTGCAGCAACACTCCTGACGGGGATTCACCTAAAGGCCAGTCATAGGCCGCGTTCAGATGCCGCGGCAGGGCAGAGTGGCAAGAGATGACGTAAGCGTATCGCCGGGACCAACGTATCAGAGGAATTTTGTTCAGGGTTGGTGACTTTCGGGGGTCGTCCGAGAAAAACACCCTCTCTCTGGCACCGCCCTGTAGCCAAAGGTTGCCCATCGGGCTTTGCCTTTGGGCGCGGTACGGTCCGGCGTCGAACCAACTGACGACCTTAGTCGGATCGGTCAGCGGATCATAGGTTTGCGTACCCAATCGGCCTTTGGGATAGAGATCCAGCATCAGCGCGCCAAATGCTGTTTGCCCTTGTTTGTCCAGCCAGTCTGTCAGATCGCACAGAGAGCGTGTGTCATGATGGGCGTAGATCAACAACTCGTCCGCATCCACCATCAGCGTCCAGTGGTTGTGACCATAACGCATCTGCAACCAGGTCAGCCACAGAACGCCGTAACGGGACGCGCGATAGCTGTCGTGGGTCTGCCAGAGGGACACATCGGGTTGATCCAGCAGGTACTCAGCCGAACCATCATCGCTGCCGTTGTCCACGATCAGGAAATGATCGACACCAAGCCCGCGGTAATGGTGGAAGAACCAAGGCAGGCGGGTGATCTCGTTGCGCAGAGTGATAAAGGCCAGAATCGTACCGGGCTTGATCAGGTCGGTCTGGTTCTTGAGGCTGGTCAGTTGGTGACGGCTGCGAAAGGATTGCCACAGCAGCCGCCGCCGTTTCAGGCGCAACCGGTATTTCTGCACCCATCCGATGGCCGGAAGAATTTCGGTGCCTTGTCCCGTCACACACGGCTCATTTTTCGTAGTGACCGTTCTGGTGCCAGCGCCATGCGTCGCCGATCATCGTCTCTAACGTTGATCTTTTTGGCCTCCAGCCAAGCTCTTCTCCGGCACGGACCGAGCCTGAGACCAGTTTGGTACAATCCCCGGCGCGGCGGGGGCCGATGGAATAGGGCACTTCGCGATTGGTAACGGTTTTGGAATGGCCGATCACCTCCATCACTGAAAATCCGGAGCCGGTGCCCAGATTGAACACCCGGCTGCCTTTAGCCTGTTCCAGCCAGTTCAACCCCAGAACATGGGCGTCAACCAAATCGCAAACATGCACGTAATCGCGGATGCAGGTTCCGTCGGGTGTGTCGTAATCGGTGCCGAACACGGTCAACCCGTCGCGCTTGCCGTCAATCGCGTCCAGCATCAGCGGCACAAGATGGGTCTCGGGGCGGTGGAATTCACCCACCTCGCTCTCCGGATCGGCTCCGGCGACGTTGAAATAGCGGAAGATCACGTGGTTGAGCCCGTGCGCGGCCTCGAAATCACGCAGGATATCCTCGATGGCCCGTTTCGAAGCGCCGTAGGCGTTTAGCGGCAATTGCGGTGAATCTTCGTCCAGCACCACGTTGTCATGCTCGCCGTAGGTGGCGCAGGTCGACGAGAACACGAAGTTCAGGCATCCAGCGGCTACGGCGGCTTCAATCAAGTTGAGCGATCCGGTGACATTGTTGGACCAGTACCTGCCGGGCTGGGACATCGCCTCGCCCACCTGGCTGAGGGCTGCGAAATGCATCACAGCGGCGGGTTGGTATTTGGCGAAGACCTCATCCAGCCGGGCGCGATCCAACAGATCGCCGTGCTCGAAAGGGCCGAATTTCACGGCGTCCTGCCATCCGGTGATCAAGTTGTCATAAGTCACGGGTGTATAACCCGCCTGAGCCAGCGCCTTGCAGGCATGGGATCCGATATATCCGGCACCGCCGGTTACAAGTATGTTTGTCATCTATCGTCCAAATCAAATAAACCGCTTGGCGATCAGGCTGGGTTGGCTTGGGCCGTGCGAATTTCCAATCACTCCAGCCCCATCGCGGCCATCATTTCCTCAAGTTTGGGAACGTCTTGCGGGTTGTTCAATTCCCAGAACTGGCGGCCTTTCGCTTCGACTTCGACGCACAGAACCTTGCGGCCGTTTTCCATGAAACGCAGCTGTTCCAGCCCCTCCAGCTGTTCCAAGGGTCCAACCGGCCAGGTGGGATAAGCGGCCAGAGCATCGGGGCGATAGGCGTAGACGCCGACATGGTGGAAAACCGGGGTCGCGTCGTTGCTGGCATAGGTTTGCGCGGTAAACGGAACAACTTCTTTCGAGAAATACATGGCGCTGTGATCGGCGGCGAATACGGCCGTGGTGCCGCCGACGCGCCCATGCTTGCGATCATTCAGCAGGCTGTTCAGCGCGTCGCCATCGCAGCGCAGTACTGGCGTTGCAACTCCGGCCTCGGGTGCGGCCCGCAGACCGGCGACCAGATCTTCGACGAACCAATGCGGGGTCAGCGGCGCATCGCCCTGCAGGTTCACAACGATCTCGTATCCCGCGCCCAGGTTCGCATGGGTTTCAGCGCAGCGTTCGGTGCCGTTCTGACAGCTTTCCGAGGTCATCACCACCTCGGCCCCAAAACCCTCGGCCGCCTCACGTATGCGTTCGTCATCGGTGGCAACAACAACCTTGTCGACGCCAGAAACGGAACAGGCGGCGCGCCAGGAACGTTCGATCAGCGTCATTGCCTTACCACTGGCCCCGGTAAGCGGAACCAGCGGCTTGCCCGGATAACGGGTCGAGGCATAGCGGGCGGGGATGGCGATCAGAACGGACATCAGGCTTCCTTCAGCTCAACACCCGGAGCGTAGGCGATGAAGAACGGGTTTGCATAGCCGTCCTTGCCATAGGTCAGTGGGGAATGGTCGTCAAAGCGCACAACCTCACCGCCCGCACCCGTCAGCACTGCATGGCCCGCGGCGGTGTCCCACTCCATCGTACGGCCAACACGGGGATAGAGGTCAGCCTCGCCCGTCGCCACCAGACAGAATTTCAAAGACGAGCCCGCGCTCTTGCTGTCCTGAACCTTATACTTGTTGATATAATCCTCGGTGGCTTGATCCCGGTGCGATTTGGAAGCGACGATCATAAGCGCAGAATTGTCCGGTTTAGATACTGAAATCGGTGTAGTGTCCCCGATCTGCGCCTTGTTCAGCAGGCCGGTTTCCTCAACCGATTGACCGTCGGCCTGCGTGTAGAACATTCGCCCCTTGGCCGGAGCGTAAACCACGCCACGGGTTGGAATACCGTTTTCTACCAGCGCGATGTTCACTGTGAAATCACCGCGGCGTTTGATGAACTCCTTGGTACCGTCCAGCGGATCGACGATCAGGAACGTGTCACCCTTTTCGGAATGCGAAGCGGCCTGTTCCTCGGTCACGAGCAAGACATTAGGGAAAGCCTTGCGCAGACCGTGAGAGATCAGCGCATCGGCGGCTTCATCCGCTTCGGTGACAGGGCTGGAGTCGGATTTGACCTTAACGTCGAAATCATCGGAGTTGTAGATCTCCATGATCTTGTCGCCCGCTTCCAGGGCCAGACGTCGGATGACGGGAATTAGGGCGTCGTAGGTCACAAAAATGCTCCGTTACTGCGATTTGTTGATCGAATATCCTAACGGCCTTATGCTGTGCCGGTTACGGAACGGCAAGAAATTCGTGGCAGATTGCAGGCGAAAAAACGGGAAAGACGCTTCGGGTGTATTATTTCAAACGAAACCGGACAATGCTGGGCGGCGCCTTCACGACGGCCGAGCTGATATTCCACGCCGTTGTGCGAAGCGTGCGATCACAGCACCATAACGCGGTCTTGGCGATCATCGTAAATATTGTCCAAGTTCTGGTTCTGGTCCTAGTGTT
This sequence comes from Ruegeria sp. AA6, assembly GCF_056542865.1. Taxonomy (NCBI): domain Bacteria; kingdom Pseudomonadati; phylum Pseudomonadota; class Alphaproteobacteria; order Rhodobacterales; family Roseobacteraceae; genus Ruegeria; species Ruegeria sp. AA6. The sequence continues at coordinate 83,914 of NZ_JBQGAN010000009.1, forward strand.
TTATTTGATCATGTCATTCCTGGGTCCGCGTATCGCAAAAATCCGGGGCGAATTCATTCTGTTCCTGCTGTCGGGAATCTTTCTGTTTCTCACACACATAAAATCTATCAGCTCGATTGCAGGTGTAAGTACCGGCAACAACCCGATGATGCTGCATTCGCCGATGAATATGATGGTGGTATTGCTGGCAAATGCATTCGGCACGCTTTACACGCAGATCGTTACGATCATCATCATTTTGTTTCTTTACAGCGTTGCAGTTTCTCCGATTGAGGTGCAGGACCCCGGCGGTGCGTTTGGGATGCTCATTCTTGCCTGGTTTACGGGATGTGCAATTGGGGTGGTGTTCATGGCGCTGAAGCCATGGTTCCCTGGCACCGTTTCCATACTGACGAATATCATTCGACGGCTGAACATGATTTTCTCGGGAAAAATGTTTGTTGCCAATGCTCTGGGGGGTGCCACGCTCGCCATGTTCGCTTGGAACCCGCTGTTTCACATCATCGACCAGTGTCGTGGCTTTGTGTTCCGCAACTACTATCCACGCAACACCAATTGGGAATACGCGCTTTGGGTGGGCTTGGCCCTGTTGATGATCGGGTTGCTGGGGATATTCTTTTCCCGCAAGCATGTCTCCCAAAGTTGGAGTGCGCGTCGCTAGCCAGCAACGCGCAGGGTCAGGTTGATCCGCCCGCCCTTGGGCAGCAATTTCGAAGAGCCAAAGCGGATGCGATCGACCCCGTGATAGGTCAGCCGGGCGGGTCCGCCCATGATCACCACGTCGCCCGAGTTCAGCCAGATCGATTCCGTCTTGCCACCACGGGTCGGGTTGCCAATGCGAAACAGGGCGTCGTCACCCAATGATACTGACAGGACCGGCCACGAAAAATCGGCCTCGTCCTTGTCCTGATGCAGCCCCATCCGGGCACCTTCGCCATAGTAATTGATCAGGCAGCAATCGGGGTCACGGTCCGGGCTGGCGAGTTCTCTCCAGATGTTCAGGATCTGATCTGGGATTGCGGGCCAATCGGCACCTTTGGGGTGCTGGGCTTGATACCTGTAGCCGCCCTTATCGGTAACCCAGCCCAATGCGCCAGCCGACGTCATTCGGACTGACATCTCCTTGCCGGACGGTGTCATTGGCCGAAACAAAGGGGCGGATTTCAGAATCGGGCGCAGAGCTTCGATCAGTTGCGTCTGCGCGGACCCATCCAGCCAAGCTTTTCTGATATCAAATCCGCGCACAAGCAGCCGCGCCATTCAAGATTCTCCGATCCTTGCCAAAACCTTGCCAAAAAGGCCACAGATTCCCGAAAACCTGCGATTTACACCGCTTGCAGGCCATTCGTCCCGCCCTTATATACGCCGGGACGCGCGATGGTGTAGGGCTGTTGCGCACAGTAGATCGGGGCCGGGTGCCATAACGGGTTCGGACCTCGGACATCGCCTTGAAGAGAAAGGGATTGAACATATGGGAAAAGTAATCGGGATTGACCTCGGAACCACCAACTCGTGCGTTGCGATCATGGACGGCTCGCAGCCGAAGGTCATCGAGAACGCCGAAGGGGCGCGGACCACGCCCTCGATCGTCGCCTTCACCGAAGATGAGCGACTGGTCGGTCAGCCTGCAAAACGTCAGGCGGTCACCAACCCCGACAACACGATTTTTGGCGTCAAGCGTCTGATCGGTCGTCGTGTGGATGATGCAGAAGTCGAAAAAGACAAGAAAATGGTGCCGTACGCCATCGTCAATGGCGGCAACGGTGACGCGTGGGTTGAAGCCCGCGGTGAAAAGTACTCCCCAAGCCAGATCTCGGCCTTCACTCTGGGTAAGATGAAGGAAACCGCCGAGAGCTATCTGGGTGAGGAAGTCACGCAGGCGGTTATCACTGTTCCGGCATATTTCAACGACGCACAGCGTCAGGCCACCAAAGACGCCGGTAAAATCGCCGGACTGGAAGTGCTGCGGATCATCAACGAACCGACAGCGGCCGCTCTGGCCTACGGTCTGGACAAGGAAGAAACCCAAACCATAGCGGTTTATGACCTTGGTGGCGGTACCTTCGATGTGACCATTCTGGAAATCGACGACGGCCTGTTCGAAGTTAAGTCGACCAACGGCGACACCTTCCTGGGTGGTGAAGACTTTGACATGCGCATCGTCAACTACCTGGCGGATGAGTTCAAAAAGGAACACGGTGTCGACCTGAGCCAAGACAAGATGGCTCTGCAGCGTCTGAAAGAAGCTGCTGAGAAAGCCAAGATCGAGCTGTCCTCGACCTCGCAGACCGAAATCAACCAGCCGTTCATCTCGATGGGTTCGAACGGTCAGCCTCTGCACATGGTCATGAAACTGACCCGCGCCAAGCTGGAATCGCTGGTATCGGACCTGATCAAGAAGTCGATGAAGCCTTGTGCCGCTGCTCTGAAAGACGCGGGCCTGTCGGCGGGCGACGTGGACGAGGTTGTTCTGGTCGGTGGTATGACCCGGATGCCGAAAGTGATCGAAGAGGTCACCAAATTCTTCGGGAAAGAGCCCCACAAAGGTGTGAACCCGGACGAAGTGGTGGCCATGGGCGCTGCCATTCAGGCCGGTGTTCTGCAAGGCGACGTCAAAGACGTGGTTCTGCTGGACGTGACTCCGCTGTCGCTGGGCATCGAAACTCTGGGTGGCGTGTTCACCCGCCTGATCGACCGCAACACCACGATCCCGACGAAAAAGTCTCAGGTCTTCTCGACCGCTGAAGACAACCAGAACGCCGTAACCATCCGCGTGTTCCAGGGTGAGCGTGAAATGGCCGCGGACAACAAGATCCTGGGTCAGTTCAACCTCGAAGACATCCCGCCTGCACCGCGCGGTATGCCTCAGATCGAGGTGACTTTTGACATCGACGCCAACGGCATTGTCTCGGTTTCGGCCAAGGACAAAGGCACCGGCAAAGAGCAGAAGATCACCATCCAAGCCTCGGGCGGTCTGTCCGACGAGGACATCGAAAAGATGGTCAAGGACGCCGAAGAGAACGCGGAAGCCGACAAGGAACGCCGCGAGCTGGTCGACGCCAAGAACCAGGCGGAAAGCCTCATCCACTCGACCGAAAAATCGATGGAAGAGCATGCCGACAAGGTAGACCCGACCACCATCGAAGCCATCGAGCTGGCAATTGCTGCGCTGAAGGACGAGCTGGAAACCGAGAATGCCGACAAGATCAAGTCGGGCATCCAGAACGTCACCGAAGCGGCCATGAAGCTGGGTGAAGCCATCTACAAGGCGCAAGCCGAAGAGGGCGAAGATGAACCGGCAGCGGCAGACGCAGCGCCGGGTGATGATGACATTGTCGACGCCGAGTTCGAAGATCTGGACGACGACAAGCGTAACTAACGGGTAACCGGGCCAATTTGGGCCGGTCCGGTTGCCGGGCCGGCCCGATTACGTTGAGGCAGAAGGAAACACCGATGTCAAAACGCGACTACTATGATGTGCTCGGCGTATCCAAGGGTGCATCAGCGGACGAGATCAAGAAGGGCTTTCGCAGGAAAGCCAAGGAACTGCATCCCGACCGCAACAAGGACAACCCGGATGCCGAGGCACAGTTCAAAGAAGCGAACGAAGCCTACGACGTTTTGAAGGATGCCGATCGCAAGGCCGCTTACGACCGCTTTGGCCATGCCGCTTTTGAAAACGGCATGGGTGGCGGTGGCCGTCCCGGCGGCGGCTTTGGGCAGGGTGATTTCTCCAGCGCGTTTTCGGACGTGTTCGATGATCTGTTCGGCGATTTCATGGGCGGTCAGCGTGGTGGCGGCGGTGGCCGCCGTGCTGCGCGTGGATCGGACCTGCGTTATAATCTGCGTGTAACGTTGGAAGAAGCGTTCTCGGGCCTGCAGAAAACCATCAACGTGCCTGCTGCCGTAGCCTGCTCAGCCTGTGATGGCTCGGGCGCCGAAGGTGGCGTGGAGCCCACGACCTGCCCGACCTGTTCCGGCATGGGCAAAGTGCGCGCGCAACAGGGTTTCTTCACCGTTGAACGCACCTGTCCGACCTGTTCGGGCCTGGGTCAGATCATCAAGAACCCCTGTAAATCCTGCAATGGCGCAGGTCGTGTCGAAAAAGAACGCGCCCTTTCGGTCAACATACCGGCAGGTGTCGAAACCGGCACTCGTATCCGCCTCGCGGGTGAGGGTGAGGCCGGAATGCGCGGTGGCCCTCCGGGCGATCTCTATATCTTTGTCGAGGTGTCGGATCACAAGCTGTTCGAACGGGACAGCGTGAACCTGTATTGCCGCGTACCGGTCAGCATGGCCAAGGCTGCGCTGGGCGGATCGATCGAAGTGCCAACCATCGACGGTGGTCGTGGTCGTGTGCAAATTCCAGCTGGCAGCCAATCGGGCCGCCAGATGCGGCTGCGCGGCAAGGGTATGCCCGCGCTGCGTGGCGGTGGTGTCGGTGATATGTTCATCGAACTGGCGGTGGAAACCCCGGTCAATCTGACCAGCCGCCAGAAAGAACTGTTGCGCGAATTCGACGATTTGGGTGAAGATAACCACCCGGAATCAAACAGCTTTTTCTCGTCTGTCAAATCTTTTTGGGACGGAATGAAGGGCTGAGCTCCCTTCTAGAGAACAGCAAGACAAGGCCGGTCCAGTAGGACCGGCTTTTTCATTTGATAAGTCCAGTTGGCCTGCCATCTGCGTCAAAATTGGCCATTGAACCCCCACCCAACCCCTGAGATTGTGCGCGCAACCGTTGGGGTGCCCCGATCAAGAGGCTGAGAGGCGTGAATGCGCTAACCCATCGAACCTGATCCGGGCAATACCGGCGTAGGGAACGGTCTAATGCGTACAGACGTTTTCCATGCTGCGTTGCCCATTGATGATGGAGCAACGATATGGCGCATATTGCCCTGACAATTGCCGGCTCGGACAGTGGTGGCGGGGCCGGGATACAGGCGGATCTCAAGGCGATGTCCGCTTTGGGCGTATACGGAGCCAGCGTTGTCACGGCGGTGACAGCACAGAATACCCAAGCGGTCACGGCGGTGCATGGCATTCCGCTGCATGTGGTGGCGGCCCAGATCGAGGCCGTTTTGACCGATCTGGATGTGGGCGCGATCAAGATTGGCATGCTGGCGACCCCGGACATTATCCAAACCGTCGCGGACAGCATCGCGGAATACAAAGGCCCGGTTGTGCTGGACCCGGTGATGATTGCTAAATCCGGGGACGCATTGCTGGCACAGAACGCGGTCCAAACCTTGCGCGATGTCCTGTTGCCCCAAGCCACCGTTCTGACCCCCAATCTGCCCGAGGCGGCGTGTTTGCTCGATTGTTCCGAAGCTCACACCCCGGATCAAATGATTGAGCAGGGGTTGGCCCTTTGTGAGCTGGGCGCGCAGGCCGTGCTGATGAAGGGTGGGCATGGGCGTGGTGACATCTGCCACGACCTGTTGGTCGATGCATCGGGGCAAATCTCTGAATATACAGCGCCAAGACGCAACACGCGCAACACGCATGGCACCGGTTGCACGTTGTCCTCCTCGATTGCGGCGGGGCTTGCCCAAGGGTTGGTCCTGACAGATGCAGTCGCGCAGGCGCATCACTATCTGCAAGGGGCCATAGCGCGGGCGGATAGTCTTGAAATTGGGCGAGGGCATGGGCCTGTACATCATTTCCACCAGGTGTGGCCCGCATGACGATTTGGTCGGTGATAGGTTCCGGCGTTGCCGGATTGGCCGTTGCCAGCGAACTTGTCGCGCGCGGTGCCAAGGTTCAGATGTTCGATCCCGGTGGCCCTCCGGGCCCGCACGGGTGTTCGTGGTGGGCCGGGGGCATGCTGGCCCCGTGGTGCGAGTTCGAAAACGCCGAAGAACCGGTATTGCGATTGGGGCGGCACTCATTGAATTGGTGGGCGGCGCGAACCAAGGTTCAGCGGCAGGGCACATTGGTCGTCGCCAGCCCGCGCGACTTACCGGACCTGCGTCGGTTTGGGCGTCGAACCGATGGGTTTGCTGAGATTGATCAAGCAAAAATTGCAGTATTAGAGCCTGAATTGAACGGCTTCACCAAGGGCTTGTACTTTGCGGATGAGGCTCATTTGGGCCCTCGGCAAGCGTTGCGCGATCTGTACCGCAACCTGAAGGATCAAGGCGTCGTTTTTCATCAAAAACTCGCGCCCACGCGGTTGGAGAACGCGATTGACTGTCGCGGTCTGCACGCGCGCGAAGTGTTACACGACCTACGCGGGGTGAAGGGCGAGATGCTGGTGATCCGTTGCCCGGACGTGCAGTTGACCCGGCCCGTTCGACTGCTGCACCCGCGGATGCCGTTATACATCGTGCCGCGCGGCGACGGCGTCTACATGCTGGGCGCGACGATGATCGAAAGCGAGGACAGCAATCGGATTACCGCGCGTTCCTTGTTGGAATTGCTCAGTGCTGCCTATGCTTTGAACCCGGCTTTTGGTGAGGCAGAGGTGCTGGAAATCGGCGTCGATCTGCGCCCGGCGTTTCCTGACAATCTGCCCCGCATTCGGCGTTTGGGGCGTACAATCTATGCCAACGGACTGTATCGCCACGGCTATCTGTTGGCCCCTGCATTGGCACAGGGCGTGGCCGATCTGGCGCTTGATAACAAACATTCGGAGATGGTCGATGAAGATCGTGCTTAATGGCGCGCCACATGAGGTGCGTGCCGATACCCTGTCGGGCTTGTTGGAGGAATGCGGATTCTCTGGCCGTGTCGCGACCGCCGTGAACGAAGAGTTCGTGCCATCCAGCCTCCGCATCAGGCATGCGCTGAACGATGGCGACCGGGTCGAGGTTTTGTCCCCGATGCAGGGGGGCTGATCGTGAAAAGATTCTATGGCACCGAATTGCCCAACTCGCTGATGTTGGGCACCGCGCAATATCCCAGCCCTGCCATTCTGGAACAGGCGTTTCGTGAAAGCGGCGCGGGTGTCGCCACTGTGTCCCTGCGGCGTGAATCGGGTGCGGGCCAGACATTTTGGCAGATGATCCGTGATCTGGGCGTGCGGGTGCTGCCCAACACTGCGGGATGCCACACGGTGAAAGAGGCGGTGACCACCGCTCATATGGCGCGTGAGGTGTTTGATACCAAATGGATCAAGCTGGAATTGATCGGCCACACCGACAGCCTGCAACCGGATGTGTTTCAACTGGTCGAGGCCGCGCGCATTCTCACCGAAGATGGGTTTCAGGTTTTCCCGTATACCACCGATGACCTGATCGTGGGGGAGCGCCTGCTGGCAGCCGGGTGCGAAGTATTGATGCCTTGGGGGGCGCCCATAGGCTCGGGGCGCGGGCTGAACAATAAATATGCCTTGCGTGCGATGCGCGCGGAATTTCCCGAAGTTCCCTTGGTGATCGATGCGGGTATTGGCCTGCCGAGCCACGCCGCGCGGGCGATGGAATTGGGTTTCGACGCGGTGCTTTTGAACACAGCCGTGGCGCGGGCGGGCGATCCCGTGACTATGGCGCAAGCCATGGCGTTGGCGGTTGAGGCCGGACAGCTGGCTCATCAAGCCGACCCGATTGAGGCCCGCGATATGGCCGAGCCGTCTACCCCGGTAATTGGAAAGGCGTTTTTGTCATGAGGCTGGACCGGTTTTACCCAATCTTCGACCACTCGGACTGGTTGCGCCGCATGCTGCCCTTGGGCGTGAAACTGGTGCAGTTGCGGATCAAGGATCAGCCTTTTGAAACGGTGCGGACCCAGATCGCCCAATCTTTGGACCTATGCCGTGCCCACGATGCCGTGCTTGTAGTGAACGACCATTGGCAGGCCGCCATCGACGCAGGATGTGACTGGGTTCACCTGGGTCAGGAGGATTTGGACGATGCCGACCTGCAGGCCATCCGTAAAGCCGGGCTAAAACTGGGTGTTTCCACCCATGACGATGATGAACTTGAGAGGGTTCTGTCGATGAACCCCGACTACGTGGCGTTGGGGCCGGTCTATCCAACAATTCTGAAAAAGATGAAATGGGAGCAACAGGGTCTGCCGCGCGTTACCGAATGGAAAGCCCGGATTGGCGATACCCCTCTGGTTGGTATTGGCGGGATGAGTGTCGAACGCGCGCCCGGCGTGCTGCAAGCGGGCGCGGACATCGTCTCGGTCGTCACCGATATAACGCTGAATGCTGACCCGGAATCCCGCGTGCGTGAGTGGATCGAGGTTACGCGATGACCCGTTACGTCCGCCAGACGATCCTGCCCGAAGTTGGTTATAAAGGTCAGGCGCGCCTTACTGCTGCGCGGATTTTGGTGGTGGGCGCGGGAGGGCTGGCCGCGCCGTTGTTGCCCTTGTTGGCCGGGGCAGGTGTAGGGCACCTGACAATCATGGATCAGGATGAAGTCGCCCTGTCGAACCTGCATCGTCAGACATTGTTCACCGAAGTCGACTGTGGCCGACCCAAGGCCGAGGTGGCTGCTGTGCGCTGTCGGGCGCTAAATCATAAAGTAACAGTAATTTCCTTGAAACAGGCTCTAACAAATGAGAATGCCGCCGATCTTGTCGCCAATTCCGACCTTGTTCTGGATTGCGCCGATAGTTATGCGGCCAGTTATACGCTTTCCGATACCTGCCACGCGGTGGGAAAACCGCTGATCAGCGCATCCGTGCTGGGCCTTTCGGGCTATGTCGGTGGGTTCTGTGGCGGGGCGCCCTCATTGCGCGCTGTATTCCCCGAGGCTCCTGACAGCGGCGCGAGTTGTGCCACTACCGGGGTGTTGGGGCCCGTTGTGGCGATGGTGGGGGCCATGCAAGCGCAGATCGCGTTGGCGGTGATCCTTGGGTTGGAACCGTCGCCTTTGGGACAAATGGTTCAGTTCGACGCGCGTACGTTTCGCAGCAGCAGTTTCCGATTTGACGGCGCACAGGAGCCTGCTGCCTATTTCCGGTTTCTGTCGGTTGGAGAGCTGGCTGAGACAGACCTGATCGTCGAACTACGCGATGAAGTCGAAGCCCCGACGCCCATCCACCCAGAGGCGCGGCGGTTGGCCGTGGGCACCCTGAAAACAGAGTCTAATAAAAGCAAAAGACTGGCGCTGTGCTGCGCAACTGGCCTGCGTGCCTGGCGTGCTGCTGAACAGATTCAACCGGATTGGCCGGGCGAGATTGTCCTCGTCGCGGCCTCAACCTCGTGAATGAAAAGGAAACGCGAGACATGAAAAAGCTGATCACAGCCATTGCCCTTCTGGCCGCCGCGCCAGCCTGGGCCGAAGACAAGATGACCGTGTTGCTGGACTGGTTCATCAACCCCGACCACGGCCCGATCATCGTGGCGCAGGAAAATGGTTATTTCGCGGATGAGGGGCTTGAGGTCGAAATCATTCCGCCCGCCGACCCCTCGGCCCCGCCCCGCCTTGTGGCGGCCGGTCAGGCTGATTTGGCCGTGTCCTATCAACCGCAACTGCACCTGCAAATTCACGAAGGGCTGCCGCTGAAACGGGTTGGTACGTTGGTTGCGACGCCGTTGAACTGCCTGCTGGTGCTTGAGGATGGCCCGATCGAAACGCTGGCCGACCTCAAGGACAAGAAGGTTGGGTTCTCGGTTGCTGGCGTAGAAGAGGCCGTTCTGTCCGCAATGCTCAACACCCATGATGTCGCGCTGGATGAAATTGAGATGATCAACGTGAACTTCTCGCTGTCTCCGTCGCTGATGAGCGGTCAGGTGGACGCGGTGATCGGTGCCTTCCGCAATTTCGAACTGAACCAGATGGATATCGAAGGCGTCGCAGGCCGCTGTTTCTATATCGAAGAAGAAGGCGTGCCGCCCTATGACGAACTGATTTATGTCGCCAACCCCGACACCATGGATGCCGACAAGGTTGCGCGTTTTCTGGCCGCAACCGAAAAGGCGACCCAGTTCATCGTGAACAACCCCGAGAAAAGCTGGGAGATATTCGCCGCCACCTCGCCCGAGCTGCAGGATGAACTGAACGCCCGCGCCTGGGTCGACACATTGCCCCGTTTCGCGCTGCGTCCTGCGGGTTTTGACGCCGGACGTTATGCCCGGTTCGAAGCGTTCCTGAAAGACAGCGGCATGATCGACAGCATCAACCCGGTCAGCGCCATCACCATCGACGTGACCCAGCAATGAGCGATTATGGCAAAGCCTTCATGCTGATGCGTGATGCGGTGCAGGGGCCGTGGCGGGACTATACCCGCCACGCCTTCGTCGAAGGCATGAAAGATGGCAGCCTGCCACGTGCGGCCTTCCTGCACTATCTGCGGCAGGACTATGTGTTCCTGATCCACTTTTCCCGTGCCTGGGCGCTGGCGGTGGTGAAATCAGAAACCCATTCGGAAATGCTGACCGCCGTGGCGACGGTCAACGCGTTGGTCGCAGAAGAGATGCAGCTGCATATCGGGATCTGCGAAGCCGAGGGCATTTCCGGGGAGGAGCTATTCGCAACCGAGGAACGCGCCGAAAATCTGGCTTATACCCGCTTTGTGCTGGAGGCCGGGTACAGCGGCGATCTGCTGGACCTGCTGGCCGCGCTTGCCCCCTGTGTCATGGGGTATGGTGAGATTGGAAAACGTCTGGCTGCCGAGGCCACCTCGGAGACCTATCGTGACTGGATCAATACTTATTCAAGCCCGGACTATCAGGGCGCGTGCAAAGCCGTGGGAGAATCGCTGGATTCGGCTCTAACACAGCGTGTTGGGGCGGAATTCACGACCTCTCCGCGCTGGGATCGTCTGTGTCATACATTCCGTACCGCAACCGAGCTTGAGGTCAATTTCTGGCAAATGGGTCTGACTCCATGACACCCGCGCCCGATGTGATCATCAGCGGGCATGCAAACATTGGCGAAACGCTTTTGTTCGCACCGCTGACGCTGACACTTGCGGCGGGGCGGTGGACCTGTCTTCTGGGCGGGTCGGGCGTTGGTAAAACCACGGTTCTGCGCCTGATTGCCGGGTTGGAAACGGGCGCGGAGTTCACCGGAAACATCACCGCGAGCGACGGGCAGCCCGTCCCGGACCGTGTGGCGTATATGGCGCAGAACGATTTGCTGCTGCCATGGGCCACGGTTGCGCAGAATGTCTCGCTTGGGGCCAGGCTGCGCGGCGAGAAACCCGATCTGAACCGCCGTGATCAACTGATTGAGCGGATGCGACTGACGGACCACATGGCTAAGAAACCGGCCGAATTGTCAGGTGGTCAACGCCAACGCGTGGCACTGGCCCGGACATTGATGGAAGATCGCCCGATTGTACTGCTGGATGAACCTTTCTCGGCCCTCGATGCGCGCACGCGGGCGGATATGCAGGAGCTGGCGGCAGAAGCCTTGCAATGTCGCACAGTCCTGCTGGTCACTCATGATCCGGGCGAGGCCGCGCGATTGGGCCAGTCCATCGTTGTGATGACGCAGCAGGGGCTGACACCGTGTGACCCTCCGCAAGCCCCCGCCCCGCGCCATGTGGACGACCTTGAGACCTTGGAGGCGCAGGGCGCGCTGCTGCGCCTGCTGCGGGACGAGGCAGCGTGAAATACCTTTCAGCCCTTGCTGCAACCGTGTTTGCCCTGGCGATCTGGCAGGGCATCGTTTGGCTGACCGGATTGCCAAAGTTCATCCTTCCGGGGCCTGCCTTGGTGGCCGAGGCGTGGTGGCAGAACCGCTGGTTGATTGCCGAGCATACGTGGATCACGGCGGTCGAAGTGGTGATCGGTCTGGCCGTCGGAACCGTGCTGGGTGTGATCACGGCGCTGCAACTGGCCAATTCGCGGGCGGCACGGGTGCTGGTGCAGCCGATGCTGGTGTTCACGCAGGCACTGCCGGTTTTTGCGCTGGCGCCGTTGCTGACGCTGTGGCTGGGCTATGGCCTGTGGTCCAAGGTCGCGATGGCGGTGCTGATTATTTATTTTCCGATCACATCGTCCTTCTTTGACGGCCTGATGCGGACGCCATCCGGCTATCTGGATTTGGCCCGTACAATGCAGGCCAGCCGACGCGCAGTGCTGTGGCGTATCCGTATTCCGTCGGCGTTGCCTTCATTGGCCTCGGGGATGCGATTGGCGGCTGTCTATGCGCCCATCGGGGCGGTGATTGGCGAATGGGTGGGGTCTTCGCAGGGGCTTGGCTATTTGATGCTTTTGGCCAATGGCAGGGCAAAGACCGATCTGATGTTTGCCGCAATGCTGACGCTGGGCGTGTTCTCGATCCTGCTGCACCTGATCGTCCGCCGCACCACCGCGCGCATGGCGGGTGAGGCACGTTAACCTTTCGGAAACCGATTCTGCGTCAGTGTGTACCCATGACACAGGACGCCTTTGCCGAAGCCCCGATGCTGTTCGAAACGGACGAAGCGCCGGCGCAGCCGCTGCCGACGGGTCGGTTGCCCTCCTACATCAAAGACCATCGCAAGCGGCTGCGCGAACGGTTCATGTCAGGCGGTTCGGCCGCCATGCCGGATTACGAACTGTTGGAGTTGGTTCTGTTCCGTTCGATCCCCCGGCAGGATGTCAAACCGCTGGCGCGGGCGCTGATGGATACGTTTGGCGATTTCAACCGGGTTCTGACCGCGCCCGAGGAGCGTCTACGCCAGATCAAGGGCGTCGGAGATACGGTGATTACCGATCTGAAGATACTTGAGGCCTGCGCCCATCGCATGGCCCGCGCGCGGGTGATGCAACGGCATGTGATTTCCGGCTGGGACGCGTTGCTGGACTATTGTCACACGACCATGGCCCATCGCGAGACTGAACAGTTCCGGGTGTTCTATCTGGATCGCAAGAATGTGCTGATCGCGGATGAGGAACAGGCCAAAGGCACTGTGGATCATGTCCCGGTATACCCGCGTGAAGTGGCAAAACGGGCGTTGGAGCTGAATGCCTCGGCGTTGATTTTGGTGCATAACCACCCCTAGGGCGATCCGACGCCTTCCCAATCGGATATCGACATGACCAACCGTATTCAGGATGCCTGTCTGGCGCTGGGCCTAACGCTGCATGATCATCTGATCATCGGCAAATCGACCGAACTGAGCTTTAGGTCTGAGGGCTATCTATAAGGGATCACCTGACCCAGATCTCGACCCGACGATTGACCTTGCGCCCCCAATCCGAGTCGTCGCATGCCATGGGCATTGCTTCGCCGAAGGCGTCAACCTCAAGCTCGACACTATCGGGAATTGCAGTTTCCACTGCTGCCAGCACCGCGTTACGCACCGTTTTGGCACGCAGCAATGCGATCCGCTGATTGGATGCGGCAGCACCGTCACCGTCACTGAAGCCGACGAACAGCAGTTTGCGCACGTCCAGCGTTCCGGCCTCAAGCTGCTGGGCCAGTTGTTGGATATTCGACCGGGATTGCGCGTCCGGGCGTGAGGACCCGGCCTTAAATCGTACGGACAGGGACAGCCGGGACAGCGGGCGTAAAGTTGCGATCAGGCGCTGAAGCTCATCCAGCCCAACCTCGGACCCGCCCGAAGCAACCGCATTCGCGAACCGGTTCCCCTGCAGTGCGATAGGGATCGTTTCGGGGGCTTGATCGACAAAACCCGCATCACGGATCGCCATTTGGGCATCTGCACTTTGGGTATAGGCCAGAAACTGACGGGCGACGCGGGGCAGGCGGCGCTCGGGCAAGTAGAGGAACAACGGCGAGGTCAGGGGGTAATCTTCGGTTTTGATCGATTGCCGCGTGGCCATCAGTGTGTGGCCGCATCCACCCGCCAATGGCAAAGCGCGCGCGCCATTCGCCTCGGCTTGGCTGGCGATTCCGATGGCAAACGGGTCGCTGGCCACACCGTCCACCAGATCGTTGCCTCGGTCATGCCATTCGACGTTTTCAGGCAGTTCAGCTTTGGTGGGGGCCAGAAATTGGTTCTGGATCACCTGCGCCAGACCAGAGTCGGCGGACGGCAGGTGCAGCGCGATCGGCGCGTCTGGCCCGCCCAAAGCCGACCAGTTGTCAATTTCGCCTGAAAGCACCATCGCCAAATCAGCCAAAGAGATATGTGGGATCGTATTGCCCGGTGCCACGATGGGCACCAAAGCATCTAGGGCGACAACTCTGGAGCGGCGCGCGTGAGTCAGATCGCCCAAACCCGCGGCCTTGGCGTTCTCATGCTCTTGCGGGTGGATTTCACGTGACGCCATGATGATATCTGCCTGGCCTTCGATCAGATCTACGAACCCGCTGCCAGTATTACCGATGTTGAAAAAGAAGCGACCCAACGGCGCATCGCGACCGGTTTGGCGCAACTCGTAAGCCAGGGTGCTTGCGTCCAATGTCAGGCGTTCAACGGACAACCCTTCTTGTTCGGCAAATCCTACCACAAGGGCGGGCATCACCTTTTCTGCCATCACCGACGATCCCGAGAAAAGCAATTCGGCTACAAAATCGGTCAGGCTTGGGCAGGCGGGCCCATCGCAGGTGACGCCCGAGCCATCCACGGTAAGCTCGCCGAATTGCGTGTCGACGCGATAGAATTCGCCATCAAAGCCTAAAAGTGTGCCGGACACCTCGACGTGGCCATCATGCGACGTCAGCGTGATGTCCTGCGCCTGCACGGTCGAAGAAAGAGTCGCCGAGAGTAGTGCGGCGGTTGCCACACGGAAAAATGTCATAAGAACGTCAAGCCTGCCTGCGGTTTAGTTTGCCGCGATTGTCAGGTTTTGGAACAGATTATTCAACACCAGAAACTCACCGGTTTTGGAACAGTCCGGGAAACTCAGCGCCAAATCGCGCGAACGCAGTTCCCGATCACCGTGCATTTCAAGCGATTGCACGCTCAAATCCTTGCCGCAGTTTTCTGGCGTCACTTCTGCCTCGACCGTCAGTTCAATCGAACCCGATTGTTGCGACTTCCCTTCCGGAAAAGAGTAAACTTCGACATTGCGTGCATCGCTGAACGCAGACTGCGCAAGATGTACGATATTGCCTGTGCCTTGTGCGTCAGACGTGGCTGAAACGTGGCCTGTGTCGCCGTAGCTGGCCCCGAATTCCAAAGCGTGTATCTGAAGGTCCGTTTCACCCTGCCATTGCAGGGCGAAACGAGAATACTGGCCGATATCGGGAATGTGAGTGGTGGCAACGATCCCTTTCTGGTCCTCAAGAGAGATCAGAAATATCGCGTATTCCGACAAGGCCGGTATGGTTAGATCCAGCACGCCATCTTTATCTGTTTTTTGCGTCAAAGTCAGGCCGCTGTGATGCACTTCGATACGTTCATTGCCATGGCAGGGGGCTTTGAAAATCAAACGTGCGGCAGCGCCGGGGACGGCGTAGGCCCGTGCGGCAAAGCTGCAATCGCCCTGGTCAGAGGGGGCTGACCGGCTGGCTTTCACTTGGCGCGGCGCCTCAACTGCGACTTGTTCCGATTCACGGGCGGGGGTCGAGGAGGTCAGAACAATACTCTCCAGCCCGGGAATGATTGCAGCTTCGGCGGTCACACTTACAGAATCCTGCGCGCTTGAGGGCTCCGCCGGCTTTCCATTTTGCATCAGGTAACCAATTGCCAGCGCGCAAGCGACAGTGCCGCCGGTGGTTACGTAGTTCTTTATTACAAACAAGACACCCTCCCCAGTTGAAGGAGCGAGTCGCATACTGATTTTGAATCACGGCCAATATGTGGCCGTGAAGTGGACTCAATGTGCCTAAATTCGGGTGACGTTAGGTCAGGCGTCCGTGGCAGTGCTTGAATTTCTTGCCCGAGCCGCAGGGACAGGGGTCATTGCGGGAAGGGTTGCCCCAGGTACTGGGGTCGTTCTCGTCAAAGCCCGGACGGGCATCGCCCGAGGCTTGGGCCTCGGCCACTGCTTCGGCTTGCCCTGCCGCCTGATCGACGGCTTTTTGCGCCTGTGCCTGCTGTGCCTGCATCTGCGCAAGCATCTCACGCTGTTCTTCCTCGGACAGCGGGCGCACGCGTGACAATTGCTGAGTTACAGTTTCACGCAGGCTATCCAGCATGCCTTCGAACAGTTGGAAGCTTTCGTTCTTGTATTCATTCAGCGGATCGCGCTGCGCGTATCCGCGGAAGCCAACCACGGAACGCAGATGTTCCAAGGTCAGCAGATGCTCGCGCCATTTGCTGTCGATGGTTTGCAGCAGCACCTGCTTTTCGATGTTGCGCATGTTCTCGGGGCCAAATGCGACGGCCTTCTGCGCCATCATCTCATCAGTGGCTTTGATCAAACGGCCGCGAATCTCTTCATCGTCGACGCCTTCTTCGGCGGCCCAATCGATCAGCGGTACATCTACACCCAGTTTTGCAATAACGGCGGCGTAAAAGCCTTCGGTATTCCATTGGTCGGCATAGGATTTCGGCGGCATGTATTCGTCGATCAGATCGTCGATCACCTGTTCACGCATATCCGACACGACCTCGGACAGGTCATCCGAAGACATGATGTCGCGCCGCTGACTGAACACAACTTTCCGCTGATCGTTCATCACGTCATCGAATTTCAGAACGTTCTTGCGCATGTCGAAGTTACGGCCTTCGACTTTGGACTGTGCGCGTTCCAGCGATTTGTTCACCCAGGGGTGGACGATAGCCTCGCCCTCTTTCATGCCCAGCGTGGTCAGAACCTTGTCTAACCGTTCTGAGCCGAAGATGCGCATCAGGTCGTCTTCGAGGCTCAGGTAGAACACGGTGCGCCCCGGATCGCCCTGACGGCCCGAACGACCGCGCAGCTGGTTGTCGATGCGGCGGCTTTCGTGGCGTTCTGACGCCATCACATAAAGACCACCAGCGGCCAGCACCTTTTCCTTTTCCTCCGCGTGACGCGCCTCTTCAGCGGCGCGCAGCTGGGTCGGGTCGGCCTCGGGGTTTTCGGCCAGCGCCTGTAGAACCTTCATCTCAACATTGCCGCCCAACTGAATATCGGTGCCGCGGCCGGCCATGTTGGTGGCGATGGTCACAGCGCCCAGTCGGCCTGCATCGGCGACGATCTGCGCCTCTTGCTCGTGCTGGCGGGCGTTCAGGACGTTGTGTTCGATGCCTTCTTTTTGAAGCAACTGGCTCAGCAGTTCTGATTTCTCAATGGATGTGGTGCCCAGCAGAACCGGTTGGCCCTTTTCCTGTGCTTCCTTGGTTTCCTCGATCATCGCGCCGTATTTCTCAGCTGCGGTGCGATAGACCTGATCGTCCTCGTCCACGCGGGCAATAGGTTTGTTGGTTGGAACCTCAACCACGCCCAGACCGTAGATTTCCTGAAATTCTTCGGCCTCAGTCAGCGCCGTACCTGTCATGCCGCCCAGCTTGTCATAAAGGCGGAAATAGTTTTGGAAGGTCACACTGGCCAGCGTCACGTTTTCCGGCTGGATCGCAACGCCTTCCTTGGCCTCGATAGCCTGATGCAGACCTTCGGACAGGCGGCGACCCGGCATCATCCGGCCGGTGAATTCGTCGATCAGAACCACATTGCCATCGCGAACGATGTAGTCCTTGTCGCGCTGGAACAGTTTATGCGCGCGAAGGCCCTGATTCACATGATGCACGACCGTTGTGCTTTCGGGGTCGTATAGCGAATGACCTTCGGGGATCAGGTCCACAGCGATCAGGCGCTCTTCCAGAAATTCGTTGCCTTCGTCGGTGAAGGTCACGTTGCGCGACTTTTCGTCCAGCGTATAGTGATCTTCCTGCAGCAAGGGGATCAACCCGTCGATGGCAGTATACAAGTCCGACCGGTCCTCAGAGGGGCCCGAGATGATCAGCGGCGTCCGCGCCTCGTCGATGAGGATCGAATCCACTTCGTCCACAATCGCGAAATTGTGGTATTTCTGGTAAATCTGATCCAGTTCGGCCTTCATATTGTCGCGCAGATAGTCGAACCCAAGCTCGTTATTGGTGGCATAGGTGACGTCACAGGCGTAAGCGGCCTTTTTCTCGGCATCGGGCTGACCTGACCAGATTACGCCGGTGGTCATACCGACGGCGGCAAACACTTTGCCCATCCATTCCGAGTCGCGCTTTGCCAGATACTCGTTCACGGTAACGACATGTACGCCCTTACCGGTCAGCGCGTTCAGATAGGCGGGGAAGGTGGCGACCAGCGTCTTGCCCTCACCCGTCTTCATTTCCGAGATGTTGCCCTGATGCAGAAACGCACCACCCATCAGTTGCACGTCAAAGGCGCGCAGACCCAGCGCGCGTTTCGCACCTTCGCGCACATTGGCAAAGGCTTCGGGTAGCAGGGCGTCCAGGCTTTCACCGTCCAGCGCACGTTTGCGCAGTTCGGCGGTCTTTTCGATCAGGCCGTCATCAGAGAGCTTTTCGAACTCGGGCTCCAGCGCGTTGATCTTTTCGATCAGGGGGCGGGTCGCCTTGATCTTTCGGTCGTTCGGTGTTCCGAACACCTTTTTCGCGAGCGTTCCGAGTCCCAGCATGTTCACTCCAGCGGATCTGTTCTTGTCTTGGTTGCGACAGGCTTGCCCACCTTGCGCGCAACCCATAGATACGGGGGGTGAAAGGCGGCCCTGTCCAAGGCTTCAAAGCGATGTAAGCGGCAGGTTCTGAAGTGTCAACGCTGCGCCCTGTCGCGGCAAAGAAATAGGATGAATCCATGCCCAAAGGCCTCACTTTTCTGCCATCTCTGGCGCTTGCTGCCGTGATGGCCCTGCCACTGGCCGCCGAGACGAAACCCGATGCGGACACTGTGATCGCGCGCGTGAATGGCGAAGAGATCACATTGGGTCACGTCATCGCCACCGCAGCCGCGCTGCCTGAGCAATATCAGCAGATCGAGGATGACGTTCTGTATGAACTGATCATCGACCAGATGATCCAGCAGCAATTGCTAGGCCAGCAGCAGGACGAGCTGACCAAACTGAACACGCTGGCGTTGGAGAACGAGACGCGGTCCTTGCGGGCCGTACAGACAGTGAATGCGCTGATCGAAGAGCACCTGACAGATGAAGCGATCCAAGACGCGTATGACGCCAAATACGCCGATTTCAATGGCGTGGACGAGTTCAACGCCAGCCATATTCTGGTCGAATCCGAAGAAGAAGCCAAAGAGATCAAGGCGCAGTTGGACGACGGTGCCGACTTTGCTGAACTGGCCAAGGAACATTCCACAGGCCCTTCGGGTCCAAACGGCGGTGAATTGGGCTGGTTTGGATCGGGCCAGATGGTGCCAGCCTTTGAAGCGGCTGTGATCAGCTTGGACAAAGGTCAGGTGTCAGAGCCGGTGAAAACTCAGTTCGGCTGGCACGTGGTCACGCTGAACGACAAACGCAAATCTGAGGCGCCCGCACTGGAACAGGTCCGTGCGGAACTGACCCAGACATTGCAACAGGACGTGATTCAGGCCCGCATCGACGAATTGACCCAAGGGGCTGAGATTGAACGCCCTGCACAGGAAGGCGTAGGCCCCGAAGTGCTGCGTCAGATCGAGCTGATTCAGGAGTAACCCCGTGGCCACGATCACCAAGGTTTCCCCGCTGGCCCCGGCGGCCTTTCCCGATCTACCCGCGATTGACGGTGTGCGCTTTGCCACCGTCGAGGCAGGTGTGCGTTATCAGGGCCGCACCGATGTCATGCTGGCAGTACTGGACCCCGGTACTTCTGTGGCTGGGGTGTTTACCCGATCCGCCACGCGAGCGGCCCCGGTGCTGGATTGTCAGGGCAAGATTGGCGGGTCCAGCGACGGGCCTGCGGCGATTTTGGTGAACTCGGGTAATGCCAACGCGTTTACCGGGCACTATGGTCAGACCTCGGTGGCTGAGGTGACGCAGGCGGTGTCCACCGCCACCGGTGTTCCGGTCGAGCGCGTATTTACCTCGTCGACAGGTGTGATTGGTGAACCTCTGCCGCATGAGCGGATCGTGGCGCAGCTTGAGACGTTGAAATCCGGTCTCAGCCGTCATGCCATCGAAGACGCGGCCCGCGCGATCATGACCACTGACACGTTTCCGAAAGGGGCCAGTGCACAGGTCGAGATAGACGGCAAAACAGTCTCTATTGCAGGGATTGCCAAGGGATCGGGCATGATCGCGCCGGATATGGCGACGATGCTGGTCTACATCTTCACCGATGCCAAGGTTGAACAATCCGCGCTGCAAGCGATGCTGGGCGCGCAGACCGACCGGACGTTCAACTGTATTACCGTCGACAGCGATACCTCGACCTCGGACAGCCTGTTGCTGTGCGCGACAGGGGCCTCGGGCGTCGATGCCACCGGCAACGCGGCTTTTGCCGACGCGTTGGAATCGGTGATGCTGGACCTTGCGCAACAAGTGGTGCGCGACGGAGAAGGCGCGACGAAATTCGTCGAAATCCGCGTGACCGGAGCTGCCTCGGACGCTGACGCCAAAGTGCATGGTCTGGCGATCGCGAACTCTCCGCTGGTGAAAACGGCCATCGCGGGCGAGGACCCGAACTGGGGCCGCATCGTCATGGCCATCGGTAAATCCGGCGCCTCCGCCGACCGCGACCTGCTGAGCATTTCTTTCGGTGACATTCTGGTGGCCGAAAAAGGCTGGGTCAGCCCGGACTACCGCGAGGAAGACGCCGCGGCCTATATGAAAGGTCAGGATCTTGTGATCGCCGTCAATCTGGGGCTGGGCGACGGCAAATCTACCGTTTGGACCTGCGACCTGACGCACGGCTATATCGAGATCAATGCGGATTATCGCTCGTGAAAACAGTTCTTGTTTCAGCCGTCGCCCTGATTGACGTCGAGGGCCGGGTGCTGCTGGCGCAGCGCCCGGAGGGCAAATCCATGGCCGGTCTGTGGGAGTTTCCCGGCGGCAAAATCGAACCCGGCGAAACCCCCGAGACCGCCCTGATCCGAGAATTGCACGAGGAACTGGGGATCGATACATGGGCCTCGTGCCTTGCGCCGCTGACCTTTGCCAGCCACAGCTATGATGACTTTCACCTGCTTATGCCGCTGTTTGCCTGCCGCAAATGGGAGGGAATTCCGCAGTCCAAGGAAGGACAGGCGCTGAAATGGGTGCGCGCGAATGACCTGCGCAACTACCCGATGCCTGCGGCGGATGTGCCGCTAATCCCGATTTTGCGGGATTGGTTGTAGCGGCGATGTTTCAGATAGTTGGGTTCATAGACGTTTAGCGCATGAATTAGGCAAACTGCGCAAGAATGTCGCTATCTTGCGAGCCAGAAGCCTTTACGTTCTTGAATTAAAAATTGCGGCAGCAATGAGCCATGTGTCGTCAGATTGCTTTCGTAACTTCAACATTTGTCGACCGAGCTGTCTTTCCTCTGTGCCGGTTTCCAATTCGATAACCCGCACGAAGTCGCAAATCACAACTGCCAGTGTATGGCTCCCTTCGACAGAAAAGGCTTCTACCTCAAAACGCTTTATTGGGGCCCAGTCCTCGATCCAGTCTGCCAGTGCATCCCGTCCAACTACACTTTCCATACCCGGTGGCATCAATATCGCGTCGGGCGTCCAATGCTGCAGCCAAGCTTCGGGTTTGTTGCTGGTGATACTGTTGAGTGCTCCTTTGACGACTTTTTCAATTCTTTCGGCTTCGATCCTGGTGAGAGAACTTGTCGTCATTTCAAACTCCTAGTCAGCAGCGAATGCGGCTTCACAATAACAATCGATCATTGAACTTTATCCAATATCTTAAATTTGGGTAGAGCCGATTGGATGGTAAATCCTATCCCTGGCCCCCTGTTACAATTCGTAAGAATTGAGAAAACATCAGGAAAAAGTTGACGCTGATCTTCTGCGGTGCCCTTAATCGGGCATCGGCATTCGGGAATACAACCCTGAGCTGCCGTTTCCGGCCCGGGGAGGGGCCGGATGGGGAGGAGAGAAAGATTGGCTCAGACGCAGTCGGGCGCTGAAGGGTTGGACTCCCTTCCGGCGCTGTTACACCGCAATGTGACCCAGTTCGGGGATGCCCCGGCCTATCGGGAAAAGGAATTCGGCATTTGGCAGTGCTGGACCTGGGCCGAGGCCGCTAAGGAAATTCGCGCTATTGCGCTTGGGTTTCTGGAGCTGGGCGTTGAGCATGGTGACCATATCGCTGTGATCGGTCGCAACCGTCCAGCGCATTACTGGTCGATGGTCGCGGCGCAGATGGTGGGTGCGGTGCCTGTCCCCTTGTATCAGGATTCCGTGGCCGAAGAGATGGCCTATGTGCTGGAACATTGTGGCGCGAAATACGTGGTCTGCGGCGATCAGGAGCAGGTCGACAAGGTCATCGAGATTCAGGAAAACCTGCATCAGGTCAAACACATCCTTTATACCGACAAGCGCGGGATGCGGAAATACGACCATTCGCAGATGAACGCGCTTGAAGACATCATGGCCGAGGGCAGCGCAGGTCACGCCCGGTTCGACGCGGAGCTGGACAAACGCATCGCCGCGATCACTTACGACGATACCTGCGTGATGCTGTATACCTCGGGCACGACGGGCAAGCCCAAGGGCGTGGTGCTGTCGAATCGCAATGTCATTGAAAGCGCGAAGAACTCCGCGGAATTCGATCATTTGACCCGGAACGAAGACATCCTGTCCTACCTGCCGATGGCCTGGGTGGGCGATTTCATCTTCTCGATCGGTCAGGCCTATTGGTGCGGGTTCTGCGTAAACTGCCCCGAAAGCGCCGACACGATGATGACCGACCTGCGCGAGATCGGACCGACCTATTTCTTTGCCCCGCCGCGCGTGTTCGAAACCCAGCTGACCAATGTGATGATCCGGATGGAGGATGCGGGCAAGCTGAAGCAGCGCATGTTCCATCACTTCATGGCACACGCCAAGAAGGTCGGTGGTTCGCTGTTGGACGGTAAAACTGTTGGGTTTGCGGATCGGGTTAGATATGCGCTGGGCAATATGCTGGTTTATGGTCCGCTGAAGGACACTCTGGGATATGGCCGGTTCCGCGTGGGCTATACAGCCGGTGAGGCCATCGGGCCGGAGATTTTCGATTTCTACCGTTCGCTGGGCATCAACCTGAAACAGCTTTACGGCCAGACCGAGGCCACCGTGTTCATCACCGTCCAGCCGGATGGCGAAGTGCGGGCGGATACGGTCGGCGTGCCCGCGCCGGATGTTGAGCTGAAGATCGACGACAATGGTGAGATCCACTATCGCTCGCCCGGCGTGTTCGTTGAATACTTCAAGAACCCGGACTCCACCGCCTCGACCAAGGATGCCGAGGGTTGGGTGGCCACAGGCGATGCGGGGTTCATCGAGGAAAATTCAGGCCATCTGCGCATCATCGACCGCGCAAAAGACGTGGGCAAGATGGCCGATGGGTCGATGTTCGCCCCGAAATATGTCGAGAACAAGCTGAAATTCTATCCTGATATTCTGGAGGTCGTGCTGTTCGGTAATGGCAAGGATCGCTGCGTGGCCTTCATCAATATTGACCTGACAGCAGTAGGAAACTGGGCGGAACGTAACAATGTGGCCTACGCGTCCTATCAGGAACTGGCGGGACATCCCCGCGTGTTAGAGACGATTCGTGGCCACGTGGAAGAGGTGAACAAGTCCGTCGCAGCCGACGATATGTTGTCGGGGTGTCAGGTGCATCGCTTTGTTGTTTTGCACAAGGAGTTGGACGCCGACG
The DNA here is from genome assembly GCF_056542865.1 of Ruegeria sp. AA6. Classification (NCBI taxonomy): domain Bacteria; kingdom Pseudomonadati; phylum Pseudomonadota; class Alphaproteobacteria; order Rhodobacterales; family Roseobacteraceae; genus Ruegeria; species Ruegeria sp. AA6. The sequence goes on from NZ_JBQGAN010000009.1 coordinate 107,436, forward strand.
ATGGTGAGATGACCCGAACCCGCAAAGTGCGCCGCCGGTTCGTCGAGGAGAAATTCCAGGACATCATCGACGCGCTTTATGACGGATCCGAAACCGTCTCGACCACGACAGAAGTGACCTATGAGGACGGTCGCAAGGGCTCGATCTCGGCGACGCTGGAGATTGTGGACGCGCCGGTTGTGCCGGTGGCGCAGCATAAGGTGGCAGCGGAATGAGGGCCGGTCGTGCGCCGCTTGACCTGCGGTCGTCGCCCCGCCCGCCGTCCCGTGTTTGCGTGAGTTTTGGAGTGACTGATGCTGGATAGTTCCGAAGGATATGTCACCGAAGACGGTCGCAAGATCGGCGGTGTGGTGATGGAGATGAAGAACATCACCCTGCGTTTCGGCGGTGTGGTGGCGATCAAGGATATCTCGTTCGACATTCGTGAGGGTGAGATCCGAGCGATCATCGGGCCGAACGGGGCGGGCAAATCCTCGATGCTGAATGTGATCTCGGGGTTTTATGTGCCGCAGGAAGGCGAGGTTTGGTTTCACGGTTCCAAGCGACCGCCGATGCGCCCCTATGAGGTTGCGCGGCAAGGGATTGCGCGGACGTTCCAGAATATCGCCCTGTTCGAAGGCATGAGCGTTTTGGACAACGTCATGACCGGGCGGTTAAACTTCATGAAGACCAGCATCTTTCAGCAGGCCTGGTGGAAGGGCAAGGCCGAGGCGGAAGAGGTCGAAAACCGCGAGGCGGTCGAAAAGATCATCGACTTTCTGGAAATCCAGCACATCCGCAAGACGCCCGTGTCGCGCCTGCCCTACGGGTTAAAGAAACGCGTCGAACTGGCCCGCGCTTTGGCGGCGGAACCCAAGCTGTTGCTGCTGGACGAACCGATGGCGGGCATGAATGTCGAAGAGAAAGAGGACATGAGCCGCTTTATCCTCGATGTGAATGACGAGTTCGGCACCACCATTGCCCTGATCGAACACGACATGGGCGTGGTGATGGACCTGAGCGACCGGGTGGTTGTGATGGATTACGGCAAGAAGATCGGTGACGGCACCCCGGACGAGGTGCGTAGCAATCAGGAAGTCATCGACGCCTATCTGGGGGTCAGCCATGACTGAGCACCGGACAGACATGGGGAGTGGCGCTGATGCCTGAACAGCTCGTATTCGCGATGGAGGTTATCCTCAACGGTCTGATGGCCGGGGTTCTGTATGCGCTGGTCGCGTTGGGCTTTGTGCTGATCTACAAGGCGTCAGGGATTTTCAATTATGCGCAAGGGGTTATGGCCCTGTTCGCCGCGATGACGTTGGTGGGAATCATGAATGGGCAGGTGCCGTTTGCCCATCTGATCAACGCAACCTTCGGCACCCATATCCACTATTTTGGTTGGAATGTTCCCGCGCTTTTCGCGATCATCCTTACCATGGGGGTGATGGTGTTGCTGGCCTGGGCGGTACAGCGGTTTGTCATGCGTCATTTGGTGGGGCAGGAACCCATCATCCTGTTCATGGCCACCATCGGCCTGGCATATTTCCTTGAAGGCGTGGCCGACCTGATGTGGGGGTCCGAGATCAAGACACTGGACGTCGGCCTGCCGCAAGGCATCAACCTGTGGATCGACGAAAGCACCTTTAACATCTTTGGTTACGGCTTCTTTATCGACAATCTGGATATCGTGGCGACGATCATCGCGGCGCTGCTTGTGGCGGCTCTGGTGGCGTTCAGTCAGTACACCAAGCAGGGCCGGGCGATGCGCGCGGTGGCAGATGACCATCAGGCGGCGCTGTCGGTGGGGATTTCGCTTAATTTCATCTGGATCATGGTCTGGTCGGTGGCAGGGTTTGTGGCGCTGGTCGCGGGGATCATGTGGGGCACCAAGTCGGGCGTGCAGTTCTCACTGTCGCTGATCGCGCTCAAGGCGCTGCCGGTGCTGATGCTGGGCGGGTTCACCTCGATCCCCGGAGCCATCGTCGGTGGGCTGATCATCGGCGTGGGTGAAAAGCTGTTCGAGTTCGCCATCGGCCCGCTTGTTGGCGGTGCGACCGAAAATTGGTTCGCCTACGTGCTGGCGTTGATTTTTCTGGTGTTCAGGCCGCAAGGTCTCTTCGGTGAGAAAATTATCGAGAGGGTTTAGCCGTGCAGAAACTGATCGCCATCATCAATGTCATCGCGTGGGCCGGGTTCTGGGCATTTGGTTACATCGCCATCACGTCGGACGATTTGAGTGAAAGCCAGCTGGTGATCGCCGCAATCCTTGCCTTTGCCGGATTGGTCACAGGGGTTCTGGCCTACATGAAACTGGTGCGCAATTCCGAGGCGAGCGGATACGCCAAGGGATCTAATCAACTGGACGCCGAGGCTCGTAACCGGGCGCAGGAAGAATGGGGAAAGTAAGTCATGTTTTATCGTGAGGCCGGGGACTTCAAAACCTCGTACATAGACGACAATCAGACTTTTCCGATCAAGTTCGACCGGTACCGGTACTATGTCGTGCTGGCGGTTGCGTTTGGGATTATCCCGTTCCTCATCAATGACTACTGGGCCAACGCGCTGCTGTTGCCGTTTCTGATCTATGCCATAGCAGCGATCGGTCTGAATATCCTTGTGGGCTATTGTGGACAGGTCTCGTTGGGCACAGGGGGGTTCATGGCCGTGGGTGCCTATGCCTGCTACAAGCTGATGACCGCTTTCCCGGATGTCAGTATGTTTATCCATGTGATTTTGGCAGGCGGGATCACGGCCATTGTCGGGGTGCTGTTCGGTCTGCCGAGCCTGCGGATCAAGGGCTTTTATCTGGCGGTGGCAACTCTGGCGGCGCAGTTCTTCCTGGTCTGGCTGTTCAACCGAGTGCCTTGGTTTTACAACTATTCGGCGTCGGGTCAGATCAACGCGCCCGAACGGGATGTGTTCGGCATCATCATCACCGGCCCGAATGCGCCGGCCTGGGCAACCTATTTGTTCTGTCTGATCTTTCTGACTATTTGCGCCATTATAGCCCGCAACCTGACGCGTGGCACGACGGGCCGCACGTGGATGGCGATCCGCGACATGGATATCGCGGCCGAGATCATCGGGGTGAACCCGCTCAAGGCGAAACTGACCGCTTTTGCCGTCAGCTCGTTCTTCGTGGGGATCGCGGGTGCGCTGTTCTTCGCGGTCTATCTGGGCGCGGTTGAAGTAGGCGAGGTGTTCGGTATCCAGAAATCATTCCTGGTGCTGTTCATGATCATTATTGGCGGGTTAGGCTCTATTTTTGGCTCATTCGCCGGTGCTGCATTCCTTGTTCTGCTACCGGTGGTCCTGAAAGTGGTCGGCGTCGACGTGCTGGGATGGCCGACCGATATCGTGGCGCATCTACAGCTGGTTATCGTCGGGGCGCTGATCATCCTGTTCCTGATCCTTGAACCACACGGCCTGGCGCAGTTGTGGCGCGTGGCGAAAGAGAAACTCAGACTCTGGCCGTTCCCACACTAAGGGCAGGCCCAATCAGATAACGGGTGCAAAGCCCGACGACACCATCGGATAAACCAAGGGAGGAGACACCCGATGAACAAGACACTGGCAACCATGGCGCTGGGCGCCCTGATGGCCGCAGGCCCGGCGCTGGCGGATCTGGTGATCCCTGATCTCAGCTATCGGACCGGCCCCTATGCGGCGGGCGGCATCCCGTTTTCGGACGGCTACAACGACTATTTCACCTTGCTGAACGAACGCGACGGCGGCATCGGCGGTGTTCCTGTTCGCGTGATCGAATGCGAAACTGGGTACAATACCGAAAAAGGTGTCGAGTGTTATGAATCCACTAAGGGCGAAGGTGCTCTGGTGTATCAGCCCTTGTCGACGGGAATTACCTATCAGCTGATCCCCAAAGTAACGGCGGACAATATCCCGCTGCACACAATGGGTTATGGCCGCACCTCGGCGGCGAACGGCACAGTGTTCAGCCATGTCTTCAATTACCCGGCCAACTACTGGAATGGCGCGTCGGGTGCGATCAACTATCTGCTGGATGAAAACGGTGGAGATCTGAGCGGCAAGAAAATCGCGCTGGTCTACCACAATTCGGCCTATGGCAAGGAGCCGATCCGGACATTGGAAACCCTGGCCGAAAAACACGGGTATGAATTGGCGTTGCTGCCCGTCGACCATCCTGGTCAGGAGCAGAAATCGCAATGGCTGCAAATACGCCGTGACCGGCCTGATTATGTGATCATGTGGGGCTGGGGCGTGATGAACCAGGTCGCGGTTCAAGAGGCCGCCAATATCCGCTTTCCGATGGAGAATTTCATCGGTGTCTGGTGGTCGGGCGCTGAGTTTGACGTAGAACCTGCCGGTGAAAAAGCCAACGGATACAAGGCGCTGACCTTTACTGGTCTGGGCATGGACTACCCGGTCTATGGCGATCTGCAGAAATACGTTGTTGATGCAGGCAAAGCTGCCGGTGCGGGCGATCAACTGGGTGCTGTGCAATACAACCGCGGTCTCTATGCTGCGATGCTGGCGTCTGAGGCAATCAAAACCGCGCAGGAAATGCACGGCACGGCGGATATCACGCCTGCCATGATGCGTGACGGCATGGAGGCGCTGGAAATGACCAACGCCAAGATGGAGGCGCTGGGCATGTCTGGGTTCGGGCCTGAGTTCACGGTCACCTGTGAAAACCATGGCGGCCCCGGACTGGTTGGTGTCGTGCAGTGGGACGCGGCTGCCAAGACGTGGAACACCGTTCAGGATTTCAAGCCTACGGATGCCGAAGTCATTGGCGCGCTGATCGACGAGGATTCGGCCGCTTATGCTGCGGAAAACAACATCGAACCGCGTTGTAACTAAAAAAATCGCGGGGCGGCGGTGCGCCGCCGTCCCGTTTCAAACACAAGGCATGAGGACACGCGCTGATGCTGGATGCGGCCCAAACCACCGAAGTTCAGGCGGACACCCTGCTTGAGGTCAACAATATCGAGGTGATCTACAACCATGTGATCCTCGTGCTGAAGGGCGTCAGCCTGACCGTGCCCAAGGGCGGCATAACCGCTTTGCTTGGGGGCAATGGGGCGGGCAAAACCACAACGCTCAAGGCGGTGTCCAACCTTCTGCATTCCGAACGCGGCGAGGTCACAAAAGGCTCGATCAAGTATCGCGGGGTCAGCGTTCACGAAAGCGACCCGGCTGATCTGGTGGAAAAGGGTGTGATTCAGGTGATGGAGGGCCGCCATTGCTTTGAACACCTGACGGTCGAGGAAAACCTGCTGACAGGGGCCTATACCCGCAAGGATGGCAAGGCCGCGATCCAGCAGGATTTGGAGCTTGTATATACATATTTCCCGCGTCTGAAAGAACGGCGCCGCTCGCAAGCGGGCTATACTTCGGGTGGCGAGCAGCAGATGGTGGCGATGGGTCGGGCGCTGATGTCGCGACCCGAGACGATCCTGCTGGACGAACCTTCGATGGGTTTGGCGCCGCAGCTGGTCGAAGAGATTTTCGGCATCGTGAAAGACCTGAACGAGAAAGAGGGCGTGTCTTTCCTGTTGGCCGAACAGAACACCAATGTGGCTCTAAGGTTTGCACATTACGGCTATATTCTGGAATCGGGCCGCGTGGTGATGGACGGCCCGGCGGCTGATCTGCGCGAAAACCCGGATGTGAAAGAGTTCTACTTGGGCATGTCCGACGAAGGGCGCAAAAGCTTCCGCGACGTGCGCTCGTACCGTCGCCGCAAGCGGTGGCTATAAGCGGATGGAGGATCAGGTCATGACGAAATATTACGACGCGCTTGAGACCCGGTCAGCCGATCAACGCGCCTCGGATCAGGCGCAGGCGTTGCGGGTTCAACTGAAACGCGCGCGTTCAGCGCCGGGTTTTGAAGCGCATTTGGCCGGGGCTGATATTGATGCCGTCGCCTCGATTGATGATCTGGCCAAGCTGCCGGTCCTGCGTAAATCCGATCTGGCACAAGCTCAGGCCGCGCGTCCTCCGTTCGGCGGTTTTACTGTGAAACCGGCGCGGCATTTTCATCACGTGTTCCAATCCCCCGGCCCGATTTATGAGCCCGGCAGCACCGATCCCGATTGGTGGCGCATGGGGCGCTTCCTGCACGCGGCAGGCGTGGGTCCGGGCGATATTGTCCACAATTGCTTTGGCTATCACCTCACCCCGGCGGGGATGATCTTTGAAAGTGGCGCGCGGGCTGTCGGCGCGGCGGTCCTGCCTGCCGGTACGGGCCAGACCGAATTGCAAGTGACAGCTGCCCGTGATGTGGGCTGTACATCATACGCGGGGACGCCGGATTACCTGAAGGTCATTCTGGACAAGGCCGATGAGATGAGCGTGTCCTTGAACTTTGCAACAGCCGTCGTGGGCGGCGGCGCGCTGTTCCCGTCCTTGCGTCAGGAATATGCGGACCGGGGTATTTCCTGCCTGCAATGCTATGCCACCGCCGATCTGGGCAACATCGCCTATGAAAGCCCCGCGATGGAGGGGATGATCATCGACGAGCACGTGATTGTCGAGATCGTCACGCCGGGCACAGGTATTCCGGTCGCTTCGGGTGAGGTCGGCGAGGTTGTCGTGACCTCGCTAAACCCCGACTATCCGCTGATCCGCTTTGCCACCGGCGATCTGTCGGCCATCATGCCGGGGCAGTCGCCCTGTGGCCGCACCAATGCGCGGATCAAGGGTTGGATGGGCCGTGCGGACCAAACAACCAAGATCAAGGGCATGTTCGTACGCCCCGAACAGGTGGCCGCACTTGTCGACAAGCATGAAGAGATCGTCAAAGCCCGTGTCATTGCCGCCCGACAGGGCGAGATGGACACCATGACGGTGCAGATCGAAAGCCCGGTCGGGGATGACATGGCCTATGCAAAATCCGTGGTCGAGGTGCTGAAACTGAAGGGCGCGATTGAGGTCGTGGCCCCCGGATCGCTGCCCAAGGACGGGTTGGTGATCGAGGATCAGCGCGTCTACGAATGACCCTGCAAAACAGCTCTGCGGCAGTATGTGCCGCAGATTTGTTTGCCCGCCCACTGGTGTTTCTTAGCATTTTGGTCGATTAAAGGCGAAACCTGCGCCTTAGCCTGTCACAACCGGAAACATGGCCGAAATCGAATATTCAGAACACGGAACGCGCAATCGGGGCGTGTTTGGCACCCGGTTGGTGGCCTCGGTGGCCTATCTGGTGGCGGCTGCCTGTCTGCTGCCAATGGTGGCGGTTGTTCTGGCGGCAGCGACGGGCGGGACGGATACGATCTCGCATCTGTTGGATACGGTGCTGCCCGGTTACGCTCTTACGACGCTCATCCTGGTGGTTCTGGTGGCCGCCGGTACGTTTTCAATCGGAGTCGGCGCGGCGTGGCTGGTGACAATGACCCGGTTTCCCGGCGTGCGCTTCCTTGAGATCGCGCTGGTCCTGCCGCTGGCCTTTCCAGCCTATGTCCTGGCCTATGCCTATACCTTTATTTTGGATCATCCCGGCATCGTTCAGACCACCCTGCGCGATGTGACGGGTTGGGGGCCGCGCGATTATTGGTTCCCCGAAATCCGCTCGACCGAGGGCGCGGCGGTGATGCTGATCTTGGTGTTGTATCCCTACGTGTATTTGCTGGCCCGTGCTGCATTTCTACAGCAAAGCGCCTCGGCGTTTCTCGCCGCCCGTGCGCTGGGCAAGAACCCGTGGCAGGCGTTCTGGCACGTGTCGCTGCCAATGGCGCGCCCGGCGATTGCGGGTGGAGTGTTGTTGGCCATTATGGAGACCATCGCGGATTTTGGCACCGTGGCCTATTTCGGCGTGCAGACCTTTGCTACCGGTATTTACACCAGCTGGTTCTCGATCGGAGACCGCGCCGCCGCGGCGCAACTGGCCCTGTGCCTTTTGGGCTTTGCGCTGTTGTTGGCTGTGGTCGAGCGCACCCGGCGCGGCAAGGCAAAATACTATCAGGCGGGCAAAAGCCACGCCGTCTTGCCGTTAACACCCTTGAAGGGCTGGCTTGCGGTTGGGGGATTTACCCTCTGCGCCATTCCGGTGCTGCTGGGCTTTTTGCTGCCAGTGTTCATTCTGGTCCAAATGGGTATGGAGTCGGAACAGAACCTGCTGTCGCGGCGCTATATCGGGTTCATTCAGAATTCGCTGACGCTGGCGGGTACGGCGGCTGTGGTCACCGTATTTGCTGCAATCTGCGTGGGGTTCTATCAGCGCCTGCGTCCGGGCCGCGGATCGTTGACAACCGGGTATATTGCGCGGCTGGGCTATGCGGTGCCGGGTGGGGTGATCGCGGTGGGCCTGATGGTGCCGTTCGCCAGTTTCGACAATGCCGTGGATGCGTGGATGCGGCAGACCTTAGATATTTCGACCGGGCTGCTGGTGACGGGTTCGATCTGGTTGCTGGTCGCCGCCTATATGGTGCGCTTTCTGGCCGCCGCGCTCAGCGCCTATGAAGGCGGGCAGAGCACAGTGCATGTCAACATGGACGCTGCCGCGCGATCCTTGGGTCAGACGCCGCTGGGCACGCTGCGTCGGATTCACTTGCCAATCCTGACACCGTCACTGCTGACGGCCCTGCTGATTGTGTTTGTCGATGTGATGAAAGAGCTGCCAGCGACCCTGATCATGCGACCTTTCAACTTTGATACGTTGGCCGTGCAGGCATACCGGCTGGCCTCTGACGAGAGGTTGGAGGGCGCTGCCGTGCCGTCTTTGGTCATACTGGCGGTGGGGCTGTTGCCGGTGATTCTGATCTGTCGGCAGATCGGGCGGCGCTAGGGCCTGCGGGCCAAAATATCACACCCTTGTGCGCTCGGGCTTGATTCAAACGCGTTTTCCGGCAAGGCTGAGGGTATGAACATGCAGCCTCCCAGCCGGTTTTCTGTAAACTCGGCCCAGATGCCCGTCGCGTTTAACCGGCACGAGATGTCCCATATCCTGTCCGTCTATGGCCGGATGGTTGCCGCCGGAGAATGGCGCGATTACGGTATTTCCAACCTGCGGGACGTGGCGGTATTTTCAATCTTTCGGCGCACAGCTGAACATCCGATCTACCGGGTCGAAAAACATCCGCGCCTGCGGCAAAGGCAGGGAATGTACTCGGTCGTCGGCATGGATGGCCGCATCCTGAAGCGCGGCCACGATCTGCGCACGGTGTTGCGCGTGCTAGAACGCAAGCTGATCCGTTCGGTCGACTTGGATTAAAGCCGTTTATGGGCCGTGACCGGCCCGTCGCCCTGATCCAGAATGCGTGTGATTGCCTGATCCATCGGTTCGAACGTTACGTCCATGTGATAAGCATTGGCGTGCAGCAGCATGTTATCGCCATAGACCCAAGCGACATGACCTTTCCAGAACAGCAGATCACCGCGTTTCGGTTCGGTCCCTGCAGGTAAAGCTGCGCCCAGTTCACGTTCCTGATCGCCGCTGTCCCCGGGGCAGGGGATGCCACAGGCCAACAACCCGGCCTGCACAAGGCCCGAGCAATCCAGTCCGAGCCGGCTGTTGCCCCCCCACAGATAGGGTGTGCCCAGAAACAGTTCGGCGACAGACACGGGGTCGGTCAGCCGGGTCGTGTTGAGCTTGGCGTGGACGGCGGGGATAAAACCCAGTTCAGTTTCCAAAAACCTGCCCTGTTCCGATAGTACCTGCACCCGGCTGCCGAAACTCAACGACACACGATCGGGGCTTTTCATATCCGGCTGCGCATAGGCATGGGTGGCGGGCGCCGTAATCCAATGCGTGTCCGATACCGGCGCGCCCAGATGATCATTTAAGATCCAGCCGGTGTAGCTGTCCTTGTCGGCTGTCACCCGGCTCCATCCATCTTGGGTTTCATCGACAGCGACCGAGTCCCCAAACAACAGTTGTCGATCGCGCGGGCCATCGGGGCGGCTTAGCAGGTCTACGACGGGGTGTATGATGCGCTGTTGGGTCATAGGTCCAGAATCTCGGGCAGGGCGGTCAGCAAGGCGCGCGGACCTTGACCAAGGCCACCTTTGCTGCGGCCCGGCGCTTTGCTGGGCTGCCAGGAATAGATGTCGAAATGAATATATCGGCTGTCCCCAACAAAGCGGCGCAGGAACAGCGCGGCGGTGATCGAGCCTGCAAACCCGCCCGCGGGGGCGTTGTCCAGATCGGCGATACCGGGTTCGATCATCGCCTCATAGGGCTCGTGGAACGGCATGCGCCAGACCGGATCGGCGGCCTGTTGCCCGGCGTGCGCCAGCGCCTCAGCGGCGTTGTCATCATCGGTGTAGAACGGGGCCAGATCGGGACCAACGGCCACGCGTGCTGCGCCGGTCAGCGTGGCCATCGAGATCACCAGGTCGGGTTCGCCCTCATCCGCCAGGGTCAACGCATCAGCCAGCACCAATCGGCCTTCGGCATCAGTGTTGTTGATCTCGACCGTCAAGCCCTTGCGCGAGGTTAGGATGTCACCGGGCCGAAATGCGTTTCCGGCCACCGAGTTCTCAACGGCCGGGATCAGGACCCGCAGTTGCAGCGGCAGGTTCAATGCCATGATCATACGCGCCAGCCCCAACACATTGGCTGATCCGCCCATGTCTTTCTTCATAAGCGACATTGAATTGCCGGGCTTCAGGTTCAGGCCGCCCGTGTCGAAACAAACGCCCTTTCCAACCAATGTCAGTTTTGGTCCGGCATTGCCCCAATTCACCTCAATCAATCGAGATTCCTGCGCGGCGGCGCGGCCAACGGCGTGGATCATCGGGAAATTCTGGTCCAGTAGCGCATCGCCTTGTGTGACTTCACAGGTGGCCCCGAATTCCCGGGCCAGTGCCTCGGTGGCGGCCTGCAATTGCTCTGGCCCCATATCCGCAGTGGGTGTGTTGACCAGATCGCGGGTCAGAGCCTCGGCCTGTGCCAGAACTTCGATCAGCGCGGCGTCGACGCCCTTGGGCGCAACCAGGCGCGCTTTGGTCGGGGATTGCGTGGCATAACGGTCGAACGCATAGGCGGTTAGCAACCAGCCAAGGCATTCCGTCTCAAGCACTTCAGCCGGAATTCCTGATGCGATGTGGTAGGCGCCTTCGGGCAGCGCTTCGGCGGCGCTGGCCAGCGGAAATCGTTTGCGCGCGCGACCTGCGGCTGTGCCGTAACCCGCGACCGCAAACTCTGGCGTGCCATCCGAGCCGGGGATCAGCGCCACCTGTCCCAGAGAGGCGGTGAATCCGCTGCTATTTAGCCAATTGGCTAACTTTTCGGGTTGGCCGTTCAACCAGTCGTCCAGATCGGTCTGCGCGACGACATGCAGCGGCAAGGACGGGTCGGATGGCGAGGCGAAAGACAGGGTCATGGGCAACTCGGCTGGTTCGATTTGCGCCCAGCCTAGCCACCCACGACTTGTCTGCAAGCCCCGTCAGACCGAAAGGCCCTGTTGATCCCAGATCACCGTCAGGGATCTTTCACCTACCCGGATCAAACGCGACAAGGTGGCACCGGTCGCCACCGCGTCGCCCGCATCTACGGACCGCGCCACGTCTCCGGCGACACGGGCCAGCGCGGTCATGCCGATCTGATCGGCGATGGCCACCAGTGAGCGCGCGCATTTGCGCAGCCCAGCAAATTCGCGTTGTCGCCAGAAGCGTTCGCAGTTCGACAGGCGCACGGCCAGTTCCTCGACCGTGCGGCACAGTACATCCAGCGCGTTCTGGTCGCCCAGTTGCCGGTACAGCCCATTCAGCCTGTCCGAGTCCAGACGAACGGATTCCTTGTGTTCAAGCGTGAGTATCTTATCCACCACATTCACCCCAATTCATTATGCCCCCACGGCATAAACCGACCTTGTGGGTGAATTCCTTTGCAAAACCTTGCGCTGGCGCAGGATAATTGCTCGAATTTTCCGCGAATTCGGGCTAGAGCAACCCACAATGACTAATCGAGGGACAACTGAATGGACCATGCCAAACCCCTGCCGTCCTATCTGGTAAAGCGGTATCATGGCTGGAAGGCCACCACATATTCGGAAAATCAGGTCTGGTATCGCCGACTGGCCACAGAAGGGCAGCGCCCGCGCGCGATGGTGATTTCCTGCTGTGACAGCCGGGTCCATGTGACCTCGATCTTTGGCGCCGATCAGGGTGAGTTCTTTATTCACCGCAATATTGCCAACCTTGTCCCGCCCTATGCCCCTGACGGGGACCACCACGGAACCAGTGCGGCGATCGAGTATGCCGTGACTGCGTTGAAAGTGGCGCACCTGATCGTGTTGGGCCATTCGCAATGTGGTGGTGTGCAGGGCTGTATCGACATGTGCAAAGGGCAGGCCCCGCAACTGGAAGCCAAGGAAAGCTTTGTTGGCCGCTGGATGGATATTCTCAAGCCAAAATATGAACTTGTCGCCGATATCGAGGACTCCACGGATCAGGCGCGCCAGTTTGAACGGCAGGCGGTTGTGGCCTCGCTTGAGAACCTGATGACCTTTCCGTTTGTGTCATCGGCGGTGCAGGACGGCTCGCTCAGCCTGCACGGGTTGTGGACTGATATCGGCGAAGGTGGGTTGCAGTGCTACGACCCGCAGGAAAAGAAGTTCGTGATCGTCTGAGCGGCACCAATCACTCATATGGTAAACAAGGCGCTGGATCAGACTTCTGATCTGGCGCCTTTTCTTTGGCATAGATTGCGCATCCGACTTAGACTTGAGTCCAGAAACCCTGCAGCCAAAACGTGTGATTGGCTTGTTTTTTGGCGTTGGTACGGAGGCGAGCTGACAGGCTAGAGCCAACGTTTCATCCCTGCGAGGCGTCTCAGGGCCTTAAAAACATTAAAAAATGATCACGGTGCTCTTTTTTTAACTTTTTCGTTGCCGAAACCGGTTTCGGAAACAACAAATGAAAAAAATGAATGCGAATCTCTCATATCCTCCGCGTGCGTCGACGAATCGTGCCTCAGTTTCGGGGCGCGTAAAGCTGGACGAACTGGCCGCACATCTTGGCTTGTCTAAAAGTACGGTGTCGCGGGCGCTGAACGGGTATTCCGATATCTCCGAGGTCACGCGGACACGGGTTGAGAACGCGGCACGTAAGCTGGGATACCGCCCGCTGAGTCACGCTCAGGCGATCCGCACCGGTCAGGTGCGCGCGATTGCGATGGTGCTGAATGCTGATGAGCCGGATCAGCACAACCCGTTCCTGCAGGATTTTCTGGCGGGTGCTTGTGACGCAGCCAGTAACCTCGACTGGACGATGACGATTTCCACCGCGACCTCCGAGCGGGACACGCTGAAAGTTCTCAGCCGCCTGTACGAGGAGCGCAAGGCCGACGGTTTTATTTTGCCGCGAACCATGGTGAAGGACGCCCGGGTCGGTCTGCTGCGCAACCTCGAAGTGCCGCATATCCTGTATGGGCGCACTGGCTATGGTCACCCGAAAGACTGGCTGGACACATCATGGTTCGACATCGCTGGTGAAACCGCGATGTGTAAGGCGGTGCAGCGTTTGGCCGGGCTGGGTCACGAGCGTATTGGCTATGTCGGCAGCGATCTGAAATTCAACTACAGCCACTTGCGCCGGGACGGCTACACTCAGGGGCTGCGGGCTGAAAACCTGCCCATTGATCCCGATCTGATCCGGGACGGAGCGCGCACGCGGGATGAAGGTGCGGCCCAGGCGCGTGCCCTGTTGGCGCTGGATCAGCCGCCCACGGCGATTGTCTTTGCCACTGATCTGGCTGCCTTGGGTTTTTATTCAGTGGCCGGGGATCTAGGGCTTGAAATCGGACAAGACGTGTCGGTCATCGCGTATGATGGCATTCCCGAAAGCCGCTATGCGCGCCCGGCGCTGACGACTTTTGCGGTTGATTCCCGTATGGCCGGTCAGCGCCTTGCGACGCTGCTGATCCGGCAGATCCGGGGCGAAGCCCCTGCGACCCTTCGTGAACTGGCCGATGCCATTCTGGTCGAAGGAGGGTCGGACGGCCCGCCAAACCTGACGCCCAGCGAGCTGGCGCAGAAAATTCAACAACTAACGTGAACACAACCGGGGAGGAAACCACCGATGAAACTCACACCCAAAGCCGCGAAGCTGATGCTTGGCTCGTCGCTTGCACTGGCGCTGACTGCGCTGTCCGTGCAGGCCGACACAATCCGCTTCTGGACCACCGAGGAACAGCCCGAGCGTCTGGCCAAGCAGCAAGAGATGGCGGATCAGTTCAAAGCTGAGACCGGCACCACCGTTGAGGTGATCCCGGTCACGGAAAGCGATCTGGGCACCCGCGCCACCGCAGCCTTTGCCGCTGGCGACCTACCAGATGTGGTCTATCACACGTTGCAATACGCGCTGCCTTGGGCCGAGGCAGGCATTCTGGACACCGAAGCCGCGACCGAAGTGATCGAGGAACTGGGTGCTGATACCTTTGCCTCCGGCGCTCTGGCCATGGCCGCATTCAACGACGAAACCGCATCTGTGCCGGTCGACGGCTGGACCCAAATGGTGGTTTACCGCAAGGACCTGTTCGAAGAGGCCGGTCTGGAAGCGCCCGACAGCTTTGCCGACATTCAGGCCGCGCTGGAAGCCTTGCACAACCCGCCGGAAATGTACGGCTTTGTCTCGGCCACCAAGGTTGACGAAAACTTCATGAGCCAGGTTCTGGAGCACGTCTTCCTCGCCAACGGCGTTTCGCCTGTTGGCCCCGATGGGTTCCAGCCGCTGGACGAAGCCAAGACCACCGAGGTTCTGGACTTCTACAAAGCAATCTCGAAAGCCTCGCCTCCGGGTGAGTTGTTCTGGAAGCAATCGCGCGAGCTGTATTTCGACGGAAAAGCCGCGATGATCATCTGGTCGCCCTTCATTCTGGACGAACTGGCCGGTCTGCGTGACAGCGCCCCGCCAACCATCAACGACGACCCGACGTCGCGCGATCTGGCCAGCAAGACCGGCATCGTGACCAAACTATCCGGCCCGTCGAACCCCGATGGCGCGGCCTGGGGTGACGTCCGTTACTTTGGCATCACCAACGACGCTGACACTGACGCGGCGATGGAGTTCGTGAAATACGCCATGGATCAGGGCTATACCCAGACGCTGGCGATCGCGCCCGAAGGTAAATTCCCGGTCCGCCGCGGCAATGCTGACAACCCGACCGCATTCTCGGAAGCGTGGGCGGAACTGCCTGTAGGTGTCGACCGCAAAGCACCGCTGGGTGAGCTGTATGAACAGGCGATGATCGACGAGATCGTTGGTGGTCTGGACGTTGCTCAGCGCTGGGGCGTGGCCGAAGGTCAACTGGCGCTGGCGTCGAAGATGATCAACAGCCAAGCCATCAACCGCGTTGTCCGTCAGTATATCGACGGCGAAATTGATGCCGCAGCAGCTGTCGCGGCCATGAACGAAGAACTCGCCAAAGTCGAGTAACGCCACCTTTAACTGGCAAATGCAGCGGCGTCCGCGCCGCTGCACCCAACCCTTCGAGGTAACCCCATGTCTTCGGCCACCCCACCGACCGGAACCGGGGCGTTAGCCAAACGCGAGGCGCGTCTGGCCTGGACGCTTCTGGCTCCGACCATTATCAGTGTGTCTTTGGTTGTGATCCTGCCCCTGCTGGCGATCTTCTGGATCAGCTTCAAACCCTTCACCTTGTCCGACCTGCGCCCGCCTGCACCGGTCGTGCGCGAAAGCCTGCGTGGATCGGGTGACGATCTGCGGGTCGAATACCGGCTGCGCAACTCCAGCCAGGAAATCGCCGTTGAAGGCGTGACCGTTCGGGATGTTTTCCCTGATGGTGTGACGCCCACCGGCGACGTTGCCGCGCCTTGTGTGCTGGACGGGCAGGAACTGTTCTGCGACTTCGGTACGTTGGAAGGCGGTCAGCGCGAGCGTATCCGTGTTCCAGTCACGGTCGATGGCGACCCGGATGCGTTCGAGGATCTGGTCGAAGAGTCGGAGCCACGTGTGACCGGCAGTGGCCCAAGCGTTTTGACCAATTTCGAGTTCAGCCTGGAAAACTTTGCCCGCGTGTTTGACGGGGACGAGTTCTGGGGTGTGCTTTGGGTCACCCTGTTCTACACCGTCTTCGGCACCATCGGCGCGTTGGTCATGGGCCTGTTCGCGGCCCTTCTGCTGAACAAAAGCTTTAGGGGTCAGGGCTTTATCCGTGGCCTATACCTGTTCCCCTATGTGGCACCCGTTATCGCTGTAGCCTTTACATGGGTGACGTTGTTTGACCCATTCTCTGGCTCTGCTAACGCACTTTTGGTGCAGATGGGTCTCAGCAGTGAGCCAATCAATTTCTTCGGTGAACGCCCGCTGGCGCTGATCATGGTGACTGTGTTCGAGATCTGGCGCTATTTCCCGCTGTCCTTCCTGTTCATCCTTGCGCGGATGCAGTCCATCGACAGCAGCATGTATGAGGCGGCGGATATGGACGGTGCGTCACCGTTCCAGAAATTCTGGTTGCTGAGCATCCCGCAGCTGTTGGGCATCCTGTCGGTGCTGTTCCTGCTGCGCTTTATCTGGACGTTCAACAAGTTCGACGACATCTTCCTGCTGACCGGCGGCAATGCGGGCACCCGGACGCTGACCGTGAACGTCTATGAACAGGCCTTTGCGGTCTCGAACATCGGGGCAGGCGCGGCGGTGGCCGTGGTCATCCTGATGTGCCTGATCGCCTTCAGCTTTGTCTTCTTCAAGTTCATCAGCCGTGAGGAGGGTCTGTGATGCGCAATGGGTATATCACTGGCCCGGTTCTGGGCGCGTTTTGGTTGGTGGTGATCGCCACCACCATCGCGGTTATCATGTCCTTCGCCACGGGCGCTGCGTTCCGTCCGCAAGTTCTGCTGAGCCTTATCTGGGGTGCGGTTGCAGGTCTGGCTTACGTCCGGTTCCCGGTGCGCCATGCCCCGGCGCGTCTGGGTGTATCGGCCCTGTTGGGTCTGGTCTGCCTGACCGGCTTCGGCCCGGTTCTGATCGGATCGGATACCACGCTGCTGGCGCTGGTGGTCACTGTGCTTGCGATTGCAATCGTCATGCACCTGTCGATGGCGGAAATCTTGAAAGAGCTGCCGTTTGGCGAGCTTACCCGTCACGAATTCGAGGACGCGGTGATCCGCTTTTGCACCGGCTTTGGCTATATCTTCTTTACGGCCATCGTCGTCATTCCCTTCTACGTGATGGTGATGACCAGCCTGAAATCACAACAGGCGCTGCTGCAGAACCCGTTGGATTTCTCGCTGGATTTGGATCAGGGATTGGCGTTGTTCCGCAGCTACACGGAACTGTTCCGAGACTTCAACTTCGGCACCTATCTGTGGACGTCCTTCTATGTCTCGTGCCTGACGGTATTCATAACTTTGCTGTTCAGCGTGCCGGGGGCCTATGCGGTGGCTCGGTTCCGGTTCAAAGGGCAAAAGGCGTTCTCACGCTCGATCCTGCTGATTTACATGGTGCCGATGATCGTTCTGGCGCTGCCGATCTATATCGCGTTCTCGCTGACCGGCTTGCGCAACTCGATCCTCGGCATCGTCATGATCTACCCGGTCACCACGATCCCGGTCGCGCTGTATATGCTGCAGGGCTATTTCCGCGGCTTGCCGACCGAGGTGGAAGAGGCCGGTCTGATGGATGGTCTTTCGCGCCTGGCGGTGATCTGGAAGATCACCCTGCCGCTGAGCCTGCCTGCGCTGGCCTCAGTGTCGCTCTATGTCTTCATGATCGCCTGGAACGAGTTCCTGCTGGCCTTCATGCTGCTGGACGACCCGTCGAAATTCACTCTGACCCGAGGCGTTACGATG
Organism: Ruegeria sp. AA6; assembly: GCF_056542865.1. Taxonomy (NCBI): domain Bacteria; kingdom Pseudomonadati; phylum Pseudomonadota; class Alphaproteobacteria; order Rhodobacterales; family Roseobacteraceae; genus Ruegeria; species Ruegeria sp. AA6. Next base: position 125,153 of record NZ_JBQGAN010000009.1, read on the forward strand.
CTGAACTCCTCGGAAATACCCCGCCAACACCTGATGGCCGGGGCGGTGATCGCCACTGTTCCGATCATGGCCCTGTTCCTTGGGCTTGAACGTTTCATGACCAAAGGCCTGACAGCAGGCTCGGTCAAAGGATGACAGACATGAACTACTATACGACGCCGAGTGAATCGGCCCGCAACATCCTGATTTCCAATGATCGGGGCGGTTACACGATCCCGACCAGCGGCCTGTACCCCTACCAGTGGAACTGGGACAGCGCGGTCGCGGCAGTAGGCTTTGCCGAGTTCGACATCGACCGCGCCTGGGTCGAGCTTGAGACGCTGTTCTCGGGCCAGTGGAAAGACGGGATGGTTCCGCACATCCTGTTCCACAAACCCGATCCGGGCTATTTCCCCGGGCCGGATGTCTGGGGCGGCACCGGACCGATCGCATCCTCGGGCATCACCCAACCGCCGCTGGCCGCCACAATGGCGCGGCGGGTCTGGGAAAAGGATCGGGCGGCGGGTGAACCCCGCCTGCGCGCCCTGTTCCCCGCCATGCTGGCCTGGCACCGTTGGTTCATGAAATGGCGTCTGGACGAGCATGGCGCCGTCTGCACAACGCATCCTTGGGAAGCCGGACGTGACAACGCGCCGGATTGGGATGGTGCGATGGCAGGCATTGATGCCTCGGATGTGGGTGAATATCAGCGACGCGACACCAGCCACGTGAACAGTGCCGACCGGCCCACCAAATACGACTATGACCGCTATATCAAACTGGTGCAGATCGGGCGTTCGGTCGATTGGGATCAGGCGCAGTTGCTGGACCTGAACCCGTTCCGTGTTGCCGACCCGACCATGAGCTTTACCACCTTGCGCGCCGCCCGTGATCTGCTGGCTATCAGCCGTGATCTGGGCATCGAAGCCGAGGGCCTGAGCGCCGACATCGACCGGCTTGAAGCGGGTGCGCTGTCGCTGTGGAACGAGGCATTGGGCGCTTTTGATGCCCGCGATGCGCACACTGGTGAATTTGCAGAAAGCGTCTCTAACGCAAGCTATCTGTGCTGGTATGCGGGGATTGAATCGCCGCACATGCTGGACCGTTTGAAGACCGTTCTGACCACCGTCCCGCACCCGATCCCCAGCTATGATCCGAACATGCCCAAGTTTGACGAGCGTCGTTATTGGCGCGGACCGACATGGGCCTTCATGAACATGCTGGCGGGTATTGGCCTGAAGGATATGGGCCACGGCGTCGAGGCCGAGGCCCTGCGCCTGAAAACCGGTCGTCTGATCGCGGGCTACGGGTTCGCAGAATATTATGATCCAATCACCGGCAGCCCCGCCGGAGGCAATTCGTTCACATGGACAGCCGCCGTCTGGCTGCATTGGGCAGGGAGGAACTGATGGGCAGCATCGAACTTAAAGCCGTCGAGAAATGGTTCGGCGACGTGCAGGTGATCAAAGGCATCGACCTGCAGATCGAAGAGGGCGAGTTTGTCGTCTTCGTCGGCCCCTCGGGCTGTGGGAAATCGACCCTGTTGCGGATGATCGGCGGGCTCGAGGATATCTCGCGCGGGTCGCTTCTGATCAACGAGAATGACGTCACCGATCACCCGCCCTCGAAACGCGGGTTGACCATGGTGTTCCAGTCCTACGCGCTTTATCCGCACCTGACCGTGGCCGAGAATATGGGGTTCTCGCTGAAGGTTGCCGGGGTGCCAAAGGCGGAAATCGCCGAGCGTGTCGGCAAGGCCGCCGAAGTGTTGAAGCTGGAACCGTATCTTGAGCGCCGTCCAAAGGACCTGTCCGGCGGTCAGCGTCAGCGCGTGGCCATCGGTCGATCCATTGTGCGCGACCCCACCGCATTCCTGTTTGACGAACCTCTGTCCAACCTCGACGCTGCGCTGCGGGTCGAAATGCGGTACGAGATCGCCAAGCTGCACCAGAGCCTCAACCGCACCATGATTTACGTGACCCACGATCAGGTCGAGGCGATGACGCTGGCCGACCGTATCGTGGTACTGGAGTTCGGCAAGATCGCGCAGGTCGGCACCCCACGCGAGCTGTATGAACGCCCTGCCAACCTGTTCGTGGCGCAGTTCATCGGCAGTCCGAAGATGAACGTCATCCCCTGCACCGTGTCCGGCGATCAATTCCAGCTGGAAAACGGCGGCAGCGGTCCGTTCGACCGGACCGGTACAGCCACCATGCTGGGCATCCGCCCGGAACATATCAGCGTGGTCGAACCCGGCGCGGGTCATAGCGACGGCATGGTCGAAGTGGTCGAATATCTGGGCGCCGACATGTTCGTCATCGTCGATTGCGGTGCCGAGGAGAAAGTCACGGTTCGCCTTGGTGGTGACACCGACATCAAGGCGGGCACCAAGATCGGCCTGCATTTCGCGCCTGAGAAACTGCAGTTCTTCGATGCCGAAGGGCAGGCGCTGCAAGCATGATTGTGGGTGGCGGATTTAATCCGCCCCCTTCTTTACGTCGCATGAGTCATTGCTCAAGGGGTGGGCGTTACACTTTCACCGACCCATCCGGTCCTTTCAGAGTCGGCTAAAGCCCGAACTTTTCTGGACTTGGTTCAATCTGTTTTGGTTTTTAACAACAAAAAACCCCGCCGAGGATGCGACGGGGTTTCGATGGTCTTCTGAGCGTTAGCCTCAGCCTTTTTTCAGAACCTCACGGCCCAGCAGTTCTGCGATCTGCACTGCGTTCAGGGCGGCACCCTTGCGCAGGTTGTCCGAGACACACCACAGGTTGATGCCGTTTTCAACGGTCGAGTCCTGACGGATGCGGCTGATGAACGTGGCAAAGTCGCCGGCGCATTCCACCGGTGAGACGTATCCACCGGCTTCGCGTTTGTCGATCACCATGATGCCCGGAGCCTCGCGCAGGATGTCGCGGGCTTCGTCTTCGTCCAGGAATTCTTCGAACTCGATGTTCACGGCCTCAGAGTGACCAACGAACACGGGAACGCGGACGCAGGTGGCTGTGACCTTGATCGAAGGGTCGACGATCTTTTTGGTCTCGACAACCATCTTCCACTCTTCCTTGGTCGAGCCGTCTTCCATGAAGACGTCGATCTGCGGAATGACGTTGAAGGCGATCTGCTTCTGGAACTTGTTCGGCGGCACGTCCGTGGTGGGGTTGTAAACCGCTTTGGTCTGATCCCACAGTTCGTCCATGCCTTCCTTACCGGCGCCCGACACCGACTGATAGGTCGACACGACAACGCGTTTGATCTTGGCGCGGTCATGCAGCGGCTTGAGCGCAACAACCATCTGCGCGGTCGAGCAGTTGGGGTTGGCGATGATGTTTTTGTTTTTGTAATCGTGGATCGCCTCGGGGTTACACTCCGGCACGATCAGCGGAATCTCCGGGTCATAACGATACAGCGACGAGTTATCGATCACCACACAACCGGCCTCGGCCGCCTTGGGGGCGTAGGTCTTGGTTGCGTCCGAGCCGATGGCGAACAGCGCCATGTCCCAGCCGGTAAAATCGAAGGTGTCGATGTCCTGGGTCGTCAGTGTCTTGTCGCCAAAGCTTACTTCGGTGCCCAGCGAACGACGGCTTGCCAGAACGGCAAGTTCATCGACGGGGAACTGGCGTTCTGCCAGAATGTTCAGCATTTCGCGGCCCACATTACCTGTGGCGCCGGCGACAACGACGCGATAGCCCATTTCATGTCTCCAAAGTTAAGGACGCGCGTTCATAGCCGCGTTGCAGCAAAGAAAAAAGGGCTTTCGGCGCCGATTTCGACGATTAACGCCGAATTGAACCGGATCAGTGCGTCTTAGGCGGTGTCCAGCAGCGACCGGTACACCTTTACGATCGCTTCGGCCTCGCCTTCGATTCGAAAATTCTGTTCCACATGTGCCCGGGCGGCCTGCCCGGCAGCGGCCAGTTTGGCGGGGTTGGACAGCATCTGGGCGAGCGCATCGGTCAATGCGCCAGCGTTGTCCTTTTCAACCAGACGCCCGGTCTCACCATCCTTGATCTGTGCGCTGAACGCGCCGACATCGTGGCAGGCGATGGCGGGCACGCCCGAGGCCATCGCTTCCAGCGGGGTCAGGCCAAAGCCTTCGTGGCGCGCCGGGGCGACGAACAGGTCCAGCGCACGGTAAGTCTCGACTATTTCGTCCCAGGGGCGTTCCCCAAGGAAGTGCACACGGTCCGCAAGCCCTGCGTCGTCCAGCTTTTGCTCCTGCTCGCGCTGAAAGGTTTCGAATTCCGATGTGGTGCGGCCCGTAAAGATGATGCTGGCGTCAGGATGATTGGGCAGAACCGCGATGGCGGCATCCACCAGCAGGTCCACGCCTTTCTGCGGGCGGATACGGCCAAAACAGCCGATCAGCGTACCTTTGGGCAGGCCCAGCTTGTCGCGCAGCGCCTGTTTGTCATCGGTGGGGTGAAACAGCTCGGTATTCACGCCGTGCATGATGACGGTCGACGGGTGTTGCAGGAACGAAGCCGCTTGCGGTGTCGTGGCGATCAACGCGTCCATCTTCGAGATCAATCGCTTAGTGAAACCGGAATGATCCCGCTGCGCCGCCGATGTAAACAACAGTTTCAGGTTCCGGCGCAGCACATGGCGCAGGAACAGGCCCATCAGCATTTCAGTATTGCGACGGGCATGCCAGACCCGCAATTTGCGGTTCGAAAGGAACGGAACCTTGATCAGCCGGATATGAGGCAAATCATCCGGTAGGCCAGGGCCGGTGGCGACAATGCCGATCATCTGTTTCTGGATCGGCAGCAGACGAATGACCGTTGTGGTCACCCCTGACAGGCTGTGTTTCAGGTTCGGCGCGATCACCTCGATGTCCTGCACAGCGCTCTCCATATTTGATGTCAGTTCACATTGTCCCGGCTGAATAGATAGATCAGGCAGCCAATGGCAAGCGTGACCGCGAAAAAGCCGAATATCGCTGTGTAGGGCGCGGTTGGGCTGATGTCTACCGTGGCCGCGTGGATGCGACCGGTGACGAATTGCGCAAGCCCGACACCGCCAACACCAAAGAGGTTCAACAGGGTCATGCCGCGCCCGACCAGATGTGGCGGGGCAAAAGCCCGGCCATGGGCCATGATGACCGGAAAGCTGGCCCCCAGCAGACCGATCACAGCCATCAATACCACTGACAGCCAAATCGCATTTTCGACCCACAGGCACAGCAACACCAAACCGACCACGGTTAACGCATTGCCGCCAAAGATCACCCATTTGCGGGTGCCAAGCATTCTGTCCAGCGGCCCGTATACAAAGGTCCCGGTGATCATTGCCGCACCCATGATCAGCGTGGCCTGTCCAATCTGGGTTGTGCTCAAACCAAAAATGTCGCTGAGGTAAGGCCCTGCCCATAGTCCACGAATTGCGCCCGATGGCGCATAAGAGACAAGCATCAAGGGCAGGATTGTCCACAGTGCCGGTTCCTTCAGCAGGTCCAGGAAAGACCCCCTTTGTTCCGTCTCAACCTTCTTCGGGTCCTGTACATATATCCAGATGCCCAATGCGATGGCCGTCGAAAAAACGGCCAGTGCGACCATCGTAGCGCGCCAGCCCATCAGCTCGACCGCCAGCGCAGTCGGGTATGAGGCCACCAGATTGCCCACTGACCCAACGCCCAGCATTAATGCGGCCAGCGTCGCAAAACGTGCCGGAGGGTATTCGCGCGCAAAGATGTAATACGACGCCATCAAGACCGGAGAGCATCCGATCCCGATAAGCGCCATGGCAATGGCTATGTGAAACGGCGTGCTGGCGGCAGCAAACAGGGCGGCTCCGCCTGCTCCGCCGACCAGCAGCAGGATTGCTGCTGTCAGGCGCGGCCCAACCCGATCCAGCGCCCATCCAACGGGTAATTGCATGGCTGCAAAGATCAGAAACCAAAGACCCGAGGCAAAGGCCAGATCCTCGGGGGTGGCGCCGATGTCGCGGCCCAGATCGACGCTAAGCACCGCCAGAAAGGCGCGGAAAAACTGGCTGAGCACATAGCCCAGGCACAAAACAGCCAAACCCGCCTTCATGAACCGCCCCTTCTCCCCCAGCTTGGGGAAATGCTTGGCACGTCGCAGTGCCATGCACAAGCGCGTGTGCTATACTGTTTTCACCGGACAGAGAACACAATCGGGCTACCTTAACGCTGACACACCGCCCCGAGGTACCGATGAAAGACGCACAGGCCGCATTTTATGAAAACCTGCCCTTGCAGCGGGACTTTACTCGGCTGGCTCAACCCAGCCGGTTTGCTGCTGTACCCGATGACTGGGCGCTGGGCGTGGCAGATATCGTTGATTCCACCGGAGAAATTGCCAAAGGGCGCTATAAAACCGTCAACATGGTTGGCGCGGCAGTGATCTCGACCATGATCAACGCGCTGAAGGGGCAGGAGTTTCCCTATGTCTTTGGTGGCGACGGCGCAGGATTTGCCATTCCCGCAGGCGCGGTTGATACGGCCAGGAAGGTACTGGCTGATCTGCGGCGCTGGGCAGATGAAGAGTTCGCGATCACGTTGCGCGGGGCCTTGGTACCGGTGTCCGAACTTCGGCAGGCGGGTAAAGATTTGCGTGTCGCGCGATACGCGCCATCGGACGGTGTGGATTACGCCATGTTCTCGGGTGGCGGGCTGGCCTGGGCCGAAGCGCAGATGAAAGAGGGGCAGTTTGAAATCACCCCTTCCGAACCCGGTGCGCAGCCCGATCTGACCGGGTTGTCCTGTCGCTGGTCCAACAGCAGGGCAAAGCACGGTAAGATCGTGTCGGTGGTGGTGCAGCCAACGCCCAAGGCGACCGAGAGCGATTTTTCCGATCTGGCCCAGTCGGTTCTGACTGCGGCAGAGCAACTGGACCGTGCGGGTCACCCAGTGCCCGAAAACGGCCCACCGATTAGTTGGCCGCCGCCGGACACGACACTCGACGCGCACGTGTCGCGGGCTGGGGGTAACCTGTTTGCGCAGAAAATGAAGCTGCTGGGGCAAAACCTGCTGATCGCCTTGTTGTTCAAGACTGGCAAGCGAATGGGCCAATTTGACCCTGAACATTACAAGCACATGGTCAGCCGCAACGCCGATTTCCGCAAATTCGACGACGGTCTGAAAATGACGTTGGATTGTGATCCGGTTACCCTTTCACAGATTCAGCTGATACTGGAACAGGCGCGCGGGCAGGGTAAGGTCCGCTATGGGTTGCATGCGCAGGATGAGGCGATGATGACCTGCTTTGTGCCGTCGGCCACCCGGGACGATCATGTGCATTTCGTCGACGGGGCCTCGGGCGGTTATGCGCAGGCCGCCGCGTCGATGCAGGGCTAAGCTATTTCGCTTTCCATTTGGCCGCCAGCGCCCGAGCGGATTGGGTCAGCAACATCACGTCGATCCCAACAGCCAGAAACTGCGCGCCCATGTCCATATAAGCCTGACGCGCCTCGTCATTGGTGCCCAGGACGCCGGGGGCCTTGCCTGCTGCTTTGATCCGCGCAATGGCATCTGCAATGGTGGCGCGCACCTCGGGTGCCGCGCTATTGCCTTGATAGCCCATATCGGTGGACAGGTCCGCCGGGCCGATGAATACGCCATCCACGCCCTCGACAGTCAGTATGTCGTCCAGTGCAGCCAGTCCGGCGCGGTTTTCCACCTGAACCAACAGGCAGATCTGTTCGTCCACAGTCTGGATGTAGTCGCTGGCCGACCCGTAGCCGGTGGCGCGTGCCGCCCCGGCTCCGACCCCACGCACTCCTTCCGGCGGATAACGGCAGGCGCGCACTAGCTCTCTCGCCTGTTCGGCGCTGTTGACCATTGGCACCAGAATGGTCTGGGCACCAATATCCAGCACCATTTTGATCAGCGCCGTATCGCCGACGGGCACCCGCACCACCGGATGCGTGCGACTTGCCGCCAATGCGACTAGCTGATCCCGGATCGACCGGATGTCGTTCGGCGTGTGTTCACCGTCAATAACCAGCCAGTCAAACCCGGCAGTGCCCATAATCTCGGCTGTAACGGCTTCACCAAAACTGCTCCAGCAGCCGATTAAGCGATCCCCTTTTACTAGAGCCTGTTTGAACGTGTTTTTGGGCGCGGGCATATCGGAACCTCTAGGTTAAGGAACGGGCGATTTCGGTGATTACGTCATAAGCCATGCGAACGTCATCCTCGGTGGTTTCGAACTGACCGGCTTGAAATCGGATGACCAGATCGCCGTCGACACGCGTTTGCGTCAAATAGATACGGCCATCATCGTTGATCGCATTGACCAGTCTGAGATTTAGCTCATCAAGATCGGCGGAACGGTCAGGCGCATAGCGAAAGGTCCAGAGCGACCACATCGGCGGCGTAATGATTTGGAAATCCGGTTCCACCGCCAACTGGTCATGCAGATCGACGGACCAGTTCACATGGTTGCGCAGCCGTTCACGCAGCCCCTCCAGCCCATAGGCCCGCATCACGAACCAGAGCTTCAGCGCCCGGAACCGACGGCCCAGAGGCACCGACCACTCCGAGTAGTTGATGATCCCGTCTTTGCCATGGGTCTTGAGGTATTCCGGGCTGATCGCCAGCGTCTGCACCAGATCGTCGGGGTCTTTCAGGAAATGGGCGCAGCAGTCGAACTGCACACCCAGCCATTTATGCGGGTTGAACACGATGCTGTCGGCTTGCCCCACACCGGGCCAGTAGTGCCGATACTCCGGACAGATCATCGCCGATCCGGCCCAGGCTGCATCTACATGGGTATAGAGCCCGTATTTCTGCGCGATTGCCAGGCATTCATCCACCGGATCAGTCGCGCCAGTGCCGGTTCCGCCGACGCACAGAATAACACCCGCTGGCTGCAAACCAGAGTCTAAATCAGCCTGAATCGCGGTTTCAAGCGCCGCTGGGTCCATCCCGCGCCAGTCGCCTTTGATCGGGATGCGGACCAGATTGTCCTGCCCAATCCCGGCAACCCAAATGGCGCGATCCACCGAGGTATGCACTTCGGCCGAACAATAGACACGCAGCGGTTTCTGCCCGAACAACCCCTGTTGATTGCCCCGCCAGTGCAAGGCTTTTTCCCGCATGGTCAGCACCGCAGCAAGCGTTGCGGAGGATGCGGAATCCTGTATGACCCCTGCGAACCCATCGGGCAGATCCAGCGCCTGCCGCAACCAGTCCATCATCCGCGTTTCCATCTCGGTCGCCGCCGGAGAGGTTTGCCACAGCATACATTGCGGCGCGATGGCGCTGGCCAGAAACTCGGCCAGAACCGACGGCGCAGAGGCGTTCGAGTTGAAATAGGCAAAGAAACGGGGATGCTGCCAATGAGTGATACCCGGCATCACGATCTCTTCGAAATCGTTAAAGATATCTTCCATCGCCTGTGCCTGTACCGGCGGATGGGCGGGCAGGGCGTTCAAAATGTCTCCCGGCTCGGTCCGGGCGCGCACAGGTTTGTCGCCGACGGTTAGGTGATAATCCTGCGCCCATTCGGCGATTTTCTTGCCCCAACCCGAGAATTCATCCCATTTCATTTGGTACCTCAGCAGCGTTCAGCATGGGGCGATCCCCCGCTGACAGTGATGGGCATCTGATAACCCAGGTCAACTACCTTTCGATTTCACGCCGCCTAGGGTGGAGCCAGCGACCAGCTGTCGAGTTTCAATTTCAAGCTAAATCATAATAATCATGCGGAAAAACGGATTGTTGAGTTGCGAAATATGCCGATTTCGGCGAGAATTTCTTATGACCAATGATGTACCATTGACGTCACGTTCACTGCCTATTGCGTTGCTGCGGGCTCGGGAGCGGGTCATGGGGCCCATTCGAAAGATGCTTGCGGATGTTGGTATAACCGAACAGCAATGGCGCGTATTGCGTGTTTTGAATGAGGAAGGGCCGCAAGAGCCAACCCATATTGCGGACCGGGCATGCCTGTTGTTGCCCAGCCTCACCCGTATCCTGCAAAAGCTTGAGGCCAAGGGCCTGATTCTGCGGCACGCGCATCCTTGCGACAAGCGTCGGCAGATCGTCGATATTTCGGACAAAGGGAAGCAGATTATCCGGGACAATATTCAGGTTACAATTCATCTGGCCGAAGATTTGCGCACCAAGCTTGGGCCTGATCGCCATGAGGCCCTGTTGGACCTGTTGAACGAATTGCGTGATCTGGAAACGTGACGTCCCACGTTCGCACCCCGCCAGAGACTGGTGCCGTCTCCGGCGGGGTGGCCAGACGTGTACTGGATATTATGCCTGGCCCTAGGCCGGTTGCGCCGGATAGCTTCCGGCGGTCCGGCCCGCGATTCAGAGAACAGGCCGTAACCAAATAAGGTCGGCCGTCTGGCGCAAAGACATGTGGGGGCGTGTCTTTGGCCTTAGTTCCCTGAAATAGTACCTCCCACCTTGCCAGCACAACTCACCGGCGCAACGGGCCATCATCTTGATTCGGCGGATGCTTGGGGGTCCACCGAACCTGTGAGCGGTGGTCAGAACGCGTGGCACCCCGATTTGCCACTGGTATAACGCTCTGCCCCCGTACAACTTAGGGCTGTTCAATCCCTTTTCAAAGAGAGAACACCTAAATTGTGAACGCAAGATTAACAAATTTTTGACCGGATTAGAACTTTCCGTAGAAGTGCAAAAAATCTTGTGCGGATTATGCGGCTTGTTCTAACGCTCTTCTGCCCTAACATGCGCGCTGTTAGACAGTAGTAGGGACTGTGATGCCTGACAGTTTGTTTCCTCTTCCCGATCCGATTTCAATTCCGGTGCAGGGGCAGGATGCGGTGTATCCGGTGGGCCGTATTTGCGCCGCTGACCCCTGCTACGGATTGGTCACCGCAGGACGATTTCCGCATTCACCTGAGCGTCAACGGTGAGATTCGTCAGGATGCGACCTTCAGCGAGTTGATCTGGAAGATCGACGACATCATCAGCCACTTGTCGGGTTATTATCATTTGCGCCCCGGGGATTTGATCCTGACCGGCACGCCTGCCGGGGTCGGCCCCGTTCATCCCGGAGATGTGATTGAAGGCGGAATTGACGGTTTGCAACCGATCCAACTGACCTTGTCCCAGGCCGATTAGGCTCTATTTAGGGCCTTCTAGCCAGTCTTTGGCAAATTCTACTTCATCCAACCCGGCGAACCGGCGGACACGGTCCAATTCCGATTGTAGTCGCCGGGTGCGGGAATCCGACCAGCGAACAGATCGCTCGGGCCACAGAGCGTTGACGCATAGCACTCCGCGATCACGGTGTGCCTTCATGTCGATGCGCCCGATCATCCGGTCCCCCTCCAGCAGAGGAAAGACATAGTATCCGTATGCCCGCTTTGCGGCCGGAACAAAAACTTCGATCCGATAGTGAAACCCGAACAACCTCTCGGCTCGGTTGCGGTCGCGCAGCATTGGATCAAACGGGCTGAGTACCCGGATTCGACCTGTCGGGGGCGGTATTTCGGTCGCGGTTAGGCCGGGTCGGGAAAGCAGTTTGCGGACCCGCCCATCGGCGCAGGTAATCTCGATTTGCTGTAGTTTTCCGCTTTTTAGAACCTGATCGCACCATGCTTTTGCTTCATTAACACTTACGGTATCCCAGAATGCCGCCAGCTCTCCGGGTGTTGCAAAGCCCAACCGATCCAAGGCCGCATTGCACAGCCAATCCACGGTTTCCTCGGGATTGCATGTCATGTTGCCGGGGCACAGATGCGTATCAATCACCCGTTCGGTCAGGTCATAGCGTTTCTGAAATCCGTTGCGGCCAATCACCGTCAAAGCACCCGAACGCCACAAGAACTCCAACGCCGTTTTTGACGGGTGCCAATCCCACCAGCCGCCCGAGCCTTTCTTTTCGTCCTTTCCCACATCCGAGGATGAGACTGGACCGTGGTCCCGGATATGCTGCAGGACGGTGGCAAATTGCTGTTCGAATCCATCCCGGCGCCAGTTCTTCCAGCGGGATTTCAGCAGTGCCTCATCGCGCAGAAACCGCAGATGCCAATGGGGATAGAACTCCATTGGGATGACTGCGGCATCATGGGTCCAGTGTTCGAACAGTGCCTTGTCGCGCTCGTAAAGATGTTTGAGGTTCTTCGCGCGATAAGACGGTCTGCGCGAAAACAGGATCATGTCATGGGCGCGGGCCACAGTGTTGATGCTGTCCAGCTGCACAAAGCCCAGCCGGTGGATCAGGTTCAGAAGATCAGCGCCTTTGGACCCACCCGAAGGTTGCTCAGCCAGTGCATGACGGTCCATGAACAGGGCACGGGCCGTCTTGTTGTCCAGCCGTAGCAAAGCCACCGACTTAGCGCCGTTTCAGCGTATCGCCGTAACTGATCTTGGGTGTCAGAGTTACACGAGTCTCAACCTCTGCATTCGGGTCTGCCAATTGTGCGGCGATGATCTCTGCCGCCTGGCGCCCAATCTCCAATCGACATGCGTCCATCGTGGCCAATTTACGCGGCAGGCCTTGCAGCAACTCGACATTGTTGAAACCCGCCAAGCCGATTTGACCTGGAATATCGATGCCTTGTTCCAGCAAGTACAACAGCCCGCCAGCACCAATCATATCATTGGAATAATATAGGAAATCCAGATCGGGCGATCGCTCTAGCATGGCTTGCGTCATCTCACGCCCCTTGGCCAGAGCGGAGCCACCGGAATAGAACTCGCGATCTTCAATCTCGATCCCGTTCTTGCCCAACACTTCGGTGAACCCCTCGAAACGCTTCCGTGCGCGGTGGTCCAGCGGCATCTTGGTACCCATGAAGCCAATATGCTCATAGCCGGCCTTCAGGATCGCCTGCGCCATCTCGCGGCCGGCGCGGCGATGAGAGATTCCGACCATCGCATCCACCGGCTTGCCGTCGGTATCCATGATCTCGACCACTGGGATACCCGCAGAATCCAGCATGGCGCGCGCGGCCTCAGTATGCTCAAGCCCCGCGATGATCACGCCTGATGGCCGCCACGAGAGCATCTCATACAGCACCTTTTCTTCTTTCTCGGGCAAGTAATCGGTAACGCCAACCACCGGCTGCAATTCCGTGTCCTCCAGCACCTGGTTGACGCCGGTCAGAACCTCGGGGAACACCATGTTTGACAGCGACGGAATGATCACTGCGATCAGGTTCACCCGGCTTGAGGCAAGCGCGCCTGCGATCTTGTTGGGCACGTATCCCAACTCTTTCGCGGCCGCCAGAACACGGGTGCGGGTGGCGTCGGACACATCGCCCCGGTTCCTTAAAACCCGGCTGACTGTCATCTCTGATACTCCAGACGCTTCCGAGACATCGCGAAGAGTAAGCGGGCGTTTTGTTTCAGTGGTCACGGGAGGGCACCTGCGTTGTTGTTTTGCCTGATGGTAGCGTAAACAGAGCGCAGTTTACAACTGTTGTGCAAAGGTCATGACAACCCCGAAAAACCAAGGTACAGAGAGCCTTGCGCGGCCCCGTGGCTCAACTGGATAGAGCAGCCCCCTCCTAAGGGGCAGGTTGCAGGTTCGAATCCTGCCGGGGTCGCCAAACATAACCGTCAACACGTTGAACTATAAGGGGGAATCTCCATTCTTGACGGATTTTCCCCACACTTTTACCCACGGCAGTCAATTAGCTGGCGCAAAAAGCTCGCAATTTAGATTCGCTGCTCGACGTTTGGGATTTATCCTTGCAAGTGAGTGTTTTCGGGTGTTCGGGCGCAAGAATAGTCGAACTGTTTATTCTTAGCGCGTAGAGGTTTAATGAAGCTGTGTTTACTCGTTGGGGGTATATGGCGGATATAATAAAAAGAAACATGACCCCTAATACTGACCCATTTCTTCGAATCTACTGCGGGTTCGGGTTTGACGGGATTTTTCGTAGCCGTTTCAGGTCTACGTCATCTCCTGCCCTCGAAACGACAGGCCTGACATGCCCCACGTACTTCCTTCTCTGACCTCCAACTCCAAAATAGTCCTCAGGATTTGACACTCGAAAGAAACGGGCCTTTGCCATTCTTGTTCCTCCGTTTCCTAAACATAACGGTGGACCAGTTCAGTTGGGGAGGCTCAAGTATGGGCTACCCCAATAACGAATCCATTCTAAAGACCCCCTGATTGATGAAGTATCTTCTTGTTGCCTTAGCCGTTTTCCACGCCACTTCCGCCTTAGCCGGAACGCTTCATGTCCGAGACGCTGACACAATCGTTGTCGATGGCACTCCGGTACGGTTAAACGGCGTTGATGCTCCTGAACTCGGGACACGCTCAGGCCAGAACGCTAAGCGCTGGATGGTGAACTATCTACGCGGCAAGTCCATCTCATGCGACCTGAACGGGGAACGCACCCATGACCGATGGGTAGGGGTTTGCTACGCCGACGGGCAGGACGTAGGCGCGGCTGTTATTGCCGCAGGACACGCTTTGGATTGCGCCCGGTATTCCGGTGGGCGATACAGGCACCTAGAGACCGCAGCGGCCAAGTCACGGCTCAGGCGGGCAAGTTATTGTAGGTAAACTTAGGCAACATTCTACCATGAAAAAACTTCTTCTCGGCTCTGTAATCGCTTGTTTGCCGCTGCAAGTTTCCGCTGCTGGATTTGACGGAAATGCGCTCCATGAGTTTTGCACCAACACCGACAATGCGGATACACGAGCATCGTGCTTTTTCTACATCTACGGCGTGTTGCAAGGCCTGAACTATGGCGGCATCGAGGCCGTTATGAGTTTGGGAATGGAGTCCTTATCTTCGGCCGAAATAGCCGCAGCCATAACCCCGTATTGCATGCCAAATGAGGCAACCGCCGCCCAACAAGTCGATGTAGTAAAAGTGTACCTCGCAGATCACCCCGAAAAACGACACGAAAATACTGTTTCGTTAATCCTTGAATCCCAGCAGAAAGCCTTCCCTTGCACCGACTAAGAGATCATTCCGGAAAAGGTCGAGACGACATTAAGGGGCGATCATGAAGTCGGCAGTCCGCGCGTCCTATGAGCGCTACATAGCCAAAATCGAAGCCGAGCTAGCCGAGTGTGCGGACGAGGAACGCCGCGCAGTATTAGAGCGTGATTTGGAAATAGAGCGGGCGCTGCTGGTAAGGCTAGATCAATAATAAGGGTCAGTAAGTGATTTTTACAAAGCTAGGGAAAGTTATTGCCTGGGTACTATTCTTGGCCGGAGCATATAAGGCTGCGATGGGATTTTATATCGCGCTCACTTGGGAAGACCACCAAGCCGGGGCATCTCGCTACTTTGGAGCTAGCGGTTCAGGCGAAGTTATCAACGAAGGGCTCTATGTCCTGTTCATTGGCATCATCGTAGGGATTTTGTCCGAGATAAGCAGTTCCAGAACTCAGCAATAGGGAGCGCTTGCCGCTTCCCTCTGACTACCTCATACCAAGGGCATGACGACATGGCCCAACCGAATCCCGTTTGATTTGTACAAAAAACTTGAAGCGCGCCCGGTAGATGGCTGGCAAGGTGCGTTACGTGCCTGGGCGAAGGCACACGGTCTCAAGCTCAAACTACAGTGGTGGCGACAGCTAGAGATTACTATCGCGGACCTGCTTTCCCGTCGTTACACGGCCAAACCGCAGGACCATTGGGCTGCAATCAAGGAATGGCTGGAACGTCACGACGTACCGGCACCGGAAAAGCTGCCCGGATGGCCTGAGCAGGAGTGAAGGTGGTCGTTGGGTTCCATTGTTACTTATTCTCGCCTCCCCGAAAATAGCGAGCGTACCCCAGTTGGTTAACGAGGTGCACTTGAACCAAGCTGCCGCTGACAATCGGAGCTAATTGTCACATCGGCTTTGAGGTGAGGGTGGAGCGAGGGGCTGGCCGAGGGGGTATATCGCCAGCCCCTCAATCTCGGGGTGTGCAAAGTGGTAGTGACGTTCTCTCGATATAACCATGCCAGCGAAGCCGATTGACCGGCATTGGGGAAAACCCTTAACTCTGCGGAATCTATTGAAACAGTTTGTTTTCAAATTGGAAACAATTAATTTCAAACTGGGACGTGGAAACAGTTTTGCACGATATCAACCTGACGGTTAAACCACGGCTTAGACAGGTCGGGTGTTATGGGTGGGGCCGGTTTTGCCAGTCTGCTTTCACGATGGGTAACTGTATTGCGATGCAACGGCTGAAGCCACCAAGGGGTAAACAAAATTTTCAGGCGGCTTATGAGACACGCCCTTTTCTTTCCGTTAGAAACCGGCTCCCTATAAGCTTGGAGCACATGCTGCATCAGCAAAGCTCGATGCCAACATTGTGAGAAAAGCCAGCCGTTTCCAGTGTCTTTCAAATGTCGGCTTTTCAACTGCTCGCATTATTCGCATTATCTGATCCGTTTATTGCAACCACATAGTAACAAGCGTGCAAACATGACCCAGTCACTAAACCGTTTGGTGGAAAGGCAGATTCAGAAAGCGCTCCTGGAGGGGAAGCTTGAAGGACTGGAAGGAGAAGGCAAACCATTGCCTGACCGCTCTGGAGAGGCCTTTACTGACATGGCTAACGCCGTGGCGACCAGAATAATGGCAGAGGCGGGTGCTTTGCCTGAAGAGTTCAAGATAAAGAAGCTGCTAGAAGCGGCCAAGCTCAGTTATCGTCAGGCTGAGGATAGCAAAGAAAAGCATGTCGCGATGGCCCTTATCGCCGACCTTCAACAACGCTACCATATCGCCGTTGAAGCTAGGCGTAAGTTTATGGACTAATAGCGAATTCCCACGGCGCTATCATACTGATGTGTCAATAGTAGTAGTGGCGGTAGAAAAAGGGGTCCTGAATTTGGTCAGCGCATTGACCGGTTTCTCTAAGGTCTTTTGCGACTTGAACGTCAGCCTCTCGTTGCTTCCTTCGCGCCAGTTCTTTTCTTTGACGTCTCCTAAGCTTTTCTTCTGGCGAGGCAAAAACGGCGCTCCAAAAGTTATTGCGAACTGTTTTGTCTAAGAAAGCCATAGTAGCTCCTCCCGCGGGTTGCAGTGAATCCATGACTTTTAACTGGTGCCTAAAGGTTGGTAGTTCTCTTCCAGTTCATTAAGAAAAGTACATCAAACAAACCAAATTGGGATCGCTTCGTTAGGGTCGGATTTCAAGATGCATCACTTCGCAGGTCACTTCGAAAACCTTGTTGAGAACTACGGTGTCAACGGCGGTGAGAAAGTCTGCCATTGGGCGGAGCAAAAGTCGTCCACTGTTTGGGTTACCGGCGCCTTGGCAAACGCGCTCCCAAA